>NZ_JBFAIR010000050.1:0-69444 GCF_040654815.1 Streptomyces sp. NPDC050619 | reverse complement strand
ACATGGCTGTCGGCGGCCTGCCGCATGCTCACCACCTTGCCGTCGCGGATGGTCCACAGGTGGATGAACCGGACGTCGGCCTTGTTCCCGGTCTTTGTCTCGGCGTGGTAGTGCCCGTACACGAAGACGTGGTTGTCGTCGTCCGCGTAGAACTCCTCGGGCACCGCGCCGAAGGACTCGTGGTGGGACATCATCCAGCCGAAGAAGTCCTTCGCCGCGCTGGCCCAGCCGTGGTACACGCCGCTGTTCGGGAAGCCCGGGGTGATGTCCCACACGAGGTCGGGGGCCATGACCTCGCTGGTGACCTCCGGGGCCATTCCGGACTCATACAGCCGGCGGATGAGGGCGAGGTTCGGGGAGTCGGACATGGGTTTGCTCCTTGAGGGGGGTGGTGGATCGGATACGGAAAGAAAGCCTGGTGATCAGGCGGCGAGAGCGGCCCGCCCGGCGCGGAAGACCGCGGCCTGGCGCGCGACGCGCGCACCCAGGTGCTCCGCGGTGGCGATGTCCGACTTGTGGACCGCTTCCGGACCGGCGTCGGTCGGGCTCTGGGCGCCGACACCCATGAAGAAGCCCAGCCGGTTGATGTCGTCCTCACTGCCCGTCGTGGAATCCCAGCCCGGCAGCAGACCCAGGCTGATCCAGTGCATGCCGTGCTGGGCGGCCAACGTGGCGAAGTAGCCCAGGGTGGACGACTTGTCGCCGCTCTTGGCACCGGAGTTGGTGAAGCCCGCGGCAAGCTTGTCCACCCAGACATGGGAGAACCAGCGCCTGCTGCTCGCCTCGGCGAACACGTGGAAGGCCGCGGAGGCGGTACCCATGTACGTGGCGGCACCGAAGATGATCGCGTCCGCGGCATCCAGCTGCGCCCACTGCTCGTCGGTGATGGTGTCCACGGAGATCGAGACGACCTCAGCCCCGGCTCCCGCCGCGCCACGCGCCACGGCTTCGGCGACGACAGCTGTGTGGCCGTAGCCCGAATGAAACGCGATGGCGATCGTGGTGCGGTTCGAATGGGACATGGTGATCGGGCTCCTCGAAAGTCTTTGTACGCGTTGTGAACCACTAGAGGACGGCGAAGAACTCCACCATCTTGGGGACCGCCTGGTCCACGTACTCAGGCACGTCGTACAGCGCGATATGAGTTGCACCGTCGATGACGAACAACTCCTTCGGCCCCTTGGAAAGCTCGTAGGCCTGGTCGCTGAACACCTTTGTGTCCGCCTTGCTCCCCGCGATGAGGAGCAGCGGCTGGGTCAGCAGTTCCGGGATCTGGTCGAACGCCGAGAAGGCGAACATCTTGTCCATGCTGGTCAGCAGGAAACGGCCCTTCGAATTGGGGTGCTGACCTCGCGGCGTCCTGTAGTAGTCGTACCCCTCGCGCAGGAGGTCCGGCGTGTTTTCGTCGATCTCCTCCAGCGTTTCCGGGACGAACGGGGCGTAGAGAGGTTTTGCTCCCCCTGCTTCCGCCGTGCGCTGCTGGGCGACCATTTCCAGCGTTCCGATCTGCTCGGCCACCGGGGACATATGTCCCAGGAAACCCCTGGAACCCTCGCCCATGGGAGCTGCGCTGACCGTAGCCACTGCCTTGAAGCGACGTTCGGTCTGGGCCACGCTGATCGCGTAGCCGCCGCCGGCACAAATGCCGAAGACCCCCATCCGCTCGGAGTCGACGAATGGAAGAGTGGTGAGGAAGTCGGCTGCACTGCGAGCGTCTTCCACCCGGGTCGTCGGGTCTTCCAAGAGGCGGGGTTCGCCACCGCTCGCTCCCTGGTAGGAGGAGTCGTAGACGACGGTGACGAATCCGTGCTCAGCGAGCCTCTTGGCGTAGTGGCCGATGGTCTGTTCCTTTACGCCACCGGCCGGATGGATTCCGACGAGGGCCGGATATTTCTTGTCTTTGCTGAAGTTTTCTGGCAGATGGAGATGTCCCGCAATCTCTACTTCCTTGTTCCTGAACGAAACATTTTCGACCATGGCGCGTGCCCCTTTCGTGGCCTCGATCCGCCGTCGTAGGGAGGCTCGGACCGCACATCGAGAAGTGAATGCAACTTACAAACATTCTGCACTGGAATCAGAGGGCGTCCGCCGCAGTGATCGGCGTGCAGAATTCCGGTGACGTTCGGAAAACAATTACTGCCCTGGGGTTGGCGACCACAGCCTGCTTGGGTGAATGTTCTCCGTGGGCCGGTCCCGGTTGCCGGCCGCGGGTCGAACCTGCCACCATCGTGGGAACCCGCAAAGGGGAGAATTCCATCCAGGGAATGGCTTAGCCAGGGGAGGAATCCTTACCCCCTCGCGCAGACCGAGCGGTGCGATACTTGCCGTCGTAGTCCACGACTCGCCTCCTTCGGCCCGGCCGGGGCGAAGGAGACGACATGGACGGCCTGTCCACCAGCCATCGGATAGTGCACGAAGTGCCGTCCGGGCCCGAGCCAGAGGGTCTGTGCGCGACGCGGGGCGAAGTCGGGTGCGGCTCGGGCGGGCACGATCGTCGGAAGGCGCAGATACCGGAATACGCCGGCGGTGAGGGCTCGGTCACCGCGCTGCGGACGGCAAAGTGCACGCCGTCGGCACCTATGACGATGTCCGCCTCGGCCTGGCTGCCGTCAACGCCGTTGGCAGCCCTGAACCGCGTCAATGCCGCAATGACCTGCGCATTCCGAGTACTTGATCCGCTACACCACTTGGCGGGACGCGATCATCGGCGAAGCGCAGCAGCACGAGGTCCTTGGGTGCGTCGACTGCCGTGCAGCGTGCGCCCAGGCGAACCCACTCACCGGGCACAGCCGCCCTGAGCGAGTCCAGCAAGTCGGCCCGGTGCAGGGAGCCATCACGAGCCCGGCGCCGACCTCGGTGAGTGCGGGCGCCTGCTCGTTGACGGTGACCGTCCCCCCTGCGGCGCAGGGAGGTCGGCGCGCAGCACCCTTGCCCGGTGTGCGCCTCCCGCCAGGTCGTCGAGGGCGGCCCGGAGTCGGGCGGCGGCGGCCACGACCTCGTCCGTGGCCGGCAGTCGGCCGCTGACAGGGGGAGGAGCGGACCACCCCGGCCCTGGGCCGACAGCGCATCCCGTAGGAAGCGGGCGAAGGCCGATCAGGGGTCGGCCGCCGACGGACGCTCTTCGGCGTCCTCGACCTGACCACCGGCGCTGGGCACCGGCATCTCGGACGGCCCTTCGCCGGTGCGGTCGCGCCCCGCCTGCGATCGCGTACGAGGTCAGTGGCCGGGGTCAGCGTCGCACTTCGGCCTGATGGTGCGCCTCGTACGTCCGCCGGGGCGAACGGCTCCGGGTCAGCAGGGAGCGGCCATGAGGCCTTCGATGTCGGCGACCCGTGCGCCGGCGACGGCAGGGCGGCGATCTCGTCCCGGGTGGCGAGGGCCGCCTCGCGCAGCCCTTTGTCGTTCAGGAGCGCGTCGAGCAGCTCGCCGTTCACGGCGTCGTCCTCGGCTCGCAGTGCGAAGCCCTGGGCCTCTGCGGCGGCGGCGTTGGTGAAGTTGTCGGCGCCCTGCGGCACGATCAGCTGGGGTATCCCGGCGTCGGCCGCCGTCATCATGCTGCCCGCGCCACCGTGGTGAACCACCGCGTCGCAGGCGTTCAGCAGCTGGGCCAGCGGCACCCACTGCTTCCGCGTGGACGTCACCGCGATGGTCCGTGTGAACTTGACAACCTTCTCGGCGAGCGGTCCCGTCAGGCCAGGGTTGTACAAGGCACCCCCGCCAACGGTGTAACCGACGTCGGTGACACCC
The DNA here is from genome assembly GCF_040654815.1 of Streptomyces sp. NPDC050619. Taxonomy (NCBI): domain Bacteria; kingdom Bacillati; phylum Actinomycetota; class Actinomycetes; order Kitasatosporales; family Streptomycetaceae; genus Streptomyces; species Streptomyces sp. NPDC050619. The sequence goes on along the minus strand of NZ_JBFAIR010000050.1, from coordinate 65,697 downwards.
CTGCGTACGGTCGTCGGCCAAACCGGGGTCGGAACGGCGCAGGAAGGTACATCGGGCCCATGGTGAACACGGCGCGAGGCAGCTGTGACGCGGGCAGGGGGCCCGCATCCGGAGAGACGGCTGGCGAGGTAGAAGCTGTAGTAACCGTATTCCGTATCAATGCTACTGAAGGCTGTCAGTCCGACGATGCCTTTGAGGTGTCCGGACTCGGGCTCGCCGGGCCCGAGGCGGATCGGGCAACCGGGCCGCAGCTCAGGCGCAGGCATCGCGTTACCTGTGGGCAAGCCTGGCGAAACAATTGATTGTCTGCCTCTTGTGATCGGCTCTTCGAGGTCTTACCTTCCCCAGTAAGCGGTTTCTACAGCTAACGCTTCGTCTTCCCTCTTTTCTGTTGCCAGTCGCCTGTGCCCTCCCCTGCCGCAGGCGCTGTCCGTCCATCTCCGGAGGACCGATGAGCACCACCCGTACGAGAGCCTTCGCCGGCGCGGCCGCCGCCCTCTCCCTGTCCCTCGTCCTGAGCGCCTGCGGTGGCGGTGACGGCGCCGACTCGGAGGCCAAGACCACCAAGGGCGACGTGCAGTTGGAGTTCTGGAGCTGGACCGAGGGGATCCAGAAGCAGGTCGCGGTGTGGAACAAGGAACACCCCGAGACCCAGGTCAAGTACGTCAACGCGGCCGGCGACACCGTCTACCAGAAGCTGCGCGCCGCGATCACCTCGGGCAACGCCCCCTGTCTGTCCAAGATGGACGGGATGAACCTGGCGAACTTCGCCGCCGACGGGCTGCTCACCGACATCACCAAGGTCGCCGCCCCGTACAAGTCCCGCTACACGGTCCCCGCCTGGAACGCGGTCAGCCCCGGCGGCGCCACCTACGGCATCCCCACCGGGTCCTCTCCGTTGTTCACCGCCTACCGGGCGGACCTGTTCCAGAAGTACGGCATCAAGGCCCCGACCACCTGGGACGACCTGATCGCCGCGGGCAAGGCCGTGCAGAAGAAGGACAAGAACGTCAAGATCTACAACATGGCGGGTGAGGACCCGAGCACCCTGGTCGACCTCTCCTGGCAGGCGGGCGCCCAGTGGTACAAGATCGCCGGTGACCACTGGGAGATCGGCTTCACCTCGCCCGATGCGCTCAAGGCCGGCGACGTCGTCCAGCAACTCGTGGACAACAACCTCGCCTCCAACGCCTCCTACGCCGACCCGGGCGTCTTCAGGACCTGGGATCTCGGCAGGACGATCGCGATGACCACCTCCACCTGGCAGCTGCCGATCTACGACACCAACTTCCCCAAGTCCAAGGGGAAGTGGCAGCTGGCCGACGCGCCGGTCTTCGACACCGCCGAGCCGCAGACCTCCAGCAACTTCGACGTCACCGCCGTACTCAAGGGCTGCAAGTACCCAGACCGTGCCGCCCAGTTCGCGGCCTGGCTGTCCAGCAGCAAGAAGTCACTGACCGCGCTCACCGACCCCGCGTCGAAGTCGGGGCTCTTCCCGGCGGTCAGGGACGTCTCCCCGTACGTCGACAAGATCATCCCGACGGAGATGTTCAACGGGAAGTCGGACAGCGCGCAGATCATCACCACCGCGGCCTCCCGGGTGGGTGAGCAGTGGCAGTACGGGCCCGACTACGCGGCCATGTACTCCGAGATGCAGAAGCAGTGGGGCAAGGTCATGAAGAAGGAACTCAGCGTGCAGGAGATGCTGACACACCTTCAGGACTGGGTGCTCGCCGACCTGAAGAACAAGGGCGTCAAGGCCGTCGCCGCGAGCTGACCGTCAACCTCTCACGGACGCACTCCACTTGGAGACATCGTTGTCCACTCTCACGCGACCGGCGAAGGTCGCCACCGACTCCCCGGTCCGACGGACCTCCCCCCGCCGGACCGGGAGACGGGGAGCCTACAAGGGCCTGCTGTTCATGCTGCCCTTCCTGATCGGCTTCCTCCTGACCTACGTCGTGCCGATCGGCTACGCCCTCAACCAGAGCCTGCACGAGAAGAAGAGCAGCGGCATCGGCTTCGGCCCGACGAGGACCGTCTTCGCGGGCTTCGCCAACTTCGCGGCGATCCTCGCGGACGGCACCTTCTGGGCCGGCATGCTGCGCACCCTCCTCTTCGGAGCCGCGCAGATCACCGTGATGCTGGGCATCTCCCTCCTGCTGGCCCTCCTGCTCGACGGCATCGCGGCCCGCGCGGTCCGCTTCTTCCGCGCCGGACTGCTCATCCCGTACGTCATCCCCGGCGTGGTCTCGACCCTGATCTGGCTGTTCCTCTACAGCCCGACCGCGAGCCCGATCATCGACATCGCGGACAGGGCCGGCATGAGCGTCACGTTCTTCGGCGGCCTCAACACCTACCTGTCGCTGGGCAATCTGCTGACCTGGCAGGGCATCGGCTTCAACATGATCCTGATCTCGGCCTCGCTTCAGGCGCTGCCGCGCGAGCTGTACGAGGCCGCCCGGCTCGACGGGGCGAAGGAGTGGCGGATCGCCTGGTCGATCAAAGTGCCGAACATCACCGGCATCCTCGTGCTGACCGGCATGTTCTCCCTGATCGGCCGGCTCCAGCTGTTCACCGAGCCGCTGTTCCTGCGGTACGTGGCGCCGGAGTCCATCAGCACCGACTTCACCCCGATGCTGGAGATCTTCGACCGGGCGTTCAAGACCGGCGACTACCAGTACGCCGCCGCCGAGTCACTCGTCCTGGCGGTCGTCACCGGCAGCCTCGCCTTCGTCTTCTACCGCGTCACGAACAGGAAGGTGTCATGAGCAGCGCCCCGAATGCCGCGACCGCCTCCGGCGGGGGAGTGCGCCCCACCCGCCGCGCGGTGGCACTGACCACCGGCCTGCTCGTCGTCTTCCTGCTCTACTCGCTGGCGCCGACCTGGTTCCTGCTGGTCGCCTCGACGAAGAACCAGACGGACCTCTACTCCACCTTCGGCCTGTGGTTCTCCTCCAACCACCTCGGCGACAACTTCCAGGCGATCTGGGACTACCACGACGGGGTCTTCGGCCGCTGGATCCTCAACTCCGTCCTGTACTCCACCGTCGGGGCCGCCGGTTCGACGCTCTTCTCACTCGCCGCCGGGTACGGCCTGGCGAAGTTCGACTTCAGGGGCCGGGGCGCGCTGTTCGGCGTCATCGTCGGCGCCTCACTGCTGCCGAGCACCCTGCTCGCGTTCCCTCTCTACCTCGTCTTCGCGGACATCCACCTCACCAACACCGTCTGGGCGGTGCTGATCCCGTACTTCATCAACCCCTTCGGGGTCTACCTCGGCAAGGTCTACGCCGACTCCTCGGTGCCCACCGAGCTGATGGAGGCGGCCCGCATCGACGGTGCGAGCGAGACGCGGATCTTCTTCTCGGTCGCGCTCAGGCTGATGCGCACCGGCGGCATCACCATCTTCATGCTCGACTTCGTCAACATCTGGAACAACTTCTTCCTCCCCCTGTTCATGCTCAACGGCGAGCGCAGCTTCCCCGTGACCCTGGGGCTCTTCTCCTGGGTCCAACAGGCGCAGACCTCCCGCGACATGAACACGCTCGTCCTCACCGGGTCGCTGCTGTCGATCATTCCGCTGGCGGTCTTCATGTTCGCCCTCCAGAAGTACTGGCGCAGCGGAATCCTCATGGGCAGCCTCAAGTAAAGGATCACCCGTGCCCAACGCACCAAGACGGCGTGCCGTCCTGAAGTACGCCGGGGCGACCGGTGCCGCCGCGGCCGCCCTCGGTCTGCCGGCCGCCACGCCCGCCATCGCGGCCGAGGCGGACGCGCCCCGCTCGCGTGAGAGCGCCCCGCTCGACGTCGTCGTCTTCGGCGACGCGGACTCCGAAGTCGCGCACGGCCTCACCGCCGCCCTCTCCGACACGGTCACCGGCGGCCTCGGCCAGCCGGCCCGGGTACTCAACCCCTCGGATCCGGCGTCCTTCTGGGGCGGCACGCTGAAGTTCGACGTCGCCGTCTGCCCGACCGGTACCACGTACGTCACCGTGCGCCTGTGGGGCGACGACCACGACGACACCTCCGAGGAGGCCGCGTCCGGCACGAACATGTGGCGCCTGCAACTCTTCTGCGAGGGCAAGCAGGTCGGCTACGAGGACCAGGGCGCCGTCGACAGCCTCGACATCCTCGACACCGCGCCGCGCACCCCGGGCCGCTTCTTCTTCCACACCCTGCCGCTGCCGGAGAAGATGACCGCCGGCAAGGACAAGGTGACACTGGAGATCCGCGCGATGGGCCGCATCTGGTCCTACGGCCAGGACGCGAGCCGGCTGTACCGGACCATGACCGCGCCCTCGCGCGGCATCTACCGCCTCTACACCCACACCGCCCCCTCCTTCGTACCGCCCAAGGGCGAGGTCCAGGGCCCCGCGCCCGAACCGAAGGCCCGCACCGGCGGCGAGGAGATCCTGGACGCCATCAAGGCGCGGGTCCACAAGGACCAGCAGAACCTCCTCACCACCGCGACCCCGGCCGCCATGGACGGCTGGGCGATGCAGTCCCTCGCCGAGGGCTATCTGTGGTCAGGCAGCCCTGCCTACCAGGACCCGCAGGCGGTTGAGCGGGTGCTCCAGGCGATCGACGGCCGGTACCTGGCATGGAAGACGGACGACACCGTCCTCACCGGCTCCGACCAGCAGTGGCAGGGCTTCGGCCGGGTCGGCCTGGTGCTGGCCCTGCTCTGGGAACACCTCGGTGACCGCCTGGAAAGCCAGGTGACCGGCTCGCCGTACGCCATCGCCAACGCCGGCTTCGAGTCGGGCGCCGGCACCCCCACCGGCTGGCAGAAGCCCAGCTGGGCAGCCGGCGGAACCTGGGCCCGTGACACCACGGTCGCCCGCTCCGGCACCTCCTCCCTCAGACTCCAGGCCACCGGCACGAGCGGCTACAGCTACGCCTACTCCGCCCCCAGGACCCGTATAGGCCAAGGCACCTACACCTACGGGGCATGGATCAGGACGGACAGTGTCACCGGCCTCGGCGCGCACATCGACCCGCTGTTCTACGACGCGAACGGCAAGCTGGTCGGCAGCGACCACAAGGTGTACGCGAACACGGGCACCCACGACTGGCAGTACGTGTCTCTCGACCTGGCCACCCCGGCCGGCGCGACCCAGATGGAGATGCACCTGCGCCTGTCGGGACCGGGCACTGCCTGGTTCGACGACGTCACCCTCGTCGCCCCCGCGGGCACGACCACCCCCGTGCCGCCGGTGCGCGGGGACGCGTACATCGACCTGCTCAAGTCCAGCCGGGACTACTGGCGCCGGCACTTTCCGCACTACAGCAACCAGGCCCAGATCTGCGCCATCGGCCTCTACCAGACCAACCGAGGCCTGAGACTCCTCGCCTCGGAGCTGGCCCTGCCCGAGGACCAGGCCCGCGACTACCTGTACCAGTCGATCGGCAGCAAGCCCTACCTCGGCCCGGAGGACGCCGACGGCAACCCCACCAAGCCGCTCGGCGAGAGCTACTACCAGGTGACGAGGACCGGCCTGACCCGCGAACTCGGCTACGTCGGCAGCTACGGCGAGGTCCTGGACTGGCTCGTGATGATGTACGAGTCTGTCACGCGCGGGTACGGCGGCCAGGAGGCGCCGGAACTGCTGAAGCAGATGGTGAAGATCTCCAAGGCGCGCGGCGCGTTCCGCGTGGTCGACGTCGACAAGGACGGCTGCCGGATCTCCCGTATCGAGTCGGTCATCGGCTGGCGCAACGAGGTCTACCCCGGTGAGACCGCCTACGCCTCCCGCACCGCCTGGGACTCCAGCCCCGTGATGACCGCCGCGGTCTTCAAGGACCCCGACCTCGTCGGCTGGACCCAGGAGATGGTCGCCGACGGCCAGCTCTACCCGCAGCTCCACCTCCAGGCCACCCACACCTGGACCCGCGTCGGCCTCAACGCCCTGCGCTTCCTCTCCCGCGACTGGCCGGAGTTCCAGTCCCTGGCCTCCCGCCCGTCCCGCATCCCGACCGGCTTCGACCGGCCCGACTTCGTCGTCACCGACGAGGACAACGGCTGCGTGGCCGTCAAGAACGGCGAAGAGCTGCTCTTCGCCTCGCTCTACTGGCGGGCCAGGCAGGGCGTGAACAACTACGCCCGCATCCACCACCTCACCCCCACCGACCAGCGCTCGGCCACCGTCCGCCAGCGCACCGGGGGCACCACCGACGACACCTTCACCGTCCGCGACTGGGTCCTGTGGGACTACGCCATCAACGACCCCGGCGCCGCCCACATCCCGCCCGGCGGCTTCCCGCCCCCCGGCGACACCCTCCACCAGGCCCTCCAAGGCGACGTCTACCGCCTCGCCCCCGTCCCCGAAGACATTCCCGACCCCACCATCGGCGTCCACTTCGACGGCGTCGAGACCATGCTGGTGGGCCGCGCGCCCTTCTACCTCTGCGAGTACGGCGACTACCTCATCGCCATGAACACCAGCGCCGACAAGGTCTTCACCCTCCCCGCCCGCCAGGACTTCGGTCTCGCCCGCGACCTGGCCACCGGCAGGACCATAGGCGCCGGCAACCGTCCGAAGCTCGGCCCGCGCAGCAGCCTGGTGCTGTACCGGGGCTGACGCTCCATGACCGGGCCGGTGCGGTACGGGGGACCGCACCGGCCCGCCCTCTCCCGACCACTCAACGCCGAGTGAAAGCGGACCCTCCCTTGAACGAGCCGCAGCCCGTCCCTCCCGACCGCCGTCGCTTCCTCAAACTGACCGCCGTCGGCACCGGCGCGGCCGGAATCGCGGGCACCGGCGCCCTGGCGGGCGCCGGTCAGGCCGCCGCCGTCACCTCCGGCCTGACCGCGCTGACCCACCCCGGCGTCCTGCACAGCCGGACCGACCTAGGGCCCTTCTGATGCGCAGCAAGGTCGCGGCCGGCACGTCGCCCTGGACCGACGGCGACGACTTCTCCAGCGTCACCTCGACCTTCGAGCAGGAAGGAGTGTGGGACGGCGGGCGACTGCTCGACCCGACCGGCGTGCCGGACTGCGGGGCATCCGGGCGCCCGGACTGTCGTACGAGGACGGTTTCCGCCACCTCGTCTTCACCGTCGTCGACACCTACGCCGAGGGCTGGAAGGCCCCGCCCAACCACCTGACCACCTCGCCCTCGAACGAGGGCCCGCACGCGGACTTCGCGTACGCCACGTTCCGGGAGGGACACGAGTGATCGACCTCGGCCGCATCCGCCTGTTCTGCACGAGCCTGGGGCCCGCCGACGGCCCCGCCCTGCTGCTGGTGCACGGCTGGGGCGGCGACGGACGCGAATGGTCGCTCCACGCCGAGTCCCTGGCCGACCGCTTCCGCGTGATCGTGCCCGATCTGCGCGGCCACGGCCGCTCCGAGGTGCCGGCGCAGGGCAACACACCGCTGGAGATGGCGGACGACCTGGCCGCGCTGGTCGAGACCCTTGACTGCGGCCCGGCGGTGGCCGTCGGCCATTCGATGGGCGGCCAGGTGGTCAACGTGCTCGCCGTCCGGCACCCCGAACTCGTCCGCTCGGTCGTCGCCCTCGACCCGGCTCACGGGGCGCACGGCGCAGAAGTGGACGGGATTGCGGGCCGGTTGGCCGAATACCAGGAGCACGGGTCGCGGGCGGCGGCCGGCTTCGTCGCCAGGGCCTTCTCCGCCCAGGCCCCGCCCGGTCTGCGCACCGCTCACATCCGTACCATGCTCGGCACCCCGGACCACGTCATCGCGCAGGCGTACGCGGGCATGTACACCGACCCGGAAGCGGTCGGCGTCCGCCCGTCCAGCGAGGCGTACCTGCGCCGCCGCATCCACCCGGCGCTGACGGTGTGGACATCGTCCGAGGCCGCCGACTGGGAGAAATCCACTCTGCACGTGAGCGGCTCCCGGGTGGAGCACTGGCCGGGCGTCGGACACTACCTGCACGAGGAGCAACCTCAGCGCACCGAACAGCTCGTCCGGAAGTGGGCGGGCACGGTGTGACGACACGTGTCCGGCTCCGTTCCGTCGACAAGCGCTGACGCCCGCTGCGGCAGCCGCCTGCGTCAACTCGCCTGTTCGGCATGCAGTTCGTCGACGACCCCGGGCGTCATACCAGGTCCTCGTAGGCCGACCGCTGGGGGAGCAGGGCGATTCCGAGACCTTGGACGGCGGTCTTCTGCAGGCGAGCGGACCTGGGATCCCGCAGGTCACGGGTGTGGAGGGCGACGTCGAAGCCGCTGTCCGGGAAGTCGTAGGTGCGCTCCGACAGGCCGCCCAGTTCGAACCGTACGGAGATCTTGCGATGCGCGGCGGCGAAGGCGGCGACGGCGTCCCCGACGTGCAGGCTTCCGATCCACTTGGGGCAGACGACGCTCAGTGCCCCCTCCGCCCGGTCGTGCGGGTGTCCGATGAGGGCTTCCTCCGCCTCGACCTCCGCCAGAATGCGGGCGGCGAACTCGGAGTGGCGCAGCCCCGGTTCGGTCAGGCTGACGGAGCGAGCCGTGTCCCTCCGGCCGTGTGAGACATGGGGTGCGCGGTGCACGAACACTCACCCTGTCGGCATCCCTTGCCGGGTCCGGCGGCACCGCGTCATACCGGGAGGCGTATGAGGCCGACGCCGCGCACCACGCTTACGGCAGCGGCTTCGAGCGCGTCGGGCGTCCGGTTCTTCGCGGTAGCTGCGGTGTCCGTCTTCCCTATAGGAGTGCCGATAGCTGGGATCGGATCCCCTATTGGTACTTCGATGGGAGGCGGACCTACCGTCGTGAGCGTCGTCGGGATGCCGGCCGGCGGCGATCCGCGGCACCGGCGGTCACGATGCAGCCCGCTCACCGCCGAGCTGCTCAAGAAGTTCGCCTGAACCCCCGTACGCAAGACCCCAGGAGGAACCCCATGACCGCGCAGAACGCGATCAACTGGCCCGAGAAGTACCTGCCCGGCACCGGCGACAACTTCGTCTCCAACGAGGTGATCACGGCCGGACCGAGCGCCGCCGCTGTCTGGCGGTACCTCGTCGACACCGCCGAGTGGGAGGGCTACTACGACAACGTCGCCGACATCTCCTTCCCGCAGGGCGGCGGCCCCGAGCTGACGGACGGCATCCGCTTCAGCTTCGGCACCTTCGGCTTCCCGCCCCTGGACGCCCAGGTCGTCGAGTTCCAGGCCCCGACGGAGGGCGCCCCGGGCCGTTTGTCGTGGACCGCCAAGCAGGACGGCGGGCCCGAGGAGCGGCTCGACGTACTGCACGCCTGGCTCGTGGAGGACCTGCCCGGCGGCCGGGTGCGCATCCTGACCCAGGAGACGCAGATCGGCGAGCCCGCCGCGGCCCTGGCGCACGAGCGACCCAACCCCATGCTCAACGGCCACCAGACCTGGCTCGACGGCCTCGTCAGCGCGGCCTCCAAGTAACTCACACCCGACCGGCCACCACACCGCACGACGCAGGAAGTTGACCTCATGACCGACAAGTTCACCGTGAGCGCTCGGACGGCGCGCCCGTATCCACCCCCACCTGGTACGTCTGGGAGAGCGGCCGGGCCCTGATCTCCCTGGACGAGGGCCGGATCCGTCTGAAGCACCTGCGCCGCGACCCGCGCATCACTCTCACCGACGGCGACGACTGGTACACCCACGTCACCCTGATCGGCCGGGTCGTCGAGGAATACGACGACGGGGGCCTCGCCGACGCCGACCGCATCGAGATCGAGCGCCGGCACGGCTGGGGCGCACACCGCGACAGCGACCAGGCATTCACGTGACCGCGCGCCTCACCGACCTGCCCTCGCCCGACCGGGATTGGACAGGTGCGGGCGCAGCGGGAGCATGCGGCCTGAATCCGGTCGACCACAAGGTCGACGCAGGAGGCCGGCCGCGCTGCAGGAGCTGGCGGGGCGTCAGGCGTCATGGACGGGGACGCCGATCGCCGCCCCGGCGGTGAGCCCAGGAAGACCTCGACCTCAGCCCCGGCGCCCACTCACGTCCGCCCGCAGCCACTCCCGCTCTCTGCATCGGCAGCAGTTCTGGCTGCGCCGGCTGCATTCCGTCACGGAACACAGGTGGCGAAGGTCCTTTGTAGACGCACGGACCCACTTTCTGGCATCCACCACTGTCGTCAGAGTGATGTGACGTCCGTGCGTCGGCGGTCGGGCTTGAAGGGCAGCGCGGTGACCGTCGCCCTGATCTCGCGCTGGGGTGTGCCCGGACGGCCCCAGAGCACGGTCACCTCGGTTCCCGGGGCGGCGGAGGCCTGCTCGATGACGCAGAGCGAGATGGTCTGCCGCAGGTTCGCGCTGATCGTCCGTCCTGTGGCCACTCCTATGGGAGTGGAGTCCTTGAGGATCTGGTCGAAGTGGGGACCGCGCCCGCGAGGGATCTCCATCTGGTCGGGCGCTTCGCCTTCCTCCAGGAGTGAGGTGAGTACCCCGGTCACGTCCTGCTTGTCCCAGACCAGACCCATGAGGATGCGCCCGGGGCCGCCGTCGCGGGCGTCCTTCACGAGTGCGTCGCGCCCGAGAAAGTCACGCTCGGGCACACCTGTGCGGAATCCCCATCCCAGTTCGCCAGGCTTGCGGAAGTAGTCGGTGACACCGTTCGCGGGTACGAAGCTGCCTGTGGGCGTGGCCCTGCGGAACTGGCGGGGTGCGCCGGGCGAGAGGATGGCGGCGGGCAGATAGTCGAGGCCGTTGGTGGCGATGCCGGCTTCGATGTGCTGCACGGGCTGCGAGCGCAGGCCCAGTTGCCTGATCCCGAACTGCAGGCCGCTGTGCACGATCGCCGCCCAGATGTCGTTCGCGTGCTCTGCCGGTCCGTGGAGTTCGTAGCCGAGTTCGCCCGAGATGCCCGTACGGAGCACGCGTACCGGCACTCCGCAGACCTGCGCCATCCTGCTGCGGCTGAAGCCGATGTCGCTCAGGGGCTCGCCGGTGAGCTTCTCCACGGTGTGCGGGGACGCCGGTCCCTGGATGCCGAAGATGAACCGGTCGGGGCTGATGTCGACCGCTTCCGCGTCCCAGTCGCTCTGGCTGAACTGCCAGAGCAGCCAGTCGCAGCTGCCCGCGGTGTAGACGAACTCCTGCGGACCGAGCCGGCACAGGACACCTTCGGAAGCCACCCAGCCGTTCTCGTCCAGCTGGACGTGGTGCTTGATCTGGCCGATGTCGAATCGTGCGAGGTTCCGCATGCCCAGCCGGCTGAGAAACTCCAGTGCCTGGCGTCCTCGTACGACGACCTTGTGCAGGGAGCTCCAGTCGCCGACGTAACACGACTCGACGTGTGCGGTGGTCTCCTCCGCCCATCCCGCATACTCCGTGGGGATCAGCATCTGGGCGAACCGGCTGAGCGATCCGTGGGTGTTGGCGATGTCCTGGGCCGCGGCGGCAGGGCTGAACAACGGCGGGCGCTCGGTGACGAACGGCGCCTCGAATCCCAGCCGGAGAGTCGTCTCGTAGGTGCTGCGCTGATGAGCGGTCAGGTTCATTCTCGGCTCCAAGTTCTGCGCACGATCCGCTCCTCGGTCATGGCGGCACGAAGGGCGGTGCGATGGCTGCGACGCCGCATGCGTCCTTCGTCGCTCTGATGGGGGGCTGAAGCGGGGTTGGCCGGTGGGTTCACGGTGTTCGGGTGGGTTCCGGCAGGCGTCGCTAGATCGTTTTAGTGTGCGCGAGACGGTAGCAGGTGACTGTCGACGATTTCGAGTCCCGTGGCGGTTGAATTTTGGCGCGGGGTCTCACCCGCACCGAAGCTGGGCGAACGTGACTCAGTGGGTGCGGCGGCGAGGCAGCGGAACGTGCATGAGGTCCGAACCCACGAGCATCGAGCCGCCGAAGCCGGCGCGGCGCGCACTGTCGCTCAGCCGCCGACGCCAGGTCGATTCCGGGACGATGTCCGGGTGCCCGGGGCTGAGATGGGTGGCGACCAGGGTGCGCGCCCCGGCCTCGGCGGCGATCCGGCCCAGATCGCTCACGTCCGTGTGCGTGGCGAGGATGTGGTCGATCAGGGCTTGAGGGAGACCGAGCGTGGCCAGCCCGTCCGGGTAGAGGGCTTCGTGCACCAGGACATCCACGTCCCGGGAGAGCGTGATGATGTTCGGCGTGGGAGTGGTGTCACCGGAGAAGACGACGCTGCCGAGGTCGGTGTCGAAGCGGTAGGCGTAGGCGGGGAACACCGCGCCGTGCGGTACCAGGACGGCGGTGACCTTCACGTCGTCGTTCTCCATGACGGTGAAGGGCGGCATCGTCGGCGCGGTGTTCGTGGCCGACGCGCCGGCGGAGGACGGCGGCAGCACGTCATGCACCCGCAGCAGTGACGCCGGGTCGCTCCCGGTGTGTTCGGCCATGAAGAAGGTGGGGGAAGCGGCGTAGGCCGTCCCGGCCAGCCGGGTCATCTCGACGGTTCCTGGCAGCGGCCCGGGCGCGCCGGCGAGGAGCGAGGGGATCCCGGCCGTACCGGGGCCGTACACGTCCACCGGATCACGGAACCCCTGGGAGCCGGCGGCACCCGCGGCCAGCAGCGGGAACGAGTAGTAGTCGACCACGTGGTCGGCGTGGAGATGGGTCAGGAAGATGCCCGCGAGCGACGGCAACGACAGCCCGGCCCGCATGTACTGGGTCACGGCGCCCCGGCCGCAGTCGACGACATAGGTCCGGCCGTTCACCACCAGCGCGGACGAGATGCCGTAGCGATTCGCCAGCGGCGGCGGCCCGCCATTGGTCCCGAGCAGGTGCAGGGACAGGGGTGAGTCGGGGGAGTACGACGCGGCCGGCAGGCCGGCGAAGAGCGGCGTGGTGGCTCCGGCGCCGACCGCCACGGCTCGCAGTACCGACCGGCGGGGTGCGCCGGCCGCTCCTCGTCGAGGCCCTGCGGCCGCGGGCTCGGTCGATGTCATGTCGTCTTGGGCTGGGCACATCCTGGGTGGCTCCTCTGCGGCTACGCACGTGATGATGCAGCGGAAGGTTGCTCATGACTGAGCGCGATGGGGGAGCCTGCGGAGTGCAACCTAAGGTGGCGCGACGGTAACCCTGGTGCCTGGGCCAACGAGACGGCCGTTGGAACGGAAGGAACGGTGGGTCCTTCGACGTGACCCGCCCGCGGGGCAGCGCAATGCGTCACTAACGGGACCGGTCCGCGAGCTGGGCCTTTGCGGTGGGACAGCGGTTGCCGGTGCAGTTCGTGAACGCTGCCCGGCACTCGGTGCGCACGCGGAGGAACGGGTTGCCAAGGTGCTCGGCGTCATCGCGGCGCCGAGTCTGAAATCTTCGACTACCGGGTAACCGCGCGATCCGAAGCAGTCCGCGGTGTTCGTGATCTACGAGGGCACGTGGAGGTCTTCAGGTCGCCCCCGGCGAGTTGCACGGCCTGGTCGGCCAGAACGGGTGCGGCTGGGCCACTATCGGGCAGGCCGGCTCTCGGCGGAGGACCGGGCCGGCGTCGCGGCATCGCACGTACGTCGCCAAGCCGGTGGACGAGGATCGTGTCGCGCGGCGCGGCGAGAACCTCGTACGGCGTCGTGCCGGGAGTGCAGCGTCCTGGTGGTGCTGACCGTTTCCGAGGCGCCGGCCCATACGCGGCGGATGTAGTCCAGGGCGCGCGACTGCCCGGAAGGCAGTGCGATGTTGCGGGCGTGCCCGGCGCCCTCATGCTCCGGGTGCAGCAGGAGCCGCCTCAGATGGTCGACGGTGCCGCCGATACGGGCCACATCGCAGGCGATGGCCGCGGTGATCCGGTGCCCGTGCTCGGCAGCGCCCTGGCGCTCCGCACGCAGGACCAGGCGTCGGCCGTCGGAGGCGAGCTTGCTGTAACTACCGACGGCATAGCGGCCGGTGAGGTCCCCGAGGAGGAGGAGATCGGCTGCCGCCGGGGGCAGCTGGACACACGCGGGTTCCCGGCCATCCACGGTCGCCGCCACCCTCCCCCACGGCAGGGAGGAGTCAGTCAGGCTTATGAGGTGATCAGTGGAAGCGCGTTGAACACGTGGTCTTGCCAGAGGCGGCGCGAGGCTTCCTCCGGGTAGGTGGTGGTCATCGGCTCCGTGTCGAGGATGCGCGTCGGGCGGTGCTCGGGGTCGTAGGCGGGCCAGCCCGGATCGCCGGTGGTCGCGAAGGAGGTCCAGGCGGCGCGGACCAGACCGGAAAGGGCATCGGCCTCGTCGAGGTGCGCGGGGCCGATCAGTTCTCGGCCAAGGCCCGCGAACGTACCGAACACGAGCGGGATGTCCAGCGAGTGGCAGGCGCCCATGGCACCGCCGTTCGCCGGTGCGGCCCAGGTGAGTTCGTAGAGGTGGGCCCGGCCGCCTCCCGCCACCTGGGCTTCCGCTAGGTGCAGTGAGGGCATGCGGAAGAGCCAGTCGGACTGGACGAGTTCGAAGAGGCGCTCCGCCGGAGCATCGGGGAAGGCGGTGCGGTAGGCGTGCCCGGGGTCCGCGCCCGGCCCGAACGTATGCAGCGCCGCGGCCGCCTGTTCCTCGCCGACCTGACCGAGGAGCCCGCCCAGTGCCATGAACAACCGGCACTCGTCCCGGGTGTGCCCGATGATCAGCTCCACCTCGCGTGCGGCGCCGTCGGCGAGCGCCTGCCACGGTGCGGTCGGCAGGACCTCGCCGTCGACCACGGGGGAGTAGGCCGTCGACGTGTGCGCGATCGGTCCCCAGCGGTCCGCGTACTGACTCATCCGGCCGCCGAGGGCAGCCCCCGCCCCTGGGAGTTTGTGCGGATCCACCGCCGAGAGGTCGCTCACCGTGGGCCGCAGCCCGAGCTCGCCCGCCAGTGCGGCGGCGACGTCGGTGGCCAGCTCGTCCGAGAAGAAGGTGCCGCACACGCTCTGTGCGATGGCCCGCCGGAACAGGCCTCGCGCGCTCGGCATCGCCAGCAGCGCGGCGACGGACCCGGCGCCGGCTGATTCGCCGAACACGGTGACCTGGCCGGGGTCGCCGCCGAAGGCGCTGATGTTCTCCCGCACCCACGTCAGGGCCGCGACCTGGTCGAGCAGTCCGCGGTTCGCCGGCGCCCCCTCGATGCGGGCGAACCCCTCCATGCCGACTCGGTGGTTGAAGGTCACCACGACGAGATTCCCGTCACGGGCCAGCCGGCCGGCATCGTAGGCGGGGTCGTCGACGGAACCGAACTTGTAGGCCCCGCCGTAGATCCACACCATCACCGGGCGCCTCGTCGCCGGGTCCGGATCCGGTGTCCAGACATTGACGGTGAGCCAGTCCTCTCCTCCGGGCGGGGAAGTGGGTATGGCAGGGCTCATCGGCTCCTGCGGTGGCGGGGGACCGAAGGCGAACGTCTCGCGCGTGCCCTCCCATCGACGCACCGGCCGCGGCGCGGTGAAACGCAAGCTCCCCACCGGGGGTTCGGCGAACGGGATGCCCCGGAAGACCGCCAGACCGTCCTCGTGGCGGCCGCGCACGACGCCCCCGACGGTGGCTACGTCGGGAATCGGTTCTGTGGTCACGACACTCCTCATTGCGTTCTACGACGAGACCCTCATCCGGACGCCGCGCCTCATTGGCGCGGGCACCTCAGGCGAGCGAGGTCCACACGCTCTTGACCTCCGTGTACGCGTCGATGGCTCCGCTGCCCATCTCCCGGCCCCAGCCGCTCGCCTTGAACCCGCCCCAGGGGGCGGAGGCGTCCACGGGGTTGGGCATGTTGATGAACACCGTGCCCGCGCGGATGGAGCCCGCCACGCGGTGCGCCGCGCCCACGTCGCGGGTCCATACGGCCGCCGCCAGGCCGTACTCGGTGTCGTTGGCGCGGGCGACGGCCTCGTCCTCGTCGTCGTACGGCAGGACGGACAGCACCGGGCCGAAGATCTCCTCACGGGCGATGCGCATGTCGTCCCGTACACCCGTGAACACGGTCGGCTGGTAGAAGAAGCCCGGCAGGTCGTCGACGGGGGCCCCGCCGGCGAGCAGCTGGGCGCCTTCCTGGACCCCGCTGCGTACGAGTGCGTCGACGTGGTCACGGTGTTCGCCGGTGACCAGGGGGCCGAGCTCGGTGTCGGGCGCGCTGCCCGCGCCGAGTCGCATCCCGCTGACGGCCTTGGCACAGCGCTCGGCGAACTCGTCGGCGAGGGAGCGGTGGACGAGGAACCTCGTGTAGGCGGCGCACACCTGGCCGCTGTTGAGGAGCGCGCCCTGAAGACAGCCCGCCACGGCCGCGTCCAGGTCGGCGTCGGGCAGTACGAGGCTCGGTGCCTTCCCGCCGAGTTCGAGCGTGACACGCTTGAGGTTGCCCGCGGAAGCCCGGACGATCTCCCTGCCGGTCTCGGTCGAACCGGTGAAGGAGACCTTGTCCACGCCGGGGTGCTCGACGAGAGCCCGGCCGGCCTCGGGACCACCGGTCAGCAGGTTGATGGCGCCGTCCGGCACACCGGCGGCCCGGCACAACTCGACGAGCCGCACCGTGGTCATCGGGGTCTGCTCCGCGGGTTTGACGATCACGGTGTTCCCGCAGGCGAGGGCCGGTGCGATCTTCCAACTCGCGATCATGAGCGGGAAGTTCCACGGGGTGATCAGCGCGCACACTCCCACCGGCTCGCGCTTGGTGTACTGGAGCACGCCGGGGAAGGACAGCGGTGCCGTCTCGCCGTAGATCTTGGTGACCCAGCCGGCGTAGTAGCGGAAGTGCTCGGCAGCCGCGGTGACGCTGACCGCCATGGAGATGCCGAGCGGCTGGCCTTGGTCGCGCGTCTCCAACTCGGCCAGTTCCTCGGCGTGTTCTTCGATGAGGTCGCCGATGCGCCACAGGATCCGGGCGCGCCGGGCCGGGGTGAGTCCCGCCCATTCCGGGTTCTCGAGGGCGGCGCGGGCTGCGCGTACGGCCGCGTCGGCGTCCGCGGTCCCCGCCAGGGACACCTGGGCGTGGGGTTGCCCCGTCGCCGGGTCCAGGGTCTCGAACTCCGCTCCGGAGGCCGCGGCTTGCCACTCGCCACCGATGAGAAGGGTATTGGTCACAGCTGTGCTCCCAGGATGAGGTCGGCGCAGCGCTCGCCGATCATGACGGCAGGTGCGTGGGTGTTGCCGGAGGTGACGGAGGGCATGACGGAGGCGTCCGCGACGCGCAGTCCGGCCACGCCGTGGACGCGCAGCCATGGATCGACGACCGCCATACGGTCGATGCCCATACGGCAGGTGCCCACCTGGTGGTGATAGCTGAGGAGGGTCCGCTTGATGTACGCGGCGACCTCCGCGTCCGTACGCACGTACGGTCCGGGTGCGACCTCGCGGGCCCGCCAGTCGCCCAGCGACTTCTCCTCGCCGATCTCCCGCACCTGCTGCACGGCCCGCACCATGGCCGCGAGGTCCGACGGCTCGGAGAAGTAAGCAGGGTCCAGGGCGGGAGCCTGGGTGGGGTCGGCCGAGCGCAGCCAAAGGCGGCCCCGGCTGAGCGGACGGATCGTCCCGGCGAGGACCGAGAAGCCGTGGCCCTCCTCCGGAACGTTCATGTCGGGCACCGGCAGTGGCAGGTGGGACATCAGCGGCTGCAGGTCCGGCACGGCCAGCGCCGGGTCGGACTTGGCGAAGTAGTGGGCCTCCAGTGCGTTGGCCGTACCCTGCGGCACCGGCCGGGCCGACTCCCACACCACCGGAGCGAGGGTGTGGTCGTGCAGGTTCGCGCCCACTCCCGGCAGGTCCGCGGCCGTCTCGATACCGAGGGCCCGCAGCTCGTCCGCCGGTCCGACACCGCTGAGCAGGAGCAGCTGGGCCGATCCGATGGTGCCGCCGGACAGGATCACGTCGCCTTCGCAGCGGATCTCCGTCGTACGGCCTTCGCGCAGCAGCTCGACGCCCCGCGCCCGGCCACCGTCCACCAGGACGCGCGTGACCGCAGCGCCGGTCATCACTGTCAGCAGCGCACTGTCGAGCACCGGCTCCATGAAGGCGGTCCACGCGCTGACCCGCTTGCCGTCGCGGATGTTGCGGTGCAGCAGGTTCACGCCGAGCTGGTCCTGGCCGTTGCAGTCGTCGTTGTACGGGATCCCGTAGTCCTGGCAGGCCTCGACGAAGGCGGTGGTCACCGGGTTGGGGGAGTGGTTCCGGCTGACGGGCAGCGGGCCGCCGGCCCCGTGGTAGTGCGACGCGCCGTCCTCGAAGTCCTCCGAGCGTTTGAAGTACGGCAGTACCTCGTCGTACGACCAGCCCGCAGCGCCCTGGTAGGCCCAGCTGTCGTAGTCGGCCCGGTTGCCGCGGACGTAGATCATGCCGTTGAGGGCGCTGGAGCCGCCGAGGACCTTGCCGCGCGGCCAGAACACCTGGGTGCCGGAGGCGTGCCGCTGGGGTTCGGTGGTGTACGCGTGGTCCTGCGGGGAGTTCCACAGTTCCCACAGCCGCCCGGGGTCGTGGATGGCCGGGTTGTCGTCCCGGTCGCCCACCTCGATCAGCAGGACGGTCCGGCCGGCGTCCACGAGTCTGCGCGCGAGCGCACAGCCCGCGGACCCGGCGCCCACCACGATGTGGTCGTAAACGGTGTGTGTTGCTCGCATGACGGGAGGGTCACAGACGGACAGGGCTACCGGCTTGCGCGGCGGTGCACGGTGTCTTGTGGAGTCGGGCACGAACGGCTGAGGGCGGTCGGGCCGGCCCCCTGACCGGTGGCGCGTTGCCCTTACAGGCCGATGGGTCGCCCGGCAGCTGCTGTGGGTTACCGGCCGGACCGCGCCGGCGCACAGCTCGTCCCCGGGCAGACGCCCTGGGGGAGGCCGGGACGTCAGCCCGTTCCTGTGTCCGCGGATGTTCCTGCGTAAGCCGCTCACCGGTGCCCGCGAGGCGGGCCCGTCAGGAGTGTGCGGCTCTCTGTCACGACCGGAGGGTGCACCTCGGCGGCCCACTCCGGCTTGCGTGATGGTGCACCGGCCCTTGCTGGGGCGGGCATGTGACGCGGACGCGGACCTCGCCGGGGCCGGGGACGGATCAGGTAGTTCACCGACGTGCAGGACATCGGCGGCGGGGCCCTGGTCGTCGTACCAGGAAGCAAGCATGGGGGGGGGTACCTCCGTGGACAGTCAGCCCGCGGGAGCGGCGGGCGCATGCGGATCGCTGTCGGTGCATGCGGTGTCGAATGCGGGCGGCTTCTCCCCGAGGGTCTCGCGCAGCCAGGTCCGTTCGGCGCGGCTGGTGGCGCGGGCGGTGAGCAGCATGCCCCGCCGGTAGGGGTCGGCGATCTCCTCGGCACGCAGGGGCCGCTCGTTGTCGTAGAAGAAGCTCGCCGGTTCTTCCGGGAACTCCAGCCGTCTGCGCAGCACCGCGTGCTGTTCGGCCACGTCGGGCAGGTGGGAGAGGAAGGCCAGGACGACGTAGAACCGGGTGAAGTCGGTGATCTCGTGGTCGGCGGGCTTGCGCAGGCGCTGAAGCATGTCGGCCCGTCCGGCCGCGGTCAGGCTGAGCACGTACCGGGCCGCCCCCGCGGCCGGGTCGGCGCGCCGCTCGATCAAGCCCGCCCTGGTCAGACGATTGATCGCCGGATACAGGCTGCCGTCACTGACCGGCCGCGTATCGCCGGTCAGTTGTTTGGGCGGGTACCAGCGAGCGTATTCAACACGGGCAACGAGGATCTCGGCCGCGAGGTCATTTCTCCGGACGCGGTGTTCCACGCGCCAAGCCACCCGGAACCACTGAGGGGGCCCGATGGGTACATGGAAGTCATCGGGATGATGCGCAGCGCCTTCCCCGACGTCCAGTGGACGCTGGAGGAGACAGTCACCGAAGGCGACACCGTGGCCGCGCGGTTCACCATGCGGGGAACCCACGACGGTGAATTCTTCGGGATCCCGGCGAGCGGCAACAAGATCTCGGTGCAGGCCATGGACTTCTACTACCTGGCCGACGGCCGGATCGTCGGCGAACGGGGCCAGCCCGATCTCCTCGGGGTGATGCAGCAGATCGGTGCCCTACCGGCGCCGTGAACCTCGTAGCGCCGGGTGAGCCTTCTGCCGCGCGGGATTGCCGTTGCGGGAGGGGGCCGTATGGCGCGGTGGCAGAGGGCGACGGTTGTGGCCTGCGATTCCTGCCACGATCGCATCCATGAGGCACAAGCGGCCAGATCATTCACGCCGTGATCACTGGAGAGCCGCCGAGGCGATGCTCACCCTTGCCTCGATCACCCTCATGACCCGCAGACTCACCCGGCCCGCCGTCCAGCCCAACGCGTCCCTGCCCCGATCTGCCGAACCCGTCCACGCTGCTCGAGGCGTCACAGGTCCGCCCCCAGATCCTCCGTCACGGGCAGGCACTCGGCGAGCAGGTCGACGACGTCGCGCCAGGCTCGCTGTGCGTGCTGCGGGTGGTAGCCGACGCCGGGGACCGTGGGGTGGTCGACCGGCGGATGGTGGAAGGCGTGCAAGGCGCCGCCGTAGACCGCGAGGCGCCAGTCGACGCCCGCGGCCTGCATCTCAGCGGTGAACGCGTACCGTTGCGCGGGCGGCATGATCGGGTCTTCCGACCCGACCCCGGCCCACACCGGGCAGCGAATGCGCGCCGCCTCGCCCGGTCGGCCCGTGGTCAGTGCGTTGACTGTGCCGATCGCGCGCAGGTTGACGCCGTCGCGCCCGAGTTCCAGCCCGACAGCGCCCCCGGTGCCGTAGCCGACGGCGGCGATCCGGTCGGGGTCGGTCCGCGGTTCGGTGCGCAACACGTCGAGTGCCGCATGGCCGATGCTCCGCATCCGGTCGGGATCAGCGAGCAGTGGCATGCAACGGGCCAGCATCTCCTCGGGGTCGCTCAAATAGCGCCCGCCGTGAAGGTCGAAGGCCAGCGCTATGTATCCCAGCTCGGCGAGAGCATCGGCCCGGCGGCGCTCGACGTCGCTGAGCCCCGTGCCCTCTGGTCCGAGCAGCACTGCGGGCCGGCGGTCGACACCGGCCGGGAGCGCGAGGTGCCCGATCATCGTCAGACCGTCGGCCGGGTACTCGACCGTACGCGTCGTAATCGTCGTCATGAGACTGGACTGTAGTGATCGTCGAGCCCGGTCCGGCCGCTGTTCTGCCGCTGGCAGAGCAGCGCGGCTATCCCCCCTGAAATACGGCGAGGGCTCACAAGAACCGTCACAAACCTCGTCCCCACGGCAGCTATCCATCCCGTTGCGCCTTTGACCCGTATCTCGGTCAGGCCTCTCACCGGTTCGAAGATGGGTTCTAAGCGCCCAGCGCCGCGCGCCCGGCCCCGCGTGCCTCCGACGGGCTCATGCCGTAGGCGCTCCTGAAGGCGTGGCTGAAGTGGGCGGGATCCGGAAAGCCCCAGCGGCTTCCGACGGTGGCGACGGGCATATGGGCGAGCGCGGGGTCCGCGAGGTCGCGCAGGCACTCGGCGAGGCGACGCTCCCGGAGCCAGCCCGAGACCGTGTATCCCCGCTCGGCCAGCAGCTTGTAGAGGAAGCGCCGCGAGATGTGGTGGGCGGCCGCGATGCGGTCGGGGCCGAGCCCCGGGTCGGAGAGCCGCTGCTCCATGTACGTGAGGATCCGCTGGGCCAGCAGCTCCCGCCCGTCGTCCTGCTGCGTCACGGGCACGGCGCACCGGTCCGAGAGCATCGCGACGACCAGGTCGACCACGCTGTCCGCGAGCCGCGGCGTGCCGAGAGCGTCCAGTTGCCGCACCTGCCCGGCCAGTCCTCGCAGGAACGGGTGCACCACGGGCCCCAGTCCGTCGCTGCACGACACGGTGGTCGCGATCATGCGGGTCAGGTCGCGTTCGGGCAGCCGGAGCATGACCCGCGGGAACATCAGCACGAGTGTGCGGTACCGCTGGTCGAAGTCGAGTGTGTACGGGTGACGGGTGTCGTAGATGGCCAGCTCGCCCGGTTTGAGCAGGGCCTGGCGGTCCGCCTGGGTCAGCATGCACTGCCCGGCCAGCTGAAGACTCACCTTGACGAGATCGGCCGGGTCGGAGGCGATGTGCCTACGGGTGTGGGCGACGCCGTGCGGATCCGCGGCCACGACGGACACCTGCACCGCGCCGAGCTGGGCGGTGTGCAGGGAGGCCCGGAAGTCGGGAACCTCGCGCGGCAGCGCTTCCAGCGGCACGAAACTCTGGCCGACCACGTCCCGCCAGAACTCGAAGCGTCCTGCGGAGGTGTCGTCCGACGGAGTCGTCATCGAGGGCATGGGTCTCCTCTGCGGGCCCTGCGGCAAGCCGGCAGGTAGGCGTGCCGCCGGATACTAACTGTCGTATCCGGTTTTTATGAAGTGCGATGAATGGGGTGTATGAGAAGGTCCCGTGTCCGCCGAGACGCGGTGAGGGATCCCGGAAGGGCGCGCGCCACCTCCGGGTCCCCCCCCACAGCCCGCAGCATCAGCCGAGGCCGTCCGCACCCACCTGAACCGCGGACTCGTCGAGGACGGTGTCGGTCACGGGCTGCGGGCGTCCGTCCAGGTCGAGGACGGGGGCGGCCTCCTTGTACCAGGACTCGATGACGGCGTTGCCCCAGAAGTCGCGGCGCCGGTCGTCGCGCACGTTCCAGCGGTACGTCTCGTGGTCCGGGTCACCGGTGTAGTAGTCCGAGGTGTAGATCTCCACACGGTGGCCGTCGGGGTCCCTCAGATAGAGGTAGAAGGCGTTGGAGACGCCGTGCCGGCCGGGGCCTCGCTCGATGTGGTGCTCTTTGCGCAGCGAGCCGAAGATGTCGGCCGCGCGCAGTACCTGATGGGACTCGTGGGTGGCCACCCCGACGTGGTGCAGGCGCGGCCCGGCACCCCCCGTGAAGGCGACGTCATGGACGGTCTGCTTGCGGTACATCCAGGCCGCGTACAGCTCGTGCTCGTCACCCTCGATCGTTTCCGAGCAGCCGAAGCCGAGGGACTGGTAGTGGGCGTAGGCGGCGGGTATGTCGGGGGTGCAGATGTTGAAGTGGTCCAGGCGGGCGATCTCGGCGCCGTGGCGGATGTCGTAGCGCTGGATGAGGCGCTCGGCGCGGGCGATCTCGTGGAAGAACTCCACGGGGAAGCCGAGCGGGTCGATGACGCGGACCGCGTCGCCGACACCGTGCGTTCCCTCGCCCTTCTTCAACCGCTTGACCGGGCAGCCGAGTCCGGCGAAGAACTTCTCCGCCTTGTCGACGTCCTCGGGGGTGCGGACGCGATAGGCGATGTGGTCGAGAGCCGCCAGGTCGCCCTTGCGCAGCACCAGCGAGTGGTGGGTGAGTTCGTCCGTGCCGCGCAGGTACAGCGACTCGGCGTCCTCGTACTGCACGTAGAAGCCGAGCATGTCGACCCAGAACCAGCGGGCGGCACCTAGGTCGGTGACGGCGAGCTGGGCGTAGGCGGACCGGATGACGTCGGGGGCGTTCGAGGTGGTCATGAGGTGGCTCCGAAGCGGGGGGTGTGCACCTCGGTGAGGGCGACGTGGACGATCTTCGATTCGGTGTAGAAGTCGATGCTGTGGGCGCCGCCCTCGCGGCCTACACCCGACGCCTTGACCCCGCCGAAGGGAGTGCGCAGGTCGCGGACGTTGTGGGAGTTGATCCAGACCATGCCGGATGCGACGGCGTGCGCGATGCGGTGGCCGCGCTTGATGTCCGAGGTCCAGACGTAGGCGGCCAGACCGAACTGCGTGGCGTTCGCGAGTTCCACGGCCTCGGTCTCGTCGTCGAAGGGAGCGACGGCCACGACCGGGCCGAAGATCTCCTCCTGGAAGATACGGGCGTCGCGCTCGACGTCGGCGAAGACGGTAGGCTGGAGGTAGTTGCCGTCGGCGAGGTGCTCGGGGCGGGTTCCGCCCGCGACCAGCCGGGCCTCCTTCCTGCCGATCTCCACGTAGCTCAGGACGCGCTCGTAGTGTTCGGGGTGTACCAGTGCGCCGACCTCCGTGGCCGGGTCGGAAGGCAGCCCGACGCGTACGTTGGCGGCCCGCTCCGCCAGTCGCCGGGTGAACTCCTCGTACAGCGGGCGCTCGACGAGTACGCGTGAACCTGCCGTGCAGCGCTCCCCGTTGAGGGAGAACACGCCGAACACGACCGAGTCCAGCGCGGCTTCCAGATCGGCGTCGGCGAAGACGACGACCGGGGACTTGCCGCCCAGCTCCATCGACACCGTCTTCAGGTGCTCGGCGGAGGAGCGGATGATGTGCCGGCCCGTGTCGGAGGAGCCGGTGAAGGAGATCAGCGGCACGTCCGGGTGGTCGACGAGGGCCTGGCCGGCCTCCTCGCCGATGCCGTGGACGATGTTCACCACCCCGGAGGGCACGCCTGCCTCGTCGAAGATCTCCGGCCACAGCGACGCGGAGAGCGGGGTCCACTCGGCCGGCTTGAGGATCAGCGTGCAGCCGGACGCCAGCGCGGGTGCCAGCTTCCAACTCTCCAGCATGAAGGGGGTGTTCCACGGTGTGATCAGCCCGGCGACTCCCACCGGTGTGCGCACCACATAGCTGAACTGGTCGTCGCCCTGCCGGAACGCCTCCTCGCCGAGGGCCACGATGACATCCGCGAAGTAGCGGAAGTTCTCGGCGGCGCGCCGCGCCTGGCCGCGGGCCTGCGTGATCGGCAGCCCGGAGTCGTACGACTCGAAGGCGGCGAGCCGGTCATGACGGGCCTCGACGGCGTCGGCGATCCGGTACAGGACACCCGCGCGTGCCCGGTTGGACAGCCCGGCCCACTCCGGGAACGCGACCCGGGCAGCCGTCACCGCCCGGTCCACGTCGGCCGCAGAGCCACGCGCGGCCTGTGCGTAGGCCGTGTTGGAGACCGGGTCGGCGACGTCGAAGGTGCGTCCGTCCGCGGCGTTGACGAGGGCACCGCCGATCCAGTGCGGGATCACGGTGGGAAGGTGCTCAGGGGTGGTGCTCACTGCGCGGCTCCGATCTGCTGGGTGAGGTCTCCGCCCTCGCGGAGCAGCGCGCGGATCTTGGACAGGCCCGCGTCGGTGGGAGAGGTGAGCGGCGGGCGGACATGGGGCGACGCGATACGTCCCTGCTGGTGCAGCACCCACTTCGCCGGCGCCGGGTTCGTCTCGACGAACAAGAGGTCGACGAGCGGGTGCAGGCGGTAGTGGAGATCGCGGGCACCGTCGAAATCGCCCGCCTCCCACAGCTCGTACATCCGAGCCACCGCGCCGGGCGCGAGATTGGCGACGGCTGAGACGAAACCCGCACCGCCGAGCGCGAGCAGCGGCAGACAGAGCAACTCGATGCCCGACCACACCAGCAGTGAGCGCCCGCAGGCGTGCAGCACCCGCGAGAAGTGCTCGAAGTCCTTGGTGGTCTCCTTGACGCCCACGAAGTTCTCGAAGTCGGTGAACAGCCGCTTCACCGTCTCGGGCGCGATGTCGACGGCCGTGCGCGAGGGGACGTTGTAGGCGACGATCGGCAGGTCCGGGAACTCCCGGGCGACGGTCGCGTACCACTGGTACAGCGCCTCCTGCGTGGGGCGCGCGTAGTACGGCGTGATGACGAGCGCGGCGTCGGCGCCCAACTCGGCTGCGGCAGCGGTGAGTTCGAGGGTCTCGTCGAGCTTGTGGGATCCGGTCCCGGGCAGGAACGGGACGCGGTCGCCGATCTCCTCGACCGCCGTCCGCATGCCCGCGATCCGCTCGGCCACGCTCTGCGCGCTGGGCTCGCCGGTGGAGCCGCCCAGTGAGATGCCGTGCGAACCGGACTCCAGCTGGAAGCGGATCAGCGCGCGCAGGCTGTCGTGGTCGACGGCTCCGTCCGCGGTGAAGGGGGTGATGGCGGGAGCGATGGATCCGCGGATGGCGGACGGGTCGCTGCGGAACTTCATGTGGGCTCTCCTCGCGTGCTGTGCTGCTTGCGCCACCGCTCGTACATCTCGTGCCAGTCGGGACCGAGGGGATACAGGCCGTCGATGTCGTGCCCGGCGCGCACCTGCTCGGTGATGAAGCGCTCCCGCTGTTCCTGCTCCCGGCAGTCGGTGATCAGGTCCTCGGCCAGCTCGGGGGGCACGACGACCACGCCGTCCGCGTCTCCCACCAGCAGGTCGCCGGGCTGCACGAGGGCTCCGCCGCAGGCGATCGGCACTCCCGTGTCCCACGGCACATGGCGGCGGCCGAGGACGGAGGGGTGGGCTCCGCCGTGGTAGACGGGCAGCCCCAGTTCGGTGACGGCGACGCTGTCGCGCAGGCCTCCGTCGGTGACCACCCCGGCCGCGCCGCGCTGCTGGGCGCGCAGGGCGAGGATGTCGCCGATCGTGCCGGCGGAGGTGTCCCTGCGGGCGTCCATGACCAGCACATGGCCGGGTCGCAGCTGCTCGATGGCCCGCTTCTGGGCGTTCATGCCGTTGCCGTACCGCTTGAACAGGTCCTCGCGCAGCGGCAGGTAGCGCAGCGTGTGGGCGACGCCGACCATCTTCACGTCCGGCTGTGTGGGACGTACCCCGTCGATGGACATGTGCGGCAGTCCGCGCCCCCGCAACTGTGCGCTGAGGGTGGCGACCGCGACCGAACGCAGTCCCTCCTCGATGCGTTCGTCGAGCAGTGGCTCGGGGGTGAACGCGGCTCCGTGGGCGGCCTCGCGTTCGGCCGCGTCCGTCCTCGGCATCGCTCCGTACGTCTCCAGGGCGGGCCCGGAGGCGATGGGGTTGCGCAGTCGCCCGGTGGACTGCCCGCTGCCGGTGACCTCGACCTCCACCGTGTCGCCGGGGGAGACGACGGACGCGCCGGCCGGAGTGCCCGTAAGGATCACGTCCCCGGGCTCCAGGGTGACCAGTCTCGACAGATCGGCGACGAGCTGGCCGAAGGGGAAGAGCAGCGTGTCGGTGGTGTCGTCCTGTACGAGTTCGCCGTTGACCCAGGTACGCAACCGGAGTGCGGCCGGGTCGAGTTGGCGGGCGTCCAGCAGCCGCGGCCCGATCGGGGTGAAGCCGTCGGCGCCCTTGGAGCGGAGGTTGGAGCCGCGGTCGGCATACCGCAGGTCGTAGACCCCGGCGTCGTTCGCGGCGGTCACCCACCGCACGTGGGACCAGCCGTCCTCCGGCCGCACCCGCTGGGCCCGGCCGCCGACGACCAGGGCGATCTCGCCTTCGAACCCGAGAAGTTCACACCCCTCCGGGCGGACGATGGCCTCCTTGGTGCCTGCCAGCGACGAGGGTGGCTTGAGGAAGTAGGAGGGCTGGGCCGGGATCCGGCCGCGTTCCTTGGCCCGGCTTGGATAGTTGAGATGGACAGCGATGATCTTCGACGGGGGGTTCCCCAGGGGGTGCGTCATCAGGAGCGCTCCAGGCTGCGCTGATCCAGGAAGTCCTGGACCTTCGCCTTGTACGGCTCGCGGTCGTACGACTTCACATACGCGCCGGCCATGCGGACGGGGTCGCCGAAGAAGTAGTACTCGTACAGGGCCTGGCGGCTGGAGAAGGCGGAGATGCAGGTGTCCCAGACCAGACGGAACAGCTTCACGCGCTCGGCGCCGGTGAGGGTGGCCGACTGGAGGTAGGCCTCGATGTCGTCGGCCGCCGGGCCGGTGATGTCGAGTTCGGTCGGGGTGGCCATCAAGCCGGAGGCGCCGAGCTTGCGCAGGATCTGCGGGAAGCGCTGGTAGAGCTTGGGGTAGAGGTTGCGGGCGGCGTTGAGGGGGGCCCAGGCCGGGGTCAGCACGCCGTACTCGTTGACCTCGGCGTCGGCTTCCGCCGCGCGCAGGAAGGCGCGCAGCGTCTCCAGGGTGGTGATGATCTCGGCGATGTCCTCCTGGACGTGCTGGAACTGCTCGATGCCGATGGCCTCCGTGAGCAGGGTCACCAGTCCGAGGACGTACTCGGTCTTGGCGGTGGTGCGGGTGACGACCTGGTGGGTCATGTGCACCACGGAGGACGTCTGGGAGTAGAAGCCGTTGCACAGCTCGGCGTCACCGAGCGCGAAGCAGCGCTCGAAAGGCACGTGCACGTCGTCGAAGACGACCACACAGTCCGACTCCTCGAAGCGGGAGGCGAGGGGGTGGTCGTGGCGCGGGCGGTCGTAGTCGAGGGGCTCGCGGGCGATGTAGCGCAGGCCGGGGGTGTCGTTGGGGATGGCGAAGGCGTACGAGTACGGCTTGTCCTCGGGCGTGCCGCGCAGCACGGTCGAAGGGAAGACGAGCATCTCGTCGGCGAAGGGGGCGATGGTGGCGAGCATGCGCGCCCCGCGGATCACCACGCCGTTGTCGTCCTCCTTCACGATGCGTGCCGCGAGCTTGCCGCCCGCCTGCTGCGTGCCCGCCACGGCCCGGTTGACCTGCGGCGGGATCAGCGTGTGCGTGCACAGCAGATCCTCTTCGCGGGCCTTCTCGTAATAGCGGCGGATGTTCTCGCCGAAGGCGGGGTTGGCCTGGGCGAACCAGTCGGCGGCCGAGGCGAGGGCCATCAGGGAGCTGTTCATGTAGTCGCCGGTGCGGCCCAGCATGCCGTTGCTGTGGTCGGCCCACACCTTGAACGCCTTACGGCGCTTGACGAGCTCGTCGGGGGTGCGCGGAGTGAGGAAGGACGTGCCGACCGGCTCACCGGAGGTGGGGGACGCGTACGTGAGGACGTCCTTGTGTTCGTCGCTGTGCTGGAGGTCGTACAGCTCGGCATAGGTCTGCACCACGTTGCGGAAAGCGGGGTGCTCCTGGATTCCTCCGGTGAGCGTCTCGCCCTGGATGTGCACGGTGGGGCGGGACTGGGAGAGGCGCTCGAGGAATTCCTTGCCGGTGCGTGCGGCCATGGTGGTTCTCCTGGGAGTGCGGTGGGGTTCGAGGAAGGGGGCGGGCCGGGCGGAGGAGAGCTTCAGAAGAGGTGCTCGATGCCGTCGGTCGACTCGGTCGTGGACGCGAAACGGCTCCAGGCGTAGGTCAGGGCGTCGCCGTCGCGGTGACCGAGGTCGGTGACGCGGCCGAGGACCAGGGTGTGGTCGCCGCCGTCGTACGTGCGCCAGGGCTCGCACTCCACCCAGGCGAGCGGGTCGGCCAGCCGGGGGACGCGCGCGCCCTGCGCCCAGCGGGGCTCCGCGGTGCTCGGGGCCCCGGCGAACAGCCGGGCCAACTGCTCCTGCTCGGCACCGAGGATGTTCACGCAGAAGGGCCCGTCGGCCAGCTGGTCGTGGCAGCGGGCCCGGCGGGCGACGCTGACCAGGACCAGCGGCGGTTCGGCGGACACGGACGTGAAGGAGTTCATGGTGGCGCCCCGCGGACCGCTGTCGGTCGCGTACGACACCACTGTGACGCCGGTGGCGAAACGGGACATGCAGGCACGCAGCGCGCCGGGACTGGGGGGAGCGAGTGCTTCGGGCATACGAGGCTCCTTGGGATCGATCGCACCCAGGGGACAAAGCAGGACGACTGATACTCAAAACATGTAATCAATGCTTTGATTAATTAGGGACCGTACTCCCGTCGGCATCTCTGGGGTAGCCCTCGGGTGAAGGTTTTTCGCGGCCCGGACCCCGACCTAGACTCCGACTGTGACCCAGGAACCGGAACCGCTGGATGCCGACCACCTGCACTTCTGGTCGTTCATCGACCACGCCGTCGACCGGGCCTCGCGGGAACTCCCCGGCATCGATCCGCTCGCCATGCGGCTGGTGCTCACCCTCCACCGCGCGGCCAACATGCTCGTCTACGACCTCGAATCCGCCGTACACAGGCCTCGCGGCTGGTCATGGCCCGGCTTCCGAGTGCTGTTCGCCATCTGGCTGTCGGGCCCGGTCGAGGCCAAGAAGGTGGCGGAGCTGTCCGGCATGAGCCGAGCCGCCGTGTCGGCGCTGGTGAGCACGCTGGAACGGGATGGCCTGGTGAGCAAGGAGCGCGCCTCCTACGACGGGCGCGCGGTCCAGCTCGGCCTCACCGAGGCCGGCCTGCATGCGATCACCACTGCCTTCCAGGCACACAACGCACGTGAACAGGAGTGGGCGGGCGCCCTCAGCGAGGACGAGCAGCAGACCCTCATCGAGTTGCTCGGCAAGCTGACCGCGCACTCCGCGCACTTCGACGTCCGGCATCGGACCTGAGGGGTCTCGTCTCAGGTGAGGAATGGGAGTGCCTCGACGACGGCGCGTTGGGCAGCGTGCAGGTCCTTGCGCAGCGCTGCGACGCCGGCGGTGCCGAACTGCTCGGCGGCTACACCGACCGTATGCGGGTGAGCCGTGACATGTGTTCGGCCTGGCCGTCGACGAGTCTTCGCAGACCAGGGCCTCGATGTCCGACTGAGGGGGGCGGGGCCCCACCGTAACCACGGCAGGGCCCCATGAGGTCCAGGCTCGGAGACGTTAATCGCGGCCCGACGAGGACGCGCCCTGAGCGGGCTCCAGCTTCACCCACTTCGCGATGCTCGGCACGCCTCGCTCGTCCAGCAGGAACAGCATGTGCCATCCGGGCGGGGCGTCGGCCGCCGTTTCCGGCGTCTGAAGGCTCAGCGTGTTGCCGTCACGGCTGTTGATCTTCAGCTTCAGGTGGCGCTGGCTGGGGTTCGTCGAGTGGGTGGCGGTCGTCGGCGCCACCAGGACGGCGTCGGTGACCCGTCCCGGCGTGGAGGTCTGCACCGTGAAGGCGGAGTCGTAGTTCAGCGCACCGGCCGGGGCCCTGTTCAGCTGGGGCCGGTTGCCGACGTGCAGATACCACGGCTCGAACATCTCGATGCTGCCGTGCATGTCGTCCTTGATGTCAGGGTCGTTGGCGATCTGCTGCGCCTCGTCGCCGGTGACCAGGATCCGCCCGTCGGGCATGAGGACCGCGTTGGAGTGGTAGCCGCGCGGCAGCCGCTGCACCGGGCCGAGCGTCCAGCTGCCGTTCTCGTCGCGCGCCTCGGTGTGGCGGTACTTGGGCAGGGCGTTCGGGTTGTACAGGCCGTTGCCGTAGTTGCGGATGTGGAAGGAACCGTTGACCGTGAACAGCTTGCCGTCCGGCAGCAGGAGAGTGCTGTCGTTCGCCCGGCCGAAGGCGCGGGGCTCGCGCTTGTTCCAGGTCTTGCCCTTGGTCAGCTCGTAGGTGTTCGGGTCGTCCCGGTTGCCGCCGAGGAGCAGGACCGAGTCCGGGCCCTGGAAACCGTTGGGCAGCGGCACCGCGGAGCCGTAGATGCGCTCGGGGTTGCAGCCCTCGCCGTTGCCGTCCCTCGTGTCCTTGCAGGGAATGTTGGGCCGGTCCGGCAGCTTCGCGCGGGACTCCGTGTTCAGGTCGAAGACGTACTGCTCGTCGAGCTGCCGGCCGAGGCCGTAGACCTTGCCGTCGCGCAGCGTGAACAGCTGTGGATAGTCCTTGGTGAAGGGCGCCTGGGCACGGAACGTGTCGACCGGTACGTTCGCGGGCACGTCGGCCTTCTGCCACGGCACCGGGTGCGACTTGGCGGGGAAGCGCTCGACGATGGGGGTGGGGGTGCCCCAGCCGAGCTCCGACTGGCCCGACATGATGAGCAGTCGGCCGTCGGGCCCCTCCACGACGCCGGGATACCAGCGCCCGACCGACATGTCCGCGTTGCGGTGCCAGGTCTCGGTCCAGGGGTCGAAGACGAGTGACAGCTTGGCACCGCTGCCCCCGTTGCCGCCGAGGTTGCCGCCGAACACCCCGAGCATGCCATTGGGCAGGAACGCGTGGCCGGCACAGAAGAACGGTGCCGGCCGCGCCTCGTTCTTGCCGTCGGGCATCACCACCATGGGCGGAGCCACGTTCTTGAAGGCGTCGCGTCCCGTGCCCTTGGCCGGGTCCCACAGATACGCGCGGCCGGCGTTCTCCTTGCCGATGACGTCGGTGGGGGCGGTCTCCTTCTGGGGGTTGTCCTCGATCGGCTCGAAGGAGAAGAGCAGCACCTTGCCGGTGGGCAGCATGGCGATGTGGTCGCCGTAGTCCGGTGAGGGGAAGTACTCCGCGAACCGGCCGAACTTCGCGGGCGCGAACTGCTTGTTGGTCTCCGCCTGGGACTTCGTCAGCTCCTTCAGCCTCGCCGTGCGGGTCGACTGCGGGTACTCGCCCATGGCCTTGGCCGTGGCCCGGAGGCCGGCGTGCTCCTTGGCGTGCGCCTCGCCCAGGACGGCGGCCTCGTCCTCTCTCATCTCTTTCTTGATCTGCCGATCGGTCACACGGACCTTTTCGGACTCGCCCGGGTCGTCGGCGACTTCACTGTGATGGACCCCGTCGTGCGCATACACGGAAGGCGCGGTGAGGACCGTCGTGGCGGTCACCGCGGATACGAGTGCGCACGCCAGAAAGGCAGCGGAAATCTTTTGTGGGGACATGGCTCTCCTAGCCGTCCGAGGGCATGCGGGAGGGGAAAAGCGTGTGGGGAAAGCAGGGGCGCAGAAAAGGGGAGATAAATGCGAAGGGGGGCTGCGGCGGATGCGCCGGAAGGGGTATTCCCAACCTTTCCATAAATCGATCCGCTGTAACATCCGAAAACACGTACGACCTGTCACTCACTCCTTGCGCAGCGGTATTTCACGTCGTTACGGACGTGCGCTCCGCCATCCGGGTGAACCCCCGGCTTTTTCTGCATCCGCATCGGAACGCGTCTCTATCGTCAATTCCGACGGGGTAGCAGGAGCCGACATCATTCCGCGAAATTCTCCGGAGGAAGCGCACGCATGGCCACAGCAACGACCGACCCCCACAACCTTTTCCTCCGCGAGGACGCCGAGACTCAGGGTGACGTACTCGCCGGGTTCAAGAAAGACCACATGCAGCTGCTGTTCCTGCGGTTCGAGAGCCCGGAAACGGCGCGTACGTGGTTGAAACAGTTGCGGCCGCTCATCGCCACGACCAAGCAGGTGGCGTCGTTCAACAGGGAATTCTCCCGGGCCCGCTCATACTCGGGTGGCGACGACCCGAGGAACCTGAACGCGCTGTGGTACGGCCTCAGCCTCACCTTCGAAGGCCTGTCGTTCCTCACCGGCCACAACCCGCTGCCCGGCGTCGACAGCAACAGCACCGACGGACCGCTCAAAGCCTTCGTCGAGGGCCCGGCCAAGCGGGCGGAGGCTCTCGGCGACACGGGTCAGAACGCCCCGCAGAACTGGCTCTTCGGCAACTTCGGCGACGGACGGGTCCACGCGGTGCTCACCCTCGCGGCCGACCAGCCGCACGTACTGCGGGCCACCCTCGGAGACGTCCGTCAGGATCTCGCCCGCGCCAGCATCGTCACCGTCTACGAGCAGGAGGGCGCCACCCTCGAGGGCCCCCGCCGGGGCAGGGAGCACTTCGGCTTCAAGGACGGCGTCAGCGAGCCGGCGATCAAGCACCTCGACGAGCCCGACCCCGACAACCCGGTCTACGAGAAGGGCCATCCCGGCACCATCCTCATCAAGCCCGGCGAGTTCGTCGTCGGGCTGGAGCGGGAGCGCCCGCACCCCCTGCCCTACCCGGAGTGGGCGCAGCACGGCTCGTTCCAGGTGGTGCGCCGGCTTGCCCAGGACGTCCCCGGCTGGTGGGCCGGCGTGGCCGCGCAGCTGAAGGTGCTGAAGGAGGCGAAGGCCGCGCCTCCGGAGGCGACGACCGAATGGCTGGCGGCCCGGCTCGTCGGACGCTGGCGCTCCGGCACTCCGGTGGCGAAGTGTCCGCACGCGGACATGTCGTACAACGCCGAGTCGTCGAACGACAACCTGATCTCGTTCCGGGACGACCCGCAGGGGACGACCACCCCGCTCTGGTCCCACCTGCGCAAGACCAACCCCCGTGACGGCTTCCCCGTCAGGGGCAAAGACAAGGAGTTCCACCCGGACACGAAGTTCAACCACCGCAGGCTCATGCGCCGCGGCATCCCCTACGGCCTGCCGTTCGACCCGTCCGCCTCGGCGCTCAACGGTCCGGACGCGCCGCGCGGCCTGGTGTTCGTCTGCTATCAGGCCGATCTCTTCCGGCAGTTCGAGTTCATCCAGCGGGACTGGATGAACGACGAGACGTTCCCCAAGCCCAACCCCGACACCCACCACGAGAAGGTGGACCCGGGCCCGTTCCCCACCGGATCCGACCCCGTGGCGGGTGAGGAGACCGTGGTCCGCTGGGAGCGCCCCCAGGGCGGCGAGCCGGTCGCGCTGAGTTTCGCGCAGTTCGTACGGACCGAGGGCGCGGTGTACGCCTTCGTGCCGTCGGTCTCGGTCATCGACCAGCTGGCCGAGGGCCGGATGAACACCAACATGGTCGTCTCGGGCTTCACGATCTT
Organism: Streptomyces sp. NPDC050619; assembly: GCF_040654815.1. Classification (NCBI taxonomy): domain Bacteria; kingdom Bacillati; phylum Actinomycetota; class Actinomycetes; order Kitasatosporales; family Streptomycetaceae; genus Streptomyces; species Streptomyces sp. NPDC050619. The sequence continues at coordinate 31,713 of NZ_JBFAIR010000050.1, read as the reverse complement.
CACGGTCGGCAGCTTCGACAACACCGAGCGCGACACGGTCGACTCGGGCACGGTGCGGCTGTTCCTCCAGCCGGACGGCAACCTCGTGGTCATCGACAACAGCAACGACAGGGTTCTGTGGTCCGCGGACACCGCCAACCCGGCCCGCGAGAAGACGCAGGCCAGGTTCGCCGACGGGGAGTTCTTCGTCTGCACCGTGAAGGAGGGCAACCAGATCGACCAGAAGCTCTGGACCTCCGGCACCGCGGGCAAACCCGAGGCCAAGCTCGTCGTCCAGACGGACGGGAACGTGGTGATCTACCACCAGGGCAAGGCGATCTGGCACACCGACACCGCACTGCGCTGACGTCCCACCGCGCGCGTCGCCCCTTCAGCCCACTCGCCCTTGGGCGGGTGGGCTGCGCCGGTCCACCGGTTCAGTCCTTCGGGCCGATGAGACAGCAGTGCTGCCGCTCCGGCGCGACCGGCGGGCGTACCTCGGCGGCTGGGAAGAGCGATCTCGCGTGGTCCGGGCTCCACAGCACGTCGTACCGCCCGCACGGGCCGACCGGGCCGCGGGCGTCGAACACCAGGGTGTGGTCCACGACCGCGCACCAGAGCGCCTCGCGCGCGTGCTCGACGACGGCGTCCAGGCGCGCCGGAACCGGGCGCGGCTCCGGCGCCTTCCCCAAGGAGCGGCTGTTCAGCCGCCACCGCACGTTGGACTCGTGTCCCTTGTCCCGCGGCGCCCAGTCCGGGTCGAGGAAGGTGAAGGCGAGCACCCCGTCGTCGGTCAGCAGCGACCGCAGCGCACGCACCAGTTCCACGGTCTCGTCGTCCGGCGTGTGGGTGAAGACCGAGTAGGCGAGGATGTAGTCGAAACGCGTTTCCAGGTCGGGCAGTTCGAGTCCGGGGACTCCGCCGGGATTGAACTGCGGGTTGTACCGGTCGTAGAAGATCCAGTGGGCCCGCGGTGTGCGCCGTCGTCCCTCCTCGATGGCGGTCCGCAGCACGTCCACACACCAGTACAGCGACGGCTGGACGCGTCCCGCGGACTCCTCCAGAAACGTGCCGACGTTCCCGCCGAAGTCCAGCACCCGGCGCCCGGACCAGTCCGGGCGGCCGAGTTGGGAGTCGAAGTAGGCGAACTGACCGGTCTTCGTGGAGATGTAGGACGCCTGCCGGGGCGAGGCGGCACGGTGGGCCGGAGACGGAAAGGTGCTCACCAGGTGACGGGAAGGGCGGCGATGGCCTGGATGCGCTGGTGCCCCTTCCAGTCGGCGGACGCCTCGGGGTCCGCCGGCCGAAGGCTGGGAAAGCGGGCCAGCAGCGACGTGAGGGCGATCCGCAGCTCCGCCCGCGCCAGGTGGGAGGCGAGGCAGCGGTGGATGCCGTGGCCGAAGGCCACATGCGGATTGGGGTCACGGCCCAGATCGAGGCGCTCGGCGTCGGCGAAGACGTCCGGGTCGTGGTTGGCGGAGTTGATCGAGACCACGACGGACTCTCCGGCCCGGACGGTGACCCCGGCGATGTCGACGTCCTCGGTGGCCGTCCTGATCTGACCGTCCCTCAACACGAGGTGATACCGCAGCAGTTCCTCCACCGCGCTCTCCGCGAACGCCGGGTCCTCCCGCAGCCGTGCGAGATCGGCGGGCCGGTGCAGCAGCGTGCGCAGGGCGGAGGCCAGGACGGCGGTGACGACCGTGTGGCCCGCGAACAGCAGACTGACCCCGATGCCGGTCAACTCGGCGTCGGAGAGCGCCCCCTGCTCGTCATGAGCGGTGACCAGGGCGCTGAACAGATCGTCGCCGGGCGCCGCGCGCCGGGCGTCCATCAGGGCGGCCAGGTACGCGCACATCTCCCGCTGGGCCGCCGTGATCCGCTCCAGGGGGCCCCTGCCGTTCATCGTGTCCGCCAGAGCCAGGATCCGGTGGCTGTCCCCGGCCGGGACGCCCAGCCAGGCGCAGATCACGGCCACGGGCAGGGGGCGGGCGAAGCCGGCGACCAGGTCGGCGGGCGGGCCGGTCTCGGCCATGGTGTCGAGCAGACCGTCAGTGATCTTCTGGATCACCGTCAGCGACCGGTGGACCTGCCGCGCCCTGAACTCCGGCATGACCAGCCGCCGCAGCCGGGCGTGGTCCGGCGGCTCGGTGTCCCGGATGAGGGTGACACCGGCCGGGAACGGGGTGGTGAACAGCCGGGGCGCGTCGGGCCCGGTGTGGGCCGTGACGCTGAAACGCCGATCGCGCAGCACCTGACGTACGTCCTCGTACCGGGTCATCAGCCACACCTCGTGGCCACTGGCGACGACCACACGGGTCGCGGGTTCGTATCCACGCAGCCGGGCCAGCCTCTCGAACACCTCGGTGTGGTCACGGGTGTCGAAAGGGAAGGCCATCGGCGGGCTCGGCACGGCCATCGAAGCCACTCCTCACTCGACTCAGGGTTTGTGGAAGGACGGGTCGTGGTCGTCGCCGAGTGCGGCGCGGCCGATGGTGGCGAGAATGTGGTCGTCGTTGTCGTGGCGCTGGTAGAAGGTCAGGTCGCGCAGGATCCGCTCCACCGGGCTGGGGCGCACCAGGCTGCGGGCGCCGCAGGCACGGATGCAGTGGTGCACGGTCTCCTCCGCCAGGTGCTCGATGACATGCCGGGCCTTGCTGCCGGCGATCCTGGCCTCGTCCGCCCGGCCCTCGTCCCACAGCGCCGCGACATGACGCAGCCACAGACGGGCGGTGTCCACGTTGACCGCCATGCTGCCCGCCCGCTGCCGCACGTACGGGTCGGCGCCCTTGTCCTGCTTCTTGATGTACGCCAGCCCGTACGCGCACGCGGCCTGGGCGGCGCCCAGGAAGCTGGAGGCGTAGTGGGGGACGAACGCGGCCTGCCACTGCCCGCTGAGATAGCTGCCGGGGGCGCCGATGAGGTGGTCCCGGGGGATGAACGTGTCGTCGAACCGCACCAGGTGGCTGACCGTCGCGCGCATGCCCACCGGATCCCACCACGTGCTGTCGACGCTCACGGTCGGGTCCGACAGATCGCAGGCGAGCATGAGCAGTTCGCTGCCCGCGGCCCTGCTGCTCGCGGCTGCCTGGCCGTTCGGGGCGGGTTGCGCGTGACGGGCGGTTTGCGCGTGCCGGGCTCCGCCGGGTCCGGCCGGGTCGACGAACAGGATGGCCCACTGGGCGCCGGTGGCGCTGGTGGCGAACGCCTTGGTGCCCCGTACGGTCCAGCCGCCCTCGACCGGGGTGAGCGCGGTGCCGAAACGGCTGGTCTCCCCGGGCTTGGGGGCCCGGGGCTCGCCGCTCCAGGCCACCCACTTCGCCCCGCGCTCGACCACGCCCGCGAACCAGCGCCGCTTCTGCTCGGGCGTTCCCAGGGCGTCGATGAGCACCAGGGAGTTGGCGTGCCCCTCCCAGCAGCGCGCCAGCGACAGATCGGCCGAGGCGAGGGTGGTGGTCAGTTCCCACAGCGCCAGCGTGTTGCGCCGCTGCGGGCCGAAGCCCAGTCCGCCGTACTCGCGCGGTACGGCGGCGGCCAGCAGTCCGGCCGCGAAGAGGTCGTCGAAGTCCTCGGCCGGGAAGGCGGCCCTGCGGTCGTAGTCGTCCGCGCGGGCGGAGAACGTCTCGGCGGCCAGCTTCCGGGCACGGTCGAGGGCGGCCTGGTCTCCGAGCATCGGACCGTGCGGAGGGGGAGGGCCGTGCACCAGGTCGGCGGTCATGGGAGGGGTGCCCCTTCCGGTGGTTCGGACGGCTGGGCGAGTCCCGGGCGGTAGTAGTGGGCGCGGTACATCACGGGCGGCACCCGCTGGTCACCGGGGTGGGCCGTGTGGACGTCGATGGTCAGCAGGCCGCGGTTGAGATAGCCGCAGAGGATGGCGGTCCGGGCGCCGAGCCGTCCCTCGGCGAGGAATCCCACGGCCGGGCCGTCGCCGCCCGCGTCCACCAGCGGTGTGGCGGCGAGTGCGGTGTGGGTGTCGGGGACGCCGGGGCCGCCCTCGGCGATGCTCAGCGCGAGTCGGCCCTCGTCCGCCACGGCGTCGACGAGCCGGATGCCGGTGGCCGTGGTGTCGAAGTTGACCCACCCGCCGGTGAGGTCGGCCAGGTCGGTCTGCGGTGCCGTCGTCATACGACCTCCCCCGCCCGGTGGAAGAACGAGCGGGTCCACTCGCCGGGGCCCCCGCCGTCGAGGGGCACGCTGGAGGCGGTGGCCACGAGGATGCCGGTCTTGTAGTAGGCGGACACAACGGTGCGGAGCCCGCCGAGTTCGTAGACGGCGGCGAACGACCAGGCCACGGACGGCGTACCGGGCGCGGTGTAGACGGCCGCCGGTACCTCGCCCCAGTCGCGCGGCTGGCGACCCGCCGCGCGGCGGCCGTCAGCCGGGGCGCTGCCGAAGGCCCGTACGGTCAGGCCCGTTCCGCACTGGGCGACGGTCAGCCGGAGAGGGCTCTTGGACACCGCGCCGCGGTCGGTGTTGAGCCAGTCGCCCAACAGGGCCGATATGTCAGGGCCGTCCGGTGCGAGCGGCTCGGCCGATGATGTCGTACCGGCCACCGAGTTGATGGTCACGAGGTGCTCTCCCTTCCCCAGAGGTTCGCCCCGCGGTCTTCCGCGGGGGGTTCATGGGCCGGGCGCCAGGTGCAGGCCGTCGGCCGGCCCGTGACAGGCGCCGGGGCCGGCCTGTGCCGATGTGCCGACCGCCGGGGCCCGCGCACGGTCGGCGCACAGGGCGCGCAGCACGGCGGGCGGCATCGGATGCCCCGTCAGCAGCCGGAACTGCTCCTGGACTTCGACGAGCAGCACCTCCCAGCCGTCGATGCCGAGCAGACCGCGGGCGCGCGCCGCCTCCATCAGCTCGGTGGGCGGGTCTCGGTACGCCATCTCCAGCACGGTGGCCTCGGGATCGGCCGTCGCGACGGGAAAGGGCGGCCGCTCCACCAGCGGCGTGGCCTGGACCAGCACGCCGTAGCCGGCCGCGCTGAACCCGGACAGCGGTACGAACGGGACACGCATGCGCCGTGCGGAGTCCCGGCCCCGCTCGTGTCCCCGGTTGACGAGGGTCACATCAGCCCCTGCCCCCAGCAGGGCCACTGCGACCGCTCGGCCGGCCCCGCCGCATCCGACGACCGCGGCCCGCAGGCCCGCCGGGTCGATCCCGGCCCGGGCCAGTGCGTGCAGGGCCCCGACCGTGTCGGTGGTGTCGGCCCGCCAGAACCCCTCCTCCTGCCACAGGAGGTTCGCCGCACCGCACTGGAGGGCCGTCGGGCTCGCCACGTCCGCCAGCGCGAGGGCGGTCTCCTTGTGGGGGGCGGTCACGGTCAGCCCCCGCACCGGCAGTCCGCTCTCCTCCCCGAAGCGGACGGCGGCCCGCCAGAACGGCGCCAGAGCCTCCGCCTGGAACGGGAGATACAGCGCGGGCAGGCCCAGCGTACGCAGCGCGGCGTTGTGCAGGCGCGGCGACAGCGAACGCCCTGAGTTGCGGCCCGCGATGCCGAAGAGGCCGCGCAGCGGGGGCAGTTCGGGCAGCCCGTAGTCGGTGACCAGTTGCCCGACGCTCGGCATGCCGTCCGGGCCCGGCGCCGAGACCCGGCCGAACACCACGGGTGCGCCCAGCCAAGGGGCCAGGATGCGGGTCCAGGTACCGGCGGGCCCGGACGCGAACGCGGTGACGTCCCCGCGCCCGAGGCCGGCCAGCAGCGACGGAGCCGCCGTGCCGCCGTCCTCGCCCGCCTGCTGTGGCTGCGGGCCCGGGGAGCGGGCGTCGGCATCGACATCGACATCGAGGAGATAAAGCGCCGCGGGCACGGCCCGCAGGGAGGCGAACTGTTCCCTCAGGGCCGCGTGGCCGTCGGTGCCCCGCCCGGCCGGAAGTGTCCCGCGCCAGGAGACGCGCCGCCGCCGCGCGGGCACGGCGGCCAGCAGCTCCGGCCGCGCCAGATCGTGGGGCCACTCCAGATCGACCATGTCGTAGTGCTCCGCGGCGCGCAGCAGCCGCGTGCGCCGCTCGGCCGGGACGGGGTCGTGGCCGCCGCCAGGCGCCGGGGTGCGCAGACAGTACGTCAGAGTGCCCGTGAAGTGCTTGCGCAGCTGGGCCGGATCGGGATCGCCGAGCAGGTCGGCCCGGACCTCCAGGGACTCGGCCACCCCGTCGAGGCAGCGCAGCCGGGCGCTGCTGAGATCGTCGGGTTCGGCGGCCACGGCCACCAGGCGGGCCCGGCGCACCGCACCAGGGCCGCCGCTGCTCCCCTCGGTCAGCTCCAATGGACGTACTCCTCCAGGCGAGCCCGCTGCGGGACGAACTGGTTCACCGGCGCCGCCTCGTCGGGGTATCCGACGGCCATGGTGCAGACGATGATCCGGTCGGCGTCGATGTCCAGCTTCCGGCGCAGCGCGTCCGCGTAGCCCGCGACGCTGAACTGCGGGCAGCTGCCGAGTCCTCGGGCGACCAGGCCGAGCATGACGTTCTGAAGGAAGAGTCCGGCTTCCAGGAAGGTCCCGGACACCGCGTCGCCGGGGACGTGGCAGACCAGGGCGGCCGGCGCGCCGTAGAAGCGCAGGTTGTCGCGGAGATGGGCCCGGGCGGCCGAAGGGTCGTCGGGGGCGTGGCCCTTGGCGCGCAGCACTCCGGTCAGGGCGGCGCGGGCGCGTTCGGCCGCGGTGTCGTCGAGCGTCGGCGTGCGGTTGGCGCAGTCCGGCCGTGGCTGCTCTCCGCGGTCGAAGCCCTCACAGAGCGTGCGGACCAGCGCGTCCAGCGGGCCGCCGGTCACCACCGTCAGCCGCCACGGCTGAATATTGCGGCTGGAGGGCGCCTGGCCCGCGGCGAGAAGCACCTCCGCCAGGACGTCCCGGGCAACCGGCCGATCGAGGAAGGCGCGCTTGCAGTGGCGGGACGCGATCAGGGACAGGCCGTCTGAGCGCGGGTCGCGGTCCGCGCTGCCGTCGTACGGCACGAGGTCCTGCGCCAGTACCTTCGCCGGGTTCTCGCACGTGGGCTCGTCATGGACCGTCATGGGTACGTCATCACTCCCTCGCGCCTCAACTGAGCCCGGCCGCATGGACGTCGGGGCCGGGATCGCTGCCGAGGAACTCGTGCAGACGGGTGCGGACCAGCTCCTGGATGCGGCGGGCGCACTGGTGGTAGACCTCGGCCGACTGCCCCTCGGGGTTGGGGACGTCGCCGTTCGGGTCCAGGCAGAGGGTGCGGTGCTCCGCGTCGGGCGCCAGGGCGAGCACGGCGTCGCGGTGCGAGCGCGTCATGCAGTAGATGACGGAGCTGTCGCGACACAGCCTGGGGGTGATCGCCCGCGCCCGGTGGCGGCGCGGGTTCGCGGGGCCGGGCACGCGCCGTAGACCGAGCTCGGCGAGAGCGGTCCGGGCGGCGGGGGCCAACGGCGCTCCCGGCCGTGCGGGGGAGACTCCCGCACTGGCGAAGCGCACACCGCGGGCGCTGCCGCCCGCCTGCGTGGCATGGGCCCGGGCGATGACCTCCGCCATGGGCGAGCGTGAGGTGTTGCCGCCGCAGACGAACAGCACCCGGCGCGCGCCTGTGCCGCGCTCCCGCCACCAGGAGACCGCCGCGGGGTAGGACAAGGACGCGATGGCGGTGACGATGAAGACGAGCGCGAGAAGCTGAGCGTTCCCCGGCACCGGCAGCCCGGCCAGCCCGGCCAGGGCGTACGAGGCGACCAGGCCCGACAGCAGACTGGCGCACCGGTTGGCCGGGACGCACCAGGTGTACACGCGGCGGTCGAGGTAGATCAGCGTGCCGAAGACGAACAGCACCTCGTACGCCATGCCGATGCCGACGGCTGCCCAGGCGGTGGGAGTGGTGAGGAAGGCGGTGAATCCGGTGCGTAACTCCGGTTGCCCGGCCAGGGCCGCCGCCGCCAGGATCCCGACCAGGAAAACCGGCGCGGCGGCGTGCTCCTCCACGAAATAGCGGCGATCGGTTTCCTTCACTCCGGTCTTGGCCACGCGGCTCATAATCTCGAACCGCCCCACGTAACCCGCGAGATAGGTGAGCACGCTCAACACCGTCGCCAGGGTGAGGTGGTAGCTGTTCACATCACCGAGAGCCACCGAAACGGCCAGCAGGCTGAAAGTCAGTGCAGCCCATGCCGAGCCGGGGACCTTCCGTTTACGCGCCGAGTCGATCAGCGGTGAAAGGATCAGCACACCCCCGCGCATCAGCAGCAGCACGAGAAGGATGGAAACACCGGCGAAGGTGAAATTCAGCGTTGTGGTGGCGATGATGAGCGAGGCGAAGAACCCCGCCAGCAGTGTTTCCCTGCCCGGCAGGCGGACGCGGCCCAGCCTCGGAATCTCGCGCTGCCCTGCGTAGCCCCACCATCCGCTCGCCATCAGGAAGAGCGGCATCACGACCAGCTGGCCCAGGGCCGCCGCCGGCAGGAGCACCAGGCCGTCGACCGGTTCTCCCGCGAGTGGCGAAACTCCGCTGGACACCGCTTTTACGAGCATGGCGTAGGGAATATAGGAAAGAAAATATCCAAGTGCGAGCCAAGCCATTCGCGTGACCCCCCGGGAGTTCCCCAGCGTCGATAACCGACCCTGACGAGTGTGCAGGGGTTCCGTGGACCGCGCAAGGGCCTCATCTTCCCGGATGTGCAGGAAGGTTTCTTTCAGGACGTGGCTGTCGGCGTATTATCCGACGCCACGCAGGCGCACGATTTATTCATTATGGCGTGCGCCCCTCTGTGCGCCGGTCGAATGCGTCCATTCACTGCTTGTGCGACTTGACGGGCCTGCCGAAAAGGCGGCGAAGTGGGCGTGCACCTCACCTCGCCGCCGGTGGTGGTTACGTCATCGCGCCTCTCGTGCCTCTCGTGCCTCCCGTGCGTACGGCGCCACGGTAATCCGGTCGATCAGCGGTGCGTAGCGGGAGCGGAGCAGTACGCCGGGGAAGGTGTCCGAGGCGTAGGTGCCGCCGTCGAAGTTCGGCAGTTCCTCGGAGCGGAAGGTGATCGTGTTCTGTCCCTTCTTCAGGTGGACGGGGACGGTCAGCTCCCAGAAGTTGTTCTGATGGAAGCTGTGCGGGAAGCTCACGCGCCGCGCCTCGCCGCCGTTGACGCCGATGTCGGCATGACGGGCGAGCGGGTCGGGGTTGTAGTGGGTGGCCTCGGCCTGCTCGGGGTTGGAGTAGCGGATGCGCAGCGCGTACAGGCCGGTCCGGTCGGCGCCGACAGTGAACGTCGCGGTGTTGCCGTTGCCGGGTTCGCCGCCGATGCCGGTGATCGCCGTGCCGGCGGTGGCCAGGGAGAGCGGGGTCAGCCTGGCCGAGCCCGCGAGCTTGGCGGTGCCCGCCTCGTACGTACGCGTATCGAGGGCGCCCTCGGTCGGGGTGACGGTGAGGCGGTCGACGAGGGTGGTGGACGAACCTCCGGTCACCGTCACCTTGTTGACGCCGCCCGAGAGGGAGACCGCCACGCTGCTCTCGCCCTTGGCCAGGCGCAGGACGTCGTGCCCGTTGACGGAGAGCCGGGCGCCCGTGCCGCCGAGGGTGTCGACTCTGAGGGTGGCCTCGCGGTCGGCGGGGGAGTAGACCCAGAAGGTGGCGGTCTGGCCCTTGGCGAGCCGGGCCGCGCCCGATCCGGTGGCCGCCTGCTTCGGCAGGTCGTAGACGGGTCGCGCTCCGCCGTCCAGCCAGGCCAGCTCGCCCTCGTACGCCTGCGTGCCGGCTGAAGCCTCCGGCAAAGACAGGGTGAGGCGGTCGACGATGGCGTCGCCCTTCGTGACGCGCTTGCCGTCGGCGCTCTTCGCGGCGAGCGTGAGGGTGTGCTTGCCCTTGGTGAGCTGGACCTTGGTGTCGGTGTGGTCCCACACCACCCACTTGTAGCCCAGCGGCAGATACAGCTCCTGCTCGCTGTCGGCCTTGCCGTCCACGCGCAGGAAGACGTTGGTGGGTCCCTGCTCCTTCACCTTGTCGAAGGTGTTGAGGGAGTTGGCGAAGACACTCAGGTCGTAGGTGCCGTCCTGCGGCACGTCCACGGTGAGGTCGAGCGTGACGTCGGATCCGGTGCGCAGGCCGCCCACGTCGTACCCGCCGGAGGTGTAGAACTTCGACACGTCGCGCGGCGAGCCCTCCGGGCCGTTCTTGGAGTAGCCGGACCCGGTGTGCGCGGCGTCCTCCGCCTCGTACGAACCCTGCCAGCGCACGGGCGGGGACTGCGTGCCCTTCGCCTTCCCGGCCGGGCTGAGGACGATCTCGTACGCCGAGGACTCCGCCAGCTTCGGCAGCGCGCCGTCGCCGAAGTCGACGACCACCGTGCCGTCGTCACCGACCTTCAGGTTCTGCTCCGTGAGCAGCTTCGGGCCGGAGGAGTCGCCCACCTGCCCGCTCCAGTCGATCTCCTTCACCCAGGCGTGCACGCGGTCCCCGAAGAGCTTCTTCGGCACGTTGTCGAAGGTGATGTGGCCCTTGCCGGTGGAGCCGCCGAAGATCAGCCGGGCCTGCTTCTTCTTCTCGTCCAGCGTGCCGACGCCCTGCATCGTGTAGTTCTCACCGGGGAACGGCGGCGTCACGTTCACCGTGTGCCCGCTCATCGAGGCGTACGAGTTGAGCAGCCACCACTGGCCGTTGCCGCGGCCCGACTGCACAGCGGAGTCGGAGAGGTTGCCGTCGATGTTCCAGTAGGCGATGTCGGCGTCCACCTTGGACTCCTCGATCGCGGACACCCACTGGATCATCTGGCCGGGCACCGAGGTGTGGTAGTTGAAGGCGTACTCGTTGATGTTGACGGGGAGTTGGGTCCCCTCGCGGTCGGTGCCCTTGAACAACTCCTTCTCCCACGCCCGGTACTTGGCGACGCTCTCGCGCACCGCCTCCGGGTGGCTCAGCTCGTGCCAGGTGATGACGTCCGGGAGGGTGCCGGCGGCCAGGGTGTGCGTGAGGAAGCCCTTGACCTGGTCGTAGAGGACGCTGGTGTTGGGGCCGGCGATGCGGGCGTCGGGCATCTTGCTCTTGATGAGCTGGTAGAAGTCGTCCCAGGCGGCGAAGTAGTCGTCGGGGTCGCTGAGCCAGCTGACCTTGTCGTAGCTCCACTCGCCGGTGCCGAACATGTTGCCCTCGGGCTCGTTGAACGGCACGAAGACGATGTTGTCCTGGTACTGCTTCGGCAGTCGCAGGACCTGGTCGACCTGCTTCGCGATCTTCTCCCGGTAGAGCTTGAGCTTCTCCTCGGGTGTGTCACCCGGCCACTGGTAGGGGAAGCCGCGGTGGATGTCGGTCATGTAGATGTACACATCGCCGTTCGTCGAGTCGGCGAGCGGCTTGACCACGTCCAGTGCGTCGGCGCCGGGGTGCTGCGGGCCGTCCTGTGCCTTTGTGGAGACCGTGCGCAGGCCCATGCCCTCGATGAGGTTGTTGGTGGGGACGTCCGCCCCGTACACGCCGTAGAGGGTGCCGGAGGCGCCGCCGTGGAACGCGCCGGTGTCCGAGCCGAGGTCGACGGAGAGCTGCCCCTCGCGGACCACGGTGACGGTCGCCTGCACGGCCCGCCCGGCCGCGGTCCCGGCCACCGTGAACGTGCCGGGCCGGGCGTACTTGTCGGACGGTACGGCGTCCCAGGCGATCGGGGTGTCGCGGTCGTAGCCGTCGGAGAAGGAGGAGCGGACGGTGGCCGGGAGGGACGGGGCGGTCCCGGTCGTCGTACGGGCCTCGAAGGACGTCCGCGAGATCTCCTGGAGGGTGGGCAGGCTCCCGGCCGTGCCGGCCACCTGCTCCGGGCTGAGCGCCGAGTGCCACACGGTGAAGTCGTCGATCGCGCCCTTGAGCAGCGGGTCCGGGTAGAAGGACTTGCCCAGGTAACCGGCGGACGTGGCCGAGCTGTCCAGCAGGTCCTTCGCCTTGACGCCGGTCTCGGTGGAGGAGACCGCCACGCCGTCGAGGTAGGTGGTGAGCCGGCCGGCGGAGGTGTCCAGGGTGACGGTGATGGTCCGCCACTGGTCGGCGGGGAGCGGCGCGTACCCGCGGACCTGTGCCTCCGCGCCCCCTCCACCGGTGGTGGCGGAGGTCTGCAACAGCCCGCCGTTGTTGTTCGGGGTGGTGAAGAGGTACTTCGTGTTGTTGGTCCCCAGGTCGAAGATCCGCTGCCAGGGCGACGTGTCGTCGCTCCACTTCACGCGGGCCGAGACGGTCAAGTCCGTTGCGTCACCCAGTACTTCGCGGGGGAGGCGGACGTACGCGCCGTTCGAGGTGGGCGCCCCGCCGGGCAGGGCGAGCGCCTTGCCCCCGTCCGTGCCCGCGACGGAGGCGGCGGTGTCGCCGTTCACCAGGCTCGCCGTCAGTCCGTTGCCGGAGCTGTCGGTGATGCTGCCCGAGGCGAGGTCGTCCTGGTCGAAGGTGTAGCGGGCGGCGGGCGGGGGTGCGTCGGCCGCCTGTGCGGAGACGGACGGTGCGGCCAGCAGGCCCGCGCCCAGAGTCAGTGCCACGGCGGCCGCGGCTCGGCGCCGGGCGGATCTGTCAGCGGATGGCATGGATTGCGTCCTCATCATCGGGGGAGCGGTTCCGGTTGACCCACTTCGGCCGGCTCGCGTCCGGCCATCTCTTCCCGCCGGCCGGACCGGCGGCCGGGGTTCGGGCTGTGTCGGATGGTGGAGGTGGGGCGAGTCGAACCGGTTCGGCGAAGCTAGCACCGAGGAAACCGGCCAGCAATCCCCTCGACACAGGGAACCTCCGCTGTGTACGCCGGATCGCGGGGACCTTACGGAAAGCGTGGTCCGAACTGTTGACAGCCGCCCGGCCTGTTCCTACCGTCACTTCACGCGAACCGGTTCGACAACCGGCCGTCGTCTCTCTTCCCTCTCAGCCTCACGCGTCCGGTGGACGGTTTCCTCCCCCGAGGTATCGAACCGGTTCGAGCAAGGAGTTGCCGTGAACATCGGTGAGATCGCCCGGCGGGCCGGTGTCTCGCGGAGCACCGTGTCCTACGCGCTGAGCGGCAAGCGCCCGGTCTCGGACGACACGCGCCGCAAGATCCAGCAGGTGGTCGACGAGCTGGGCTACCGGCCCAGCGCCAGTGCCCGTGCGCTGGCCAACGGGCGGACCAGCACCCTCGGCCTGGTCTTCCCGCCGGCCGGGAACCACTACACGGGAATGCAGCTGGACTTCATCGGCAGCGTGGTGGAGGCCGCGGCGGCCTACGACTACGACGTGCTGCTCTCCCCGAGCGGCGCGGACAGCGACCGTTCCTTCCAGCGGCTGCTGGCCGAGCGGCGGGTCGACGGCGCGATCCTGATGGAGATCAGGCTCGAGGACGACCGGGTGGAGCACCTGGCCACCCTGGACTTCCCCTCCGTCGCCATCGGCCGTACCGCTCGTCCCGAGGGCGATTGGTGGGTGGCTCTGGACCACACCACGCTGGTCGAGCGTTGCGTCCACCACCTGGCGGATCTCGGCCACCGCCGGGTCGCCTTCGTCAACCGTCCCGAGCAGCTGCTGCGGGCGGGGTACGAGTCCGCGCACCGGGGCCTGGACGGTTTCACGAAGGCCGCGGCCGAGCGCGGGCTGACCGTCAGGACGTACTGCTGCGGGGACGACGCCGCCTCCGGCCAGACCTGTGTGGAGCGGATCCTGCACGACGAGCCGGCCACCACCGCCCTGGTCACGCTGAACGAGGCCGCGCTGGGCGGCCTCTACCGGGGGCTGTCCGAGGCCGGCCGCCATGTGCCGCGTGACTTCTCCGTCACCGGGGTCGTGGCCGGCCGCTGGGCGGAGACGGTGACCCCGCAGCTCACCGCGGCGGACGTACCGGCGTCCGAGATGGGCCGTCTCGCCGTCGACCTGCTGGTGGAGCGACTCGACCATCCCGACGCGCCGCCCCGGCACCACCTCCTCACCCCACCCATCTCCCTGCGGGCCAGCACCGGGCCCGCGGGAGCCAGGCCCATCGCGGACACCGGGGCCGATACGACGCCCTGACCGCGTCCCTGTCCCCTTCCTCACCCCACCGGGCGCTCGAACCCACGCCATCGGCACCCGCATGCCAGAAAACGCCCGCGTGCCGAAGAGCACCCGCATGCCAAAAACCAAAGGACCCCCGCCATGAACAGCTTCTCCAGAAGGCGTCGCCTGACCGCCGCGGCCCTGACCGCCCTGGCCGTCGCCACCAGTGCCACCGCCTGCGGCTCCGGCTCGGGGGGCACCGGGACCAAGGCGGCGGACAACGGCACGTACACCGTCTGGGACCCGTACCCGCAGTTCGCCAAGGGCTCGGCATGGGCGAAGCTGCTCGACGCCTGCGGCACCGAGGCCGGCGTGAAGATCGAGCGGACCGGCTTCGACACCAGCGACCTGGCGAACAAGACGCTGCTGGCGGCGCAGCAGGGCAACTCCCCGGACGTCCTCGTCGTCGACAACCCGGTGGTGTCGACCCTGGCCGAGGCGGGCGTCCTCACCAGCACCGACGACAACAAGCTCGACACCTCGAAGGCCGATCCCAACCTGCTCGCGGCCGGCCAGTCGGGCGGCAAGACCTACGGCACCCCGATCGGCGCCAACACCCTCGCCCTCTACTACAACAAGGAGGTCCTGAAGGCGGCCGGGGTCGACATCGCCTCGGTCGAGGACTGGACATCGCTGACCGCGGCCCTGGCCAAGGTCAAGAAGGCGGGCAAGAAGGGCATCACCTTCTCCGCGATCGGCACGGAGGAGGGCAGCTTCCAGTTCCTGCCCTGGTTCTGGGGCGCGGGCGCCGAGCTGACCGCACTCGACTCCGGCCAGGCCGTCTCCGCGCTGGCCCTGTGGAAGGACTGGCTGGCCGAGGACTACGCCCCCAACTCCGTGCTGAACAACACCCAGACCACCAGCTGGCAGGAGTTCGCGACCGGCGACTACGCGTTCGGCGAGAACGGCACCTGGCAGCTCGCGAACGCCGAGAAGGCCGGCTTCGACTACGGGGTCATACCCGTCCCCGCCGCCGACGGAGGCAGCGCGTCGGCCCCGACGGGCGGCGAGTTCGTCACCGTCCCGGTCCAGGGCGACACCGGCCGCTATGGCACCACACAGAAGATCGCGACCTGCCTGACCAGCACCCAGAACCTGTACGACACCGACACCACCCTCTCCTACGTCGCCCCCACCACCGAGGTCCAGGACAAGCAGGTCGCGGCCGACCCGAAGCTCAAGCCCTGGGTGCAAGCGGTCAAGGCGGCCAAGGGCCGCACCAGCGACGACCTCGGCACGCGGTACCCCAAGATCTCCGAGCAGTTGTGGAAGGCCGTCCAGTCCGCCCTCAGCGGCTCGAAGTCTCCCAAGGACGCGCTGGCCGCCGCCCAGTCCGCCGTCAAGTAACCAGGACCCAGGGCCCGTTCATGAGCAACACGACACAAGTGCCGCACCGCCGGCCCGTGAGGAACAGCCCGGGTGCGGCCCCCGCCGCACCGCCCCGGGCGCGGCGCCGCCCCAGCTCCCAGCAGTGGGCCGCATGGGCCTTCCTCGCCCCGGTCGTCCTCTACCTCGCCCTCTTCTACGCCTATCCCCTCTTCCGCAACATCGACCTGAGCCTGCGCGACTACACCGTCCGCTCCTTCGTCCAGGGCGACGCGCCGTTCACGGGCCTCGCGAACTACCGGACCGTCCTCGACGACCCGACCTTCGCCCCCGCCCTGCTCCACACCGTGGTGTTCACCGCCGTCTGCCTGGCCTTCCAGTACGTCATCGGCCTGGCGCTCGCGGTCTTCTTCAACCAGAACTTCCGGCTCTCCGCGACCCTGCGCGCCCTGTTCCTGGTGCCGTGGCTGCTGCCGCTGATCGTGTCGGCCTCCACCTGGTCCTGGATGCTCAACAGCGAATCGGGCGTCGTCAACGCCGCCCTGCACGCTGTCGGCATCGGCCCGGTGAACTGGCTGACCTCGCCGTCCTGGTCGCTGACCTCGGTGATCATCGCGAACGTCTGGGTCGGCGTGCCGTTCAACCTGGTCGTGCTCTACAGCGGCCTCCAGTCCATCCCGGCCGGCCTGTACGAGGCTGCCGCCCTCGACGGGGCGGGTGCGTGGCGGCGGTTCTGGAGCATCACCTTCCCGCTGCTGCGCCCGGTGTCCGCGATCACCCTGCTCCTGGGGCTGGTCTACACGCTCAAGGTCTTCGACATCATCTGGATCATGACCAAGGGCGGCCCGGCGGACTCGTCCACCACCTTCGCCACCTGGTCCTACCAGCTCGGCTTCGGCAACCTGCTGCCCGCCTTCGGCCCGGGGGCGGCCGTCGGCAACCTGCTGGTCGTCGCCGCCCTGGTCTTCGGCCTGATCTATATGAGGGTCCAGCGAAAGCAGGGGCTGTCATGACAGGAACCGCCATGAACCGACGCAGCCGTACCTGGTGGAAGACGGCCATCGGCCTCCTGCTGACCGGGATCATGCTCTTCCCGGTCTACTGGATGCTGAACGTGTCCTTCACCCGCGACCAGGACATGCGCAAGAGCCCACCGGACCTGTTCCCCGCCAACGCCACCCTGGAGGGCTACCGGGCCGTCCTGGACCAGCAGTTGCCCTACCTCGGCACCAGCCTCGTCATCGGCCTGGGCACCGTCGCGCTGACCGTGGCGCTGGCCGCGCCCGCCGGTTACGCGCTGGCCAAACTGCGCCCGCGGGGCGGCGGCATCCTCGGCTTCGTCCTGCTGGCCGCCCAGATGATCCCCGGCATCATCATGGCGATGGGCTTCTACGCCATCTACCTCAGCCTCGGCCTGCTCCAGTCCGTGCCCGGCCTGATCATCGCGGACTCCACCCTGGCCGTTCCCTTCGCGGTGCTCATCTTCACCGCGTTCATGTCCGGCATCCCCGGCGAACTGCTCCAGGCGGCGAAGACGGACGGCGCCGGGCCCCTGCGCACCTTCTGGTCGATCGTCCTGCCGATGAGCCGCAACGCCGTCGTCACGGTGTCCCTGTTCGCGTTCCTGTGGTCCTGGTCCGACTTCGTCTTCGCCAGCACCCTGGCGGGCGGCGGCGCCCACGAGCCGATCACCCTCGGCATCTACCACTACATCGGCAACAACAACCAGGAGTGGAACGCCATCATGGCCACCGCCGTCGTGGCCTCGCTGCCGGCCGCGGTCATCCTCGTCCTCGCTCAGCGTTATGTCGCCGCCGGTGTGACCGCCGGTGCGGTCAAGGACTGATCCCGACCTTCGCCACGGCCCCACCGGCCATCCGCCGGACGGTCGGCCACCCCTGCCCGAGAAACGAGTGACACTTCATGACCGCCGACAGATCCGGCCCCCCCTTCTCCGTCCGCGACGTCCCGTTCAGCACGCGCGGATCCTGGTTCGACATCTCGCCCGTGGTGGCGGAGAAGACGTACGCCGAGGACCTCCACCTCGTCTCGCACCAGAACGGCATGCACGCCGTCCTGAGCCTGGTGCCGCTGGAGGGGGCGACGGGCGACCGGGCCGAGACCCGGGTGGAGGCGACACCGGGTCTGCTGAGCTGGATCCATCCGGCGGGCCGCGTCGAACTCGCCTACGAGTCGCCGGACACCGTACGCCTGCGCGGTGCGGGGCTGGCGCTGCGCGTCTTGGCGACGGCCCGGACGCTGACCCCGTTCAGCGGCACCTACTTCTTCCACGACGCCGCCGCCGACGCGCACGTCTTCACGTCGTACGAGACCGGACGCCGCTACCGCGTCACCGTGCTCTGTGGCACCGTGACCGACACGTTCGGCGGCCAGGCCCTGGGCAGCGGTGATCGCGGCCTCACCGTGGCCGCCGACGGTCCCTGGGAGATCGCGGTCGAGGAACTCGACACGGCCCGCCCGCCGTACGCGCCTTCGGCGGCCTTCGGCAAGATCGTCGAGACCGCGCGGAACTCCTTCGCGGACTTCGTCGACACAGTGGCCCCCTGGCGCTCGTCCGCCACCCCGGCCGCCGAACTCGCCGCCTACGTCGTGTGGTCCGCGACCGTACGGCCGACGGGCCTGGTCACGCGGCCTGCCGTGCTGATGTCCAAGCACTGGATGGACAAGGTCTGGAGCTGGGACCACTGCTTCAACGCCCTCGCCCTGGCCCCCGGATGCCCCGAACTGGCCTGGGACCAGTACCACCTGCCCTTCGACCACCAGGACGAGAGCGGGGCGCTGCCCGACTCGGTCACCCACTCCGAGATCCTCCACAACTTCGTCAAACCGCCCATCCACGGCTGGGCGTTCGCTCACCTGCGCCGTCGGCTGAGCATGCCGCTGGGGCCGGCCGAACTGACCGAGACGTACGACAGGCTGGAACGCTGGACCGGCTTCTGGCTCACCGCACGGCGAGCACCGGGCGCTGAACTGCCCCATTACCAGCACGGCAACGACAGCGGCTGGGACAACGCCACCACCTTCGACCCCGAACGCGTGGTCGTCACCGCCGACCTGTCCGCCTTCCTCGTTCTCCAACTGCACCAACTTGCCGAGCTGGCCACGGAGTTGGGGAAGCCGGAGGAGGCTCGCCGGTGGACCCGCACGGCCGCGGAAACCCAGGCGGCGATGCTCGACCAGCTCTGGAGCGGCGACCGGTTCGTCGCCCGCGGTGTCGGCACCGGGGACACCTGGAGCAGTTCCAGCCTGCTCGACCTGATGCCCATCGTGCTGGGCGAGCACCTGCCGGACGACATCAGCGGCGTGCTGGCCGACCGGATCGAGGCCCACCTGACCCCGTACGGCCTGGCCACCGAGCTGCCCACCTCGCCGCACTACCGCTCCGACGGCTACTGGCGCGGCCCGATCTGGGCCCCCGCCACGGTCCTCATCGAGGACGGTCTGCGCCGGGCAGGCCACCACCGTCCGGCGGACGAGATCAGCGCCCGCTTCCGCGCCCTGTGCGAAACGTACGGCTTCGCCGAGAACTTCGATGCCCTGACCGGAACGGGCCTGCGCGACCGCGCCTACACCTGGACCGCCAGCAGCTACCTCCTCCTCGCCGAGGCACACGCACGCCGAGGCAGCCACTGAAGCCCTTGACCGGCCGCCGCGTCAGAGTGTGTGGCTGCGGAGTTGTTCGCTCGCTCGGGTGAGATGGGCGGCGAGGGCCAGGTCCGCGCGCTCGGGATCGCCGTCCGCGATGGCGGACAGGATCGCCTCGTGCTCGTCGGCGATCTCGGCGATGCTGAGCAGCTTGTTCGTCTGGACCTGAGCCATGCACAGGCGCATCTCGCCCATGATCGAGGCGTGTGCCCGGCTCAGGCGGGGGCTGCCGACGGCGTCGACGAGTGAGCGGTGGAATCGGACGTCGGGTTCCACCGCGTCGACCGTGGAGTCCTCCACCGCGGCCACCTTGCGGATGTCCTCGTGCGCGGTGTGGGCGGCGGCCGGGATCAGCCGGCGCTGCGCCAGTTCACGCATGACCTGGCGTTCCAGGCAGGTGCGGGCGAAGTAGAGGTCGGCGATGTCGTCGGCGTCGAAGACGGGGACGCGGGCGCTCTTGTGGGCACCGCCGCGCCGCAACAGGCCCTCGCCGGTCAGCCGTTCGATCGCCGCTTTCGCGGTGGGGCGTGCCACCTCGTACTGGCCGGCGACCTCTGTTTCGGTGAGCGCTGTCCCGCCGCTGAGACGTCCGTCAAGGATCTGTTCGCGAAGTTCGACGACCAGCGCATCGATCAGCGATGTCGCCTGTAGGCGCCCCGCCATCACGCCTCCCCATGGGTGATGAGCCAACCTCGTCAAGTTACCATACAGGAACCCTTGACTGTCATGAGTACTTGTCTTACAAGTTAACGAACCTACTGCTCCACGCGGCAGTGCCGCCGCTCCGGGAGGTTCCATGTACACCCAGGTCCTCGATCCGCTGGCCGGATCGTTGTACTGGTCCGCGTTGTGCGCGGCTCTGCCCCTGCTCACCCTGTTCGTGCTGCTCGGCGTCTTCCGCGTGCGAGCCCAGGTCGCGGCGGTCGCCTCCCTGGTGCTGGCCCTCGCCCTGGCCGTGGGGGTGTGGGGCATGCCTGCCTCGCAGGCGCTGTCCGGCGCGGCGGAGGGCGGCTTCTACGGGCTCTTCCCGGTCCTGTGGATCCTGGTCAACGCGCTGTGGATCTACCGGATGACCGAGATAACGGGCTGGTTCGCGGTGCTGCGGCGGTCGTTCCGCACCGTCTCCACCGACCAGCGGGTACAGGGCATCCTGATCGCGTTCTGCTTCGGTGCTCTGATCGAGGCGCTGGCGGGCTTCGGTGCCCCGGTGGCCATCACGGCGGTCATGCTGGTCGCGGTGGGCATCGCCCCGCTCAAGGCGGCGACCGTGGCACTGGTCGCCAACACCGCGCCGGTCGCGTTCGGCAGCATGGCGGTGCCGCTGACCACGCTGGCCGGCGTCACCGGGCTGCCCCTGGACGACCTCGGAGCGATGGCCGGCCGGCAGACCCCGCTGATCGCCGCGTTCATCCCGCTCGTCCTCGTGTTCCTCCTCGACGGTCGCCGTGGTGTCCGGGAGACCTGGCCCGTCGCGGCGGTCGCCGGACTGACCTTCGCAGTCGCCCAGTTCGTCTCCGCGAACTACATCAGCGTCGAGGTCACCGACATCATCGCGGGCGTCGTCGCGCTGGTGGCGGTCCTCGGCTTCCTGCGCGTCTGGCAGCCGAGCGAGGTCCAGACGGAGCGGGACGAGACCCACCAGGAGGCACCGGCCGCTACACCGCCCGTCGCGGTCGGCGCCGGAACCGGAGCCCGTACTGGTGCGGGCGGCTCGGGTGGTGCCAAGGGAGGGCGCACCGGGCTCGGAGAGCAGGCGGAACGGTCGGAGAGCGGCGAGGGCAGTGCCCTCATGGCGTTCGCCCCCTACCTCATCATCGTCGCCCTCTTCGCGCTCACCCAGATCGGCCCGGTCAAGGACTGGCTGGCCACCGATGGCGTCACCCAGTTCTCCTGGCCCGGCCTGGAGGTCGAGACCGCGGCCGGCCAGCCCGCCGG
This sequence comes from Streptomyces sp. NPDC050619, assembly GCF_040654815.1. Taxonomy (NCBI): domain Bacteria; kingdom Bacillati; phylum Actinomycetota; class Actinomycetes; order Kitasatosporales; family Streptomycetaceae; genus Streptomyces; species Streptomyces sp. NPDC050619. The sequence goes on along the minus strand of NZ_JBFAIR010000050.1, from coordinate 10,848 downwards.
GGCCGTGACCTTCAAGCTGGAGCACATCAAGGCGGCCGGCACGGTGCTGCTGGTCGCGGGCCTGCTCACGATGGCGCTGTACCGGGTGGGCCCGGGCCGCGCGGTGAAGGCGTACGGCGCGACGCTGCACCAACTGCGCTGGACCTTCGTCACCGTGACGTCGGTGCTCGCGCTGGCCTGGGTCATGAACCTCTCCGGCCAGACCGTCACCCTGGGCACCGCACTGGCCCAGACCGGCGCGGCGTTCGCCCTCTTCTCCCCGATCGTGGGCTGGCTGGGCGTCGCGGTGACCGGCTCCGACACGTCGGCCAACTCGCTCTTCGGCGTCCTCCAGGTGACCGCGGCGCACCAGACCGGACTGGACCCGGTGCTCCTCGCCGCCGCCAACTCCACCGGCGGTGTCCTCGGCAAGATGCTCTCGCCGCAGAACCTGGCCGTCGCGGCGGCGGCGATCGGCATGTCAGGCAGCGAAAGCATCATCTTCCGCAAGGTGCTCGGCTGGAGCCTCGGTCTCCTCGCCGGGTTCGCCGTGATCATCTACCTCCAGTCGACCCCGGTCCTGGGCTGGATGACCGTCTGAACCGCGCAGGAGCCCGGCGGATCATCTGCCGGTGGCACCGGTCTTCGACCGGTGCCACCGGCGTGCCCACCACTCCCTAGCGCACCCCACCCGCCTCCGTCGCCGGTACCGGCCGCCGGAGCAGGTAGACGCCCGCGGTCGACACCAGAAGAGCCATGCACGCGATGAACACCAGCCCGGCGCCCTCCAGGCCGATCGGTCCCGCCAGTAGCCCCACCCCGATGACCGGCACCGAGATACCCCCGTAAGCCACCACGAACAGCGCCGAGATCACGGCCGCGCGCTGGTCCACGTCGGACGCCTCGGCCACCGCGGACAGTGCCCCGCGAAACGCCAGCCCCTGCCCGGCCCCGCCGACGATCGCGCTCAGCACCACCAGCGGCAGCAGATCCCACCGCAGCGCGCCCGCCAGCAGTGCCAGCCCGCCGAGGAGCGCGGCGCAGCCCAGGGGCAGCGACCGGCCCACGCCGACCCGGCCGACGGCCAGTTGCCCGGCGGTCGAGGCGAAGAAGGCCAGCGCGACGACCAGCCCGCTCACCGCGTGGTTGTGCACGTCCAGGGACTGGGCCAGGAAGGACGGGCTGACCGAGGTGAACACCCCGAATAGGGCGAACCCCACGAAGGAGGCGGCCGCCGCCGGCCCGAAGACCGCCCGCACCCGCGGGGGCAGCCCGGGCCGTTGCGGCCGTACGGTGCTCAGTGGCCGCGGCTCCCGCACGGTCTCCGGAAGCCGCAGCAGGACAGCGCCCGAGCAGGCCACCAGGGCGAGGTGAACGGCGAAGGGCAGGTACAGCGGCCAGTCGGCGTACTGTGCGAGCACCCCGGCGAGCAGCGGACCGCAGCCCAGCCCGCCCATGTTCGCGGCGGTCGCCACGAACGTGGCCCGTGAGGCGCCGCCGCGCGGCGCCAACTCCATGACGTACGCCGTGGCAGCCCCGGTGAACAGGCCGGCGGACAAGCCCGACAGCAGCCGTCCCGCGTACAGCCAGCCCAGGGCAGTGGCCATCAGGAAGCAGACGGCACTCGCGGCCGCGAATCCCAGGCCCCACAACAGCACCGGCCGCCTGCCCAGGGCATCCGAGGCGTTGCCCGCCAGCAGCAGCACGCCGATGACCCCGACGGCGTAGACGGCGTACACGACGGTGACCGTGAGCTCGGAGAAACCGAACTTCTCCTGGTAGAGGCCGTAGAGGGGAGTCGGCAGCGTCGTGCCCGCCATGCATACGGCGAACACCGCCCCGCTGAGCAGGCACTGGCGCCAGACTCGAAGATCACCATCCATACCGCCGACGGTAACCTCGCCCGCCGCCGCTTGCGGCTCGAGGCGCCGCCGTACGTCGGCACTCCCTCACCCCTTCGTGACGAGCCTGCCGGAGGCGGCCCTGATCAGGCCGTTCAACCAGGCCTGGTGGCCGTTGAGCATCGGGTCGGGGAGTCGCCGGGCCAGTTCGGCGGCGGGGCGGCCGATCTGCGTCTCCTGGGTGAGGACGCGGACCCGGCCGCCGGGCAGGTCCTCGACCAGCCACGCGTGCAGTACGTCGAGCCGCTCCTCGGGCGGGCCGTCCTGGCCGGCGCTCCAGGACAGGCGGCCCGGGACGCCCTGCGCCGGGGCCCGGAACTCGACGACGCGGGCGTGCTGGGTGCGCACGGACGGGAAGCCGACCGGGTCGAAGGTGAAGACGACTCCGTCCTTCAGCACGGGGCCGCCGCCCTCCGGGAAGGAGATGCCGGCGATGTTGTCGTTGTACGACTCCCAGGTGGAGGTGTCGGTCAGGCAGCGCCAGACCTGGGCGGCGGTGACGCCCTGCACGATCACCTCGTTGGAGACGAAGTTGTCGCCGGTGCCGGGCAGGTAGTTCTCGGGCCAGTTGATCGCGTTCTGCGTGGTCATCAGGGGGGTGTCCTTCCTTCCGTGAGCCGCGGTTGTCGCCGAATCACCAATACCCACACCAAAAGTGTCATATCGGGTGTCATTACTCGAAAGTTGGTGTGCGGGTGCGCCGGGAGGCGATCCGGAGGGTGTCGACGCACAGTGAGAACATGACAGAGCGCGACAGGCCGACAGCGGCAGCGGCGGTGCGAGGTCTCGATCCCGTGGTCTCGCTCGCCATGTGCGTACACGCCGGGCCCGGCGTGTACGCACTGCTGCTCGGTGCGGGCATGTCGCGGGAGGCCGGTGTGCCCACGGGGTGGGAGATCGTCACCGACCTGGTGCACCGGGCCGCCGTCGCACGAGGCGCGGACGAGGAACTCGCCGTCACCGACCCGGAGTCCTGGTGGTCCCGCCACGGCGACGGCGGACCGCTCGGCTACTCGGCCCTGCTGGAGGCGCTCGGCAACACCCCGGCCGCCCGGCACAAGCTGCTGCGCGGCTACTTCGAACCGGACGGCGAGGACCGGCAGGACGGACTCAAGCGGCCCGGGGCGGCGCACCACGCGGTGGCTCGACTGGTGGCGCGGGGCTGGGTGCGCGTGGTGCTGACCACCAACTTCGACCGGCTCACCGAGCAGGCCCTGGAAGCCGCGGGCGTGCAGCCGCAGGTCGTCCACAGTCCGGGCAGCCTCCTCGGGATGACGCCGCTGGCGCACGCCCGGGCCACGGTCGTCAAACTGCACGGCGACCTGACCGACCTGGAGGCCCGCAACACCGAGCGCGAGCTGGGGGAGTACCCGGCCGCCTGGGCCGGGCTGGTGGACCAGGTGCTGGAGGAGTACGGACTGATCGTCTGCGGCTGGTCCGCCCAGTGGGACCAGGCGCTGGCCGCCTGTTTCGAGCGCCGCGCCACACGCCGCTACCCCGTGTTCTGGGCCGCCCCGCACGGCCCTCGGGGCAAGGCCGCGGAACTCGTCGCCCGGCACGGCGCCGTGGTCGTCCGGGGCCTGACGGCGAAGGAGTTCTTCCCCGGCCTGCTGGCCCGGGTCGAGGCCCTGGAACACCTGACGCAGCCCGCGCCGACCCGTGAACTGTCCGTGGCCCGCCTCAAACGCGCGCTGCCCGATCCGGTCCGCCGCATCGACCTGCACGAGCTGGTGGACGCCGAGGCGTCGCGGGTCGTGGAACGCCTCTCGGACGACGGCCGGTATCCGCCCGGCGAGCGGGCCGCGGACCCGGAGGCGTACCGGGAGCTGCTGGAGCGGTACCGGAGCGACTGCGACACGCTGCTGCACCTCCTCGCCGTAGGGGCGTTCCACGACGAGGCCGGCGTGCACGCACGGGTATGGGTGCGGGCGCTGCAACGGCTGTTGAACATACCCGGGGACGGCGGAGACGAGCAGGATCTTCGGCCGCACCTCTACCCGGCCCTGCTCGCCCTGTCCGCCGCCGGCAGCGCCGCCGTACTGGCCGGGCGCGACGATCTGCTCGGCCGGCTGCTGCTCGAACCGGTCGTGGCCCAACCGTCCGCGTCCCGCCGGGCCGCGAACGAGCCCGCCGTACTGGCCCTGTGCGCGGGGGACGTCCTCGGCGGCGGCGAACTCCTCAACGCGCTCGTGGCCGAGCCGCATCCCCCGGCACTCGTCCAGACCTCGCACAGCACCTGGCTGCGCGAACGGCTGCGGGACGTGCTCGCCGAACCGGCCGCCGACAGCGACCGCGCGATCTCGGACGCCTTCGACTGCTTCGAGTACCTCACCGCGCTGCTTCAGGCCGACCTCTCACAAACCCCCGTCACAGCGGGCGAATTCACCCTTCCGGACCGCTGGGACGGCGACGGCCGGCTGCGGGTGGCCGCGCGCGTGCAGGCCCGTTTCTCCGACGGTTGGGCGATGCTGCGCAGCGGCGCGTTCGACGGCGACATCCAGCGTGCGCATACGGCCGCGGCCGTCGTGGATGTGCTGTGTGCCGAGCGGTACGAGGGGGCTGAGGGACAGCGGCCCTTGTGACTACGGCCGGACGACGGCGTCCTCGATGTCGTTGCGGAACAGGCAGAGCTTGGCGTCCTCGGCGAGGAAGTACTTGTCGACCTTGTAGGCGATGGTGGCGAAGTCGAGCCGGCCGTCTCCGTTGAAGTCGCCGATGGCGATCCGCGCGGCGCTGTCCGAGGACACCCGCCACTTGGCGAACACACCGGCGGCGATGTCCAGCGCCTTGTAGTAGAAGACACCCTGCCAGGGGTACGGCCCGCGCAGGGCGACCAGGAACTCGTCGTCGCCGTCGTTGTCGAAGTCCGCGCAGACGATCTGATGGCTCGGGCCCTCGCCGAGTTCGTTGGGGTCGCCGAAGACGTCCAGCACGATGCGGCGCCAGGTCGCCTCGGCCACCGGGGTGCCCGGCCGTTCCTTGACGTACGCCGCCACGGTGTTGCCGTGGAAGGGCTCGGTGGCCACGACGTAGGCGTGCGGGTCGTCGCCGACGCGTCCCGCGCCGACGTCGCCGCTGCCCTTGAAGCCGGTCCACTCGAACCGCTCCTGCTCGCCGGAGCCGATGTGCGTGGTGGTGAACGCCTGCTCGCGCTCGTCGTAGTGGAGCCAGGTCACGCCCTCCTCGGAGGCGAGCAGGATCGAGTCGAGGTGCTCGCTGCCCGGCAGCGGGTTCTTCTGGATCTCCACTCCGTGGATCATCCGGTAGTGGGTGTCGTCGATGACGCGCTTGTCCCACGGCTGGCGTACGTCGTTGTTGGGCGTGAACAGCACGACGGGCACGAGGGCGTGGACATGCCGGGCCCCCACGGTAGGCAGGGCCATCAGCTCGAGCTTGCGGGTCTGGGTGAAGTGGCCGAGGCGCAGCCGGTGCATGCCGGTCTCACGGCCGATGTAATGGCGCTCCCAGCGCGTTTCGGAGTCGACCTTGCCGGTGTTCTCGATCCAGTCGATCTTCCCGCCCTCGGGGTCGGGGTCGTCGATGCGGCCACCCGCGCCGTACAGCTCGTAGCAGACCACGAGGTCGGGGTAGCCGTTGCCGGAGATGTCGCCGAAGTGGGCGCCGATCGGCATGTGGAAGCCGTCGGCGACCAGCCGCCGTTGCCAGTCGGGGTTGCGGTACCAGTAGATCTCGCCGAGGTAGAGGCCGTGGCCGACCAGGTCGGGCCGGGTGTCCCCGTCGATGTCGGGGGCCTCCAGCCAGTAGCCCTCGTTGAGGTTGTCCTGGAGGACCTCCCGGGTGAACCGGGGGACGCGGATGTTCAGGGGAGTGCTTGCGCCCATGGGGGTGCCTTCCGGTGAGAGGGTGCGTGCGGTCGGGTCGGGTCAGAGGGCCCGGGCCAAGTAGGCGTGGGCGGTCTGGGCGTAGTACAGCGGCGGATGCCCGCCCTGCGGGTCCTGCTCGGCCTCCACCACCAGCCAGCCGCGATACGACTCGCCCGGGCGGAGGACCTTGAGGAGGGTGTCGAAGTCGATGTCGCCGTCGCTGTCGCCGGGCACGGTGAAGATGCCCGCCTCGATGTACTCGCGGAAGCTGCCGTCGGCCAGGGTGCGGTCCGCGCGGACGCCGCCGCGGACGTTCTTCAGGTGGACGTGCGCGATGCGGTCGCGGTGACGCTCGATGACCTCCGTCGGGTCGGCCCCCGCCCAGGTGAGATGGCCGGTGTCCAGCAGGAGGCCGACGTGCCGCGGGTCGGTGTCCCGCATGAGCCGGTCGATGTCCTGCTCGGTCTGGACGCCGGTGCCCATGTGGGGGTGATAGGCCAGGGTGAAGCCCTGGCTCGCGGTGATCTCGCCCAGCTTGTTCAGTCCGTCGCACAGATCGGCCCACTGCTCGTCGGTGAACTCCGGCTTGTTGCTGCGCAGACTGAGCGCCTGGAGATGGACGGACCTGCCGAACTCGGCGACGCCGATGGTGCGGGTCTTCACCGGAGGGTCGCCGGCGTTGAACTGCTTCAGGAACTCCAGCACCTTCAGCAGCTCGCGGGCGGTGCGAGCGGAGCCGTCGGGCACCGTGAAGTACGTGCTCACCCACGGTTCGCTCACGCTGAGACCGCGCAGGTGCATCGCGGCGGTCAGCGCGTCGACGTCCGGGGTGAAGGTATGGCCGATGCTGCACCCTTCGAACCCGGCGAGTGCGATCTCGCTGAGGCACTGCTCCATGGGGATGTGGTCGCCGATGAGCGGGAAGTCGTCGTTGGTCCAGCAGGTGGGGGTGATGCCCAGGTGGATGCCGTCCGGGCGCGGGGTGGTCTGTGCCGGCATGGTGAGGTCCAGGGTTCGGGGGAGTCGGTGTCAGGGGTGGCCTGGGTGGCCCTTGACGATGGTGTCGGCCGCGTGCAGCGCCATGGCGACGCTGGTGAGCGTCGGGTTCGAGGCGTTGCCGAAGGGGTGCAGGCCGTTGCCGCCGAGGTAGAGGTTGTCGATGTGCCACACCTTGGAGTACTCGTCCACGACGCTGTCCAGCGCGCTCGTGCCCATGCGGGTGGTGCCCGCGATGTGCAGCGGCAGACCCGGAGTGAGGAAGACGGGCTCGGAGCCGGGCATGAAGCCGCCCAGCGCGGCGGCGGTGCGCAGCATGTGCTCGTTCATACGGTCCGTTTCCTTCCGCTCGGCCTCGTCGAGGCGGAAGTGGAAGGTGGGCTGCGGCATGTCGAAGGTGTCGCGGAGCCCGCGGGAGAAGGTGACCCTGTTCTCCGGGCGCGGCCGGGACATGCCGAACCAGCGCAGGTCGACGATGAGCCGGGGGTCGACGTTGGGCGGAACGGCGCCGTAGGTGAAGGCGTCCCGGTGGATCTGGCAGTGCCAGGGGCGCCGGTCGGTCACCAGCAGGGCGAGGTTCGGGTCGCGTTCGTCGGGCGGGAAGGGCACCGGGTCGGCGCACTTGTCGCCGGAGTGCAGCCGCTTCAGCTGGGCGGCGCGGTAGCGGGCGACCCGGTCGGCGGCGGCCCGGGCCGGATCGCCGCCGCCGGAAGGGTCACCACCGGAAGCGGTGTCGCTGGAAGCGGCGTCGCCGGAGGTGGCGCGCAGGATCTCCTCGATGTGGTCCATGTGCTCCTGCTGGAGCACCATCTGGCAGAAGGACATGGGCTGTTCGGTCAGGTAGCGGCCGAGCGCGGGCAGCGTGACGCCGGAGTTGAACAGCAACTGCGGCGTCGGGACGGCGCCGCACGCCACCACGTACGTCTCGGCCCGCAGCCGGATCTCCTCGCGTACGTCGCGCAGATTGCGCACCAGGGCGTACTGGACCTTCTGGTGCTTGCCCGAACCGGTGATCTCCAGCCGGACGCACTGGTGCTCGGGCAGCAGGGTGAACGAGCCCTGCGACGGCGTGTGGGCGGGGTCGGCCAGATCGCCGAGGACGGTGTCGGCGGCCGACCACGTCACCGCGGCGGTCCGGTCGGAGTCGGCGCGGTCGCTGACCGCCAGGGGCAGTTCGGTGACGTCGGCGAACTCCGCCCCGGCCCGTTGCAGCACGCGCTTGACCAGCAGGTGCCGGGCCGAGGAGGCGAAGACGGAGGTGCTGCGGGCGAGCAGGGACTCCGCCTCGTCGTAGAGCTTGTCCATCCGCTTCTCGTCGATGGGGTAGCGCCGGCCGGCGTACTGCCGTTCCACCTCGGGGTGGAAGCGGGGGACCGCGCAGGTCCAGTGGGTGGCCATGCCGCCCACCGCGTAGGTGGCCGCCGCCGCGGGCAGGTTGAGGTGGCCACGCTGCTCCGGGTTCTGGTTGCGCATCGAGAAACCGGCGTACTTGTCCGGGTCGTAGGAGAATGCCGACGGATCGAGCGTGAGCACCGGCTCCCTGTTGGTGGCGGTCGACAGGGGGAGCAGATTGCCCTTGATGACGGAGACGAACAGGTCGATGTTCTTCTGGAACAGGTAGCTGTTCTTGAGGTGTTCGCCGTAGCGCCGGGACAGCTGGGCCCCGGCGTCGATCATCAGGACGTTCTTGCCTGCGTCCACCAGTTTGCGGGCGAAGGCGCACCCGACGGGGCCGCTGCCGATGATCAGTACGTCGGCCTCGGTGGGGAGGGGCACGTCGATGTCGTTCATGGACGTCCTTTCGCGGGGTCCGGGGTCAGGGAGGCCGCGGCGCGGACGCCGGCGCGGTGGCCGTCGACGCAGGTGATGTCCGTCGTACCGCTGAGCCACAGCGCGCTGTTGACGAGACCGACCATGCTGAACGCCTGCGGTGCGTTGCCCAGGTGGCGGCCGGTGGCCGGGTCGTACTCCTCCGCGAGCAACCCCACGTCGTTGCGCAGGTCCAGCAGCCGCTCGTACAACTCCAGGGCCTCTTGCCGGCGGCCGGTGCCGTGCAGCGCGTCGACTAGCCAGAAGGTGCAGACCAGGAAGGTGGCCTCGGAACCCGGCAGGCCGTCCGTGCCGCCGTCCGCCTCCGGCCGGTAGCGGCGCAGGAAACCGTCCTCGCTCAGCTCGCGGCGCACGGTGTCGACGGTGCCGCGGACCCGTGGGTCGTGCCAGGGCAGGAAGCCGACGCGCGGCAGCAGCAGGAGGGCGGCGTCCACCCCCTTCGACCCGTAGAACTGGGTGAAGGTGTTCCGCTCGGCGTCGAAGCCCTGCTCGCAGACCTCCTCGTGGATGCGGTCGCGCAGCTTCTCCCAGCGGTCCACCGGGCCCCAGCGGCCGTGGTGCAGCACCGAGCGCACCGCCCGGTCCACGCCGGCCCACGCCATCACCTTCGAGTGCGTGAAGTGGCGCGGCTCGCTGCGGACTTCCCACAGGCTGAGGTCGGGCTCCTGCCAGTTGCTCTCCAGGAAGTCCAGGAGGGCCCGCTGCATGTTCCATCCGGTGTCGCTCGCGGCCATCCCGGCCTCGCGGCCCACGTAGAAGCACTCGAGCACCTCCCCCCATACGTCCAGCTGGAACTGGCGGGTGGCGGCGTTGCCGACCCGGACGGGGCGCGAGTTCTCGTACCCGGAGAGCCAGTCCAGTTCGAACTCGGGCAGCCGCCAGGTGCCGTCGAGGCCGTACATGATCTGCAGGTCGGCGGGGTCGCCGGCGACCGCGCGCAGCAGCCAGTCCCGCCACTGGGTCGCCTCCTCCAGGTAACCGGTGCCGATGAGCGCCTGGAGCGTGAACGTGGCGTCGCGCAGCCAGCAGTAGCGGTAGTCCCAGTTGCGCGGGCCGCCGAGCTGTTCGGGCAGTGAGGTGGTGGCCGCGGCGAGGATGCCCCCGGTGGGCTGGTACGTCAGGGCCTTGAGCGTGATCAGGGAGCGCCGTACGGCGTCGTCCCACTGCCCGCGATAGCCGCACCGGCTCATCCAGGTCCGCCAGAACCGCTCGGTGGCCTCGATGGCCGGCAGTGCGTCGACCGGTTTCGTGGGGCTGACGAGGTGGGACGGCTTGTGGGTCAGGACGAAGGGCACCTGCTGCCCCGCCTCGACGCTGAACTCGGCCCGGGTGGTGAGGTTCTCGCCGTACACCTCCACCGGGGTGTGCAGCCAGAACGCGTCCGGACCGGCCACGGCCCGCAGTCCGTTGCCCGCGCGGTACACCCACGGGATGATCCGGCCGTAGTCGGGACGCAGCCGCAGGTCCATCCGCATCGTCACCCGCCCGCTGAGACCCTCGACCAGGCGCACCACGTCGGCGGCCTCGCCGCGCAGCGGCATGCAGTCCACGATGCGCACGCTGCCCTCGGCGGTGTGCCACTCGCTCTCCAGGACCAAGGTGTCGTCCCGGTACCGGCGTCGCGTCGCGAGGCCGCCCCCGGCCGGGGCCAGCAGCCACCGGCCGGCGCTGTCGTCGTGGAGCAGCGCGGCGAAGCACGCCGGCGAGTCGAACCTGGGCAGGCACAACCAGTCGATCGACCCGTCGCGTCCCACCAGCGCACCCGAGTGCAGGTCACCGATGAAGGCGTAGTCCTCGATGGCACTGACCATTCCGACACTCCCTCGTATCGGCCGGGGGCTCGCGCCTGCCACGGCCGGTGCGTGCGGACGCAGGGCGAAGCGGCACGTGCATGGACGGTTGATTGATGGGTCACCCGGGGCCGCGGTGCCGGCCGTGCGCCGAGCACCTGTGGACGGGGCAAACCGCCTGAGCGTGCCCGTGGGTGCCTCCATCACGGTGGCACAGAGTGGACGCCAGTGCGACTTGTCATATGCCGATGGCATGAGAGGAGATCGGGATGGAGCATGCTGGCGGAGGACGGTCCGGGTGGCCGCCGCAGAATTGATGAACGAGCTGTTTACCGGGAGCGCGTCGGCCCCGCAGAAGGCCGACCGCCCCAGCAGAAAGGAACCTTCCATGGATGAGCAGGGCGAGCACTTCGACGTCGTCGTTCTCGGCGCCGGCCCGGGCGGATATGTCGCCGCTATCCGGGCCGCTCAGCTCGGCAAGAGTGTCGCGGTCGTCGAGGAGAAGTACTGGGGTGGCGTCTGTCTGAA
>NZ_JBFAIR010000049.1:0-73631 GCF_040654815.1 Streptomyces sp. NPDC050619 | reverse complement strand
ACGGAGTTCTGGGACGGCTCCGGCGCCGACCTCGAGGCGTTCCCCGACGAGTGGATCATGAGCGCGGACGACGTCGTCGACGCGGCGCTCGCCGGACTCGACGCCGGGGAGACCGTCACCATCCCGTCACTGCCGGACATCAGCGACTGGGAGTCGTTCGAGAAGGCGCGTCAGACGCTCGTCCCGAACGTGTCGCGGCGGGTCCCGGCCGCGCGCTACCGCGGCTGACCGCCGCTCCGGCTCCGGTTTCCGGAGTCCCTTTTGCGGCAACGGCACGGCCGCTGCTTCGCGCGGCCGATGCGTCCTCCGGCGTGGGGGAGGACCGACACGCTCGGCCTCCTCCCCTTGCCCGTACAAACAGCCAGGGCCCGGCACTGCAACTGGCGGCGGTCATGTGTGCTGCAAGCTGCTGCGCACCGTCGGCTGCCCCTCCACGCGGTCCGCCTTCCATGGCGGAGGGGCACCGCGCCCATCAGGCCGGTCACCGCGTACACGGAACTCGCGGAAGCCCGCCACCCCGCAGCCCCCACTCACCCTTGATCTGAGGAAACACCCATGCTCAACGCCCTGTGGAACCCGATCGTCGCCGGGGAGATCTCCCTGCCGCACCGGCTGGCCATGGCCCCCCCTGACCCGGAGCCGGTCCACCCCGAACGGCGTGCCGACCGAGCTGAACGCCGAGTACTACGCCCAGCGCGCCGCGCACGCCCTCATCATCACCGAGGGCACCCAGCCCAACGCCGACGGCCAGGGCTACACGCTCACCCCCGGCATCTTCACCGAGGAGCACATCGACGGGTGGCGCAAGGTCACCGACGCCGTCCACAAGGCCGACGGACGCATCGTCATCCAGCTCATGCACGCCGGACGCATCGCCCACCCCGACAACACCCCCCACCACCGGCAGCCGGTCGCTCCCTCCGCGGTCCAGCCGGCAGGCGAGATGTTCACCGCGTCCGGCCTCCAGGAGATGCCGGTACCGCGCGAACTGTCCACCGAGGAAGTCGCCGCCACGGTCGACGACTACCGCCGCGCGGCGGCGGCCGCCATCGCGGCCGGCGCCGACGGCGTCGAGATCCACAGCGCCAACGGCTACCTCCCGCACCAGTTCCTCGCCACCAACACCAACCAGCGCACCGACCGCTACGGCGGCTCCATCGACAACCGCATCCGCTTCGCCGTCGAGATCGCCACCGCCGTGGCCGACGAGATCGGCGCCGGCCGCACCGGCATCCGGATCTCCCCCGGCAACCCATACAACGACATCGCCGAGAGCGACACCCACGACCTGTACCCCGCCCTCGTACGCGCTCTCGCCCCCCTCGACCTCGCCTACCTGCACGTCCTCCACGGCGGCGACGACGAACCCCTGCACACCCTCCGCAAGCTGTGGCCGAACACCTTGGTTCTCAACCGGGCCGGCACCGACATCGCCACCCGCGCCCAGGACGTCCAGGACGGCATCGCCGACATCATCACCGTCGGCACGATGGCCCTCGCCAACCCCGACCTCGTCGAGCGCGTACGCATCGGCGCGCCCCTCAACACCCCCGATCCCGAGACCTTCTACGGCGGCGGCGAGGCCGGCTACACCGACTACCCCACCCACACCGCCTGACAAACCCCGGCCATACCGGTCCTGGTGCAGGAGGCCGTAGTCGGTGTTGGCGTCGACCGGTTCGCACCAGATCCCCGGACGCCACCCGGGTCCACCTCCCGGAAGGTGACGCCTTCCGGCTCCCGGGCCATGAGGAACGTACGAGGTCCTGACCGGCGAGGACGAGGAGTTCGCCGCCCGCGTCAAGGACGCCGGAATCGACACGGCGACCGCGGTGGTCCCGGGAGGCCGGCACTCGTACCTCTACGGCGCAGGCCGCATTCCGGAGACCGACACCGCCATCACACAGTGGCGACCGGCAAGAGCTACCACGACTACCCGACCCGGCCCGGCCTGCGCGCGCCCGGTTCCCTCGACGTCGCCGGCATACCGACCCCATCTCGGCATCTGTACCCACACGGAACCAGTGAGGACATGACAAGCAACAGCGACACCGGCACCGACATCCGCCCGTTCCGCATCGACATCGCGCAGGCCGACCTGGACGATCTACGCGACCGTCTCGGCCGGGTCCGGCTGCCCGACGCGATCCCCGGCACGGGGTGGGAGATGGGTGTCCCGGTCGACCACCTGGCCGAGTTGGCCGAGTACTGGCGTACCACTTTCGACTGGCGCGTCTGGGAGAAGCGGCTGAACGAACTGCCGCAGTTCACCACCACGATCGACGGCCAGAACATCCACTTCCTGCACGTCCGCTCACCCGAGCCCGACGCGACCCCGCTGGTCCTCACCCACGGCTGGCCCGGCTCGTTCCTCGAGTTCCTGGACGTCATCGGCCCCCTCTCCGACCCGCGCGCACACGGCGCCGACCCCGCTGACGCCTTCCACCTGGTCATCCCGTCCATGCCCGGATTCGGGTTCTCCACCCCGGTCACCCAACGAGGCTGGGAACCCACTCGGATAGCCGGCGCCTGGGCGCAGTTGATGGCCCGACTCGGCTACGACCGCTACGGAGCCCAGGGCGGCGACTGGGGCTCGTTCGTCTCCCAGGCACTGGGCCACGTCGATGCCGGCCACGTCATCGGCGCGCACGTCAACTTCCTGCCGTCCGACCCCGTCGGAACGCCCACGGAACTCGATCGCCTCAGCCAGGACGACAAGGCCCGATACGACCGCAACCGGAGAAGGTGGGACGACGAGTTCGCCTACTTCCTCCTTCAGTCGACCCGGCCGCAGACCGTGGGGTTCGCGCTGGCCGACTCTCCGGCCGGGCAACTCGCCTGGATCGCCGAGACGTTCCAGAAATGGACCCACAATCCCACCGGCCGCCCCGGGGGCGCGGTCGACCGCGACCTCATGCTCGCCGACGTCACGCTGTACTGGCTGACCAACACCGCAGCCTCATCGGCCCGCCTCTACTACGAGGTCGCCCACTCGGACGCAACCAGCTCATCGAGCTACCCTCTGCACTCACCCACCCCGCTGGGCGTCGCCATCTTCCTGAACGACTCCCTCCTGCCCATCCGTGCCGTCGAGGAACGCGACCACATCGTGCACTGGACCGAGTTCGACCTCGGGGGCCACTTCGCCGCCATGGAACAACCCGAACTCCTCGTCGGCGACATCCGCACCTTCTTCCGCGAACTGCCCCACTGAGGAAGTTCCATCGTGGTTCATGCAGGTCAACGGCCCAGGTGTGACGAGGCGTCGGGGTGCTGGCGCAGCTCATCACGGTGATCGTTGCGGGAGATCATCGGTCACCGAGCCACCTGGTGGTGCGTCAGCGCCAGTTGGCGCACGGCGGTCACGAGGGCGCACTGTGGACGTCACCGCCGGAGGGGTCATCCACGGCCGGACGGAAGCAGGGGGCCACGGCGGCGGCTCACTCCTTGGCCTTGTCCTGTGTGCCGCGGATGAGTTCCGCCTCGTCGGGTGCCAGAGGTCGGCCGTTCTCGGCTGCGACCTGAGCCAGAAGGAGTTCTCCGGTGTGGGCAACGTGCCGTCGCATCGCCTCGGCGGCCGCGGCCGGGTCGCGATCGGCGAGCGCGTCGAGGATGGGCAGGTGCTCGGCGGCGATGTCGGCGAGTGAGCGGGTGCGGTCGACGGTGGAGGCGCCGACCGTGGCGATGGTGTCGCGCAGATGGGCGACTGTCGTGACGAGCAGAGAGTTGCCCCCGGCGGTGAGGACGAGCGCGTGGAAGGCTCGATCGTGGGCCATGAAGCGGGCTTCGTCGTGGTCGGCTGCCGCCGCACCCATGTCCGCCAGTTCCCGCCGCAGGCCGTCGATCAGGGCGGGATCGACGTGCTGGGCCGCCAGTCGGGCGGCGGGCACCTCCAGCAACAGACGCAGGTGGAAGACCTCGGCGATCTGCCGGGGCTCGCGCCGTACGACCCTGAAGCCGCGGTTGCGCTCGATCCGCACCAGGCCGAGATCGGCCAGTCCCAGCAGCGCCTCGCGTGCCGGGGTACGGGAGACGTTCAGCCGGTCCGCGAGTTGGCTGACGGAGTACAGCTCACCGGGCCGCATTTCTCCGGTGACTATCGCTTCCTTGACCACCTCGGCGATCTGCGTACTCAGATTCGCGTTACCGGCGATCTCCCGCACCCTGGGCCTCCTGCTCGCTCGTACTCCCGGCGCCTCGCTACGCCGCACCTGACATGTTACGTGTGACATGCCTGGGCCTAGTTGACGTGAGCGCGCAGCCCGAGCCGCATCATTCGAGGCGGGATGCGAGAAGTTCGGCCAGGTGGACACCCTCGCGGGCTCCGAGGTCGGACAGCTGAGTGCGGCAGGAGAACCCGTCGGTCAACACCACGGCGTCGGGACCCGCTTCGCGTACGGCCGGCAGCAGGGCGCTCTCGGCGATGGCGACGCTGACGTCGTAGTGGCCGCGTTCGGTGCCGAAGTTCCCGGCCTGTCCGCAGCAGCCCCCGACTCTCCGTACCGTGCTCCCAGCCCTTGTGAGCAACTCGCGGTCGTGCTCCCAGCCCATGACGGCATGCTGGTGGCAGTGCGGCTGGGCGACCACACGCACGCCGTCCAGGTTCGGTGGTTCCCACCCGGCGCGCGAGGCGAGGTGCTCGGCGAGCGTGCGGACGCCACGCGCCACCTCCTGTGCGGCGGGATCACCAGCGAGCAGTTCGAGGGCGTCGGAGCGGAAGACGGCGGTGCACGACGGTTCCAGGCCCACCACGGGTATGCCGTCCGCGACCAGCGGACGCAACTGCGCCACGGACCGGCGCAGTATCCGCCGCGCCGTGTCCAGACGGCCGGTGGAGATCCAGGTCAGGCCGCAGCACAGCTTCTTCCGGGGAATGCGGACCGCGAATCCGGCATGCTCCAGCACTCGTACGGCGGCGATGCCCACCTGTGGGGTGAAGTGGTCGGTGAACGTGTCGACCCACAGGAGCACCGGATCGCCCGGGTCGCCGACGCGATCGCGTTCGCGCCGGTGCTCGCTGA
This sequence comes from Streptomyces sp. NPDC050619, assembly GCF_040654815.1. Classification (NCBI taxonomy): domain Bacteria; kingdom Bacillati; phylum Actinomycetota; class Actinomycetes; order Kitasatosporales; family Streptomycetaceae; genus Streptomyces; species Streptomyces sp. NPDC050619. Next base: position 68,610 of record NZ_JBFAIR010000049.1, on the reverse strand, counting down.
ACCAGCGCCGGAAGGTCTGGCGGGCGAACGGCGGCACACCGCGGCGCGGGTCCACTCCCGCCATGCGCTTGCCCGGTGCGGCCAGCGGACCGTACGTGGCACGGTTGACCAGTCCCGGCGCGAGGGAGGCGAGCCGCGACCAGGTCGGCAGGCTTCCCAGCGCGTAGTGCGCCGGCGGTCGTGGACGATGACGATATGCCTGGTAGAGGGCCTCGGCCTTGTACATGGCCATGTCGACGCCGGTCGGGCAGTCCGACGCGCAGCCCTTGCACGCCAGGCACAGATCCAGCGCCTCGCGTACGGCCGGCGCCCGCCAGTCGGGCACCAGTGAGCCGACCGCCATCTCCTGCAGCACTCGCGCGCGGCCCCGCGTGGAGTCCTTCTCGTCCCGGGTGGCCCGGTAGGAGGGGCACATCACCTCACCGTCCCCCGTCGGATCGGCGCGGCACTTGCCCACGCCGGTGCAGCGGTGAACCGCGGCGGTGAAATCCCCGGCGTCCTCCCGGTAGCCGAAAGCCAGGTCGGTGCGGATCGGGTGGGCCGCCGGGGTCCGCAGATCGGCGTCGAGCGGGCGGGGGCGCACGATGACCCCGGGGTTCAGGACGCCGGCCGGGTCGAACACGTCCTTGACGGCGCTGATCGCCCTCAGGGCCGCGGAGGAGTACATCAACGGCAGCAACTCGCCCCGGGCCCGCCCGTCACCGTGTTCGCCGGACAGGGAGCCGCCGTACCGGGCCACCAGCTTGGCCGCCTCGAGCAGGAAATCTCTGAAGACCACCGGACCGCGCGGCTCGGTCAGGGGGAAGTCGATACGGACGTGCACGCAGCCGTCACCGAAATGCCCGTACGGTGTACCGGTCAGCTCGTGATCCGTGAGCAGAGCCTCGAATTCCCGCAGATAGGCGCCGAGCCGCTCCGGCGGGACGGCGGCGTCCTCCCAGCCGGCGTGCGCGGCACGGCCGCGTTGTGAGCGGGCGGCCAGTCCGGCGCCGTCCTCTCTGATCCGCCACAGCGCGGCGGCCTGCGCCGGGTCGGTGATGATCCGGTGACCGCTCGCACCCGTGTCCGCCGCCACCACGGCGGACTGCCGCACGGCGAGGGCGCTCTCGTCGTCGTCGGACAGCTCGACGAAGAGCCAGCCGCCGCCCTTGGGCAGCGGCGGCACCGCGTCGGCGCCGCGCCGGGCGCGCACGACATCCACCATGCGGGCATCCAGCCCCTCCACCGCGACGGGTGAGTGGGCGAGGATGTGCGGGACGGCGTCGGCGGCCGTCGCCAGATCCGGATAGCCCAGCACCACCAGGGATGTCCGCGCCGGCACCGCGACCAACCGCACTGTGGCGCTCAGCAGTACTCCGCACGTGCCCTCGGTGCCGACCAGGGCACGTGCGACGTCGAATCCGCGCTCCGGCAGCAGGTGCTCGAGCGAGTATCCGGACACCTGCCGACCGAACCGCCCGAATTCGGTACGGAGGGGTCCGAGGTTGGCCCGCACCACCTCCTGCAGTTTCGACAGCGTCGGTGAGGACCGCGGGTCGGCCGAGCGGACGGCGGTGAGTCGCTCGCCGCCACCGGTGAGCACGTCCAGTTCGACGACGTTGTCGGCGGTGCGGCCGTAGCCCAGAGCGCGTGAACCGCAGGCGTTGTTGCCGATCATGCCGCCGATCGTGCAGCGGCTGTGCGTCGAGGGGTCGGGACCGAAACGCAGTCCGTGGGCGCCCGCGGCCCGCTGGAGATCGTCGAGTACGACGCCCGGTTCGACCACAGCCGTCCTGGACTCGGCGTCCACGTGGCGGATGCGGGTCAGGTGCCGGGAGAAGTCCAGCACCACGCCGCTGCCCACGGCGTTGCCGGCGATCGACGTGCCGGCGCCCCGTGCCGTCAGGGGGACGCCCAGTTCGTGGCATACCGCCAAGGCGGCCGCCACGTCATCGGCCCCCCTCGGGAAGGCGACGGCGGCGGGTACGACCCGGTACAGCGAGGCGTCGGTCGCGTATTCGGCTCTCCGGCGCGTCGAGGCGTCCACCTCCGTCACGCCCGCCGCGCGCAGGGTGGCGACCACCTCCTTCGGATCCATCTCCACCGTGTGCATGTCCGAGGGGGCTCCTGATGTCTCGTGGGGGGCCTTTGATGTGGGCAAGCAGTGCGTCCCAGGGGCGGGTGGCCAAGGAGCGGCGCAGGCTGTCGGAGTCGGCTGCACTGGCGGCCACGTGGGGGAGAGCGGTCGTCGGGCTGTGCGCGACCGGTCACTGGCTCGGGGGTGGGGCGGGCTCGCCGCCCTGGCCGGGTGGCTGACCGTGCGTGTGGCCGGGACCATGCGTGTGGCCGTGGCCGTGGCCGTGGCCGTGAGTCTGGGTGTGGGGGTGGCTGTGGACGTGGGTTTCTCCAGCGCCCACGCCGGGCACCGGGTCGCCGGCCCGCAGCGGTCGCTGCTCGAAACGTCCCTCGTGTGCCACGATCGGCCGGCGGTCGCCGGCCAGCTCCGGGTGGGCGTCCTCCAGACGCCGGCGCTCCTCGGCCGTGCGCCGCAGGTGGGTCACGTAGTCCCGATCGCCCTCGTAGGTGCCCCGCCAGGTCTGTGGCATCGACTCCGCGGACGGCGGCAGCTTCGCGGCGCCCGCGAGACCGAAGACGCTGGGAACCTTGGACGTCGGCGCTCCGCAGACCGGGCAGTCCGGCAGGGGCGCGGTGAAGGACTGGATGACCTCGTGGCGGTGGCCGGACGGACACTTCAGCTCATAGATGGCCATGGCCGCCTCACCAGTTGTCCAGCGAGCGGACGAGGATCCGCTCGATGTCCTCGTCCGTGACCGGCCGGGGAGCGGTGGCGAGCAGCCTCTGCTGCTTCATCGCCCCCTCGACCAGGTCGGGGACGTCCGACGAGGTGTAACCGACGCCGCCGATACCGTTCGGGATGCCGATGTCCTGCATGAGCTCCGTCAGGATGGCGGGCAGGAAGTCGGCGAGGTCCTTCGGCCTGTCGGCGGTCGGGTCCAGCAACTCGGCGGCGCGCACGTGCCGTTCCGGCCGGGCGGAGTAGGTGAACCTGAACGCCTCCGGTGCGGTGAGCGACACCGACATGCCATGGGGCACCATCGGCTCGTGCACCGCGTAGCCGGGCGGCCGGAACTCCTTGACCCGCCCGGCGATCGGATAGGCGTTGGCGTGCGGGATGTGGACTCCGGCATTGCCGAACCCCAGTCCGGCCATCGTCGCGGCCAGTGCCATGTCCACGCGCGCCGCCATGTTCTCGCCGTCGCGCACCGCCGACCGGAACGAGCGGCACAGCAGTCGGAGCGCCTGCTCGGACCACATGTCGGAGATGGGGTTGGCACCGCAGTAGGGCACCCGCTGCTCGGGCGTCTTGCGGTCGTAGGAGTCGTACGGTCGAGCGGTGTAGCTCTCCAGCGCGTGGCAGAGGATGTCCATCCCGGACGAGGCGGTGACCTCGGGGGGCTGGGTGACCGTGAGCGCAGGGTCCACGACAGCCAGCGTGGGCCGCAGCCAGGCGTGACTGATGCCGGTCTTCACCTTCAGCGAGAGCACGTCCAGCACGCAGATCGTGGTGCTCTCCGAACCGGTACCGGTCGTGGTGGGCACCGCGACCAGCGGCTTGAGCGGTTGGGCGGGGGCCTTGGCAGCGCCCACGGGCGCGTTGATGTAGTCCATCAGCTCACCGGTGTTGGTGGTGAGCAGGTTGACGGCCTTGGCGGTGTCAATGCTGGAACCGCCGCCGACGGCCACGAACGCGTCCCAGGGCCCCGAACCTCGGGCATGGTCGATGGCCTGCCGCAGGCTGGCGTCCGTGGGCTCCACGTGTACGCCGTCGAACACGTGGGCTTCGACACCGAACTTCGCCATCTGTTCGGCGACCCGCTGAGGGTGCCCGGTGGCGGCGATCTGGGGATCGGTGACGATCAGGACCCGCTTCGCCCCCAGGCGGGCCAGATCGAACCCGATCTCATCGCTGGCTCCCGCCCCGAACTTCAGGGCCGGCGAACCGTAGGTGAAAACCGTCTCCGTGGACGTGTCCGGAATCATGAGTAGTAGCCGTCCGGGGCCCGGCGCATGGAGCGCAACTGCTCGGCGTCATGACCGAAGACGACCTGGGCGTTCGACTGCTCGGCCAGGCCGCGGATCTTCTCGACCGAGCCGTACCAGGCCGACAGGTCGTTGACGATGGCCGCCGGTATGGCAGGGGGGCCGTAGGAGTCGCCCATGTAGACGGCGTCCGACGTGAAGATCATCGAACCGGTCTCCGGCAGGTCCACCTTCATCGCCATGGTCCCCGGTGTGTGCCCCGGGGCCTCGATCAGGGTGACCCCCGGAAGGATCTCGGTGTCGCCCGAGACGGTCTCGAAGTCGAGTCCCTCGTAATCCGCCTTCAGGTGTGCCCCGTTGAAGGCGCCCTCGTAGCCGAAGGCCCACTTCTGTTCTTCCGCGTGGCACACAAGCCGCGCGCCGGTGCCGGCGAACATGTTCACGTTCCCGGTGTGGTCGAAGTGAAGGTGCGACAGCACGACGTAGTCCAGCCGCTCGGGGCTTACGCCGAGCCGGCCCAACTGGGCGTCGAGGTACTGATCGTCACTCACCTGGTCGTAGGGGAAGAACTCCTGCAGCCCGGTCGGTTCCCACCGGGTCTCCCAGTCGCGCGGGCAGCTGGTGTCCCAGAGAAGTGTGCCTTCCGGTGTCTCCACGAGAACGGCGTGGGTCGTGCAGGGATACCACTCGACCGGCCGGTCGCGGTCGGCGCGGGAGCGCATGGTGCGGCCCGGCTTCAGCAGCAGCCAGGCCAGATCGCAACTCATGGCCCCGCAGTCCAGGACATGCACTTTGGTCGGCGCCATCGGACCTCCTGTTGTCCTTGTTGTCCGATCCGTACGAATGGGTTGAGTGTGATGTGTTGCATGCAACACGTCAAGTGCCCAAGCCGACTTGGATTTCTGTTGATCGCGGACGAGGTCTCTCCCAGGCCGCTGAGCCACGCTTTCAAGGAACAGGGAAGTTCCATCGTGGTTCGTGCAGGTCAACGGCCCTGGTGTGATGAGTCGTTGGGGTGGTCGCGCAGCTCATCACTGATCGGTGCGGGGAGACCATCGGTCACCGAGCCACCTGGTGGTGCGTCAGCGCCAGCAGGGCCCGTACCAGCGCGGTCGCGTGCTGCGGATGCATGCGCAACACCATGAGGTTCTGGGCCCTGTCCCCACCCTTCGCGGGCCTACCCTTCGCGACCGACGGGACGGGAGACCGGCTCGAGGGCGAGGAGGGCCGCAGCCGCTGGATGACCCTGCACACCGTGGCAGGGGAGACCCCGAACAGCGGCGCGAGCTGCCGCATGGTCAGGTTCGTCCGGTAGCAGACAGCCACCACCAGTACCCGGTCGCCAATCGGCAGACACCATGGACGGCCGATCCGCGGCCCGTCGCCACCCCGCTCCCGCACCGCTTTCAGCAACCGCTCGAACTGCTTCATCCGCAGTCCCGTGAACGTCTCCACCCACAACGGATCAGCCCTCAATACCCCCCCGCATACAAGGGCAATGCCCTGATCGCAGCCTTCTGCACCACGCTTTAGAGAACGCCGGTGGTGGCCCGGTAGGCCCGGGGCCCGATCCCCTTCCAGCGGCGGAACGCCTGGGAGAAGCTCGAGACTTCTTCGTATCCGAGCCGCGACGCGATCTCGGTGACGCGCAGTCCATGGCTGAGGAACTCCTCCGCGAAACGCTCGCGGACCTCGTCCAGCAGGACACGGAAGGACGTGCCTTCCTGCGCGAGCCGATGCCGTAGGGTGCGTGCGCTCATGTGCAGCTGATCAGCGACCTGCGCCGCACTCGGTGGATCCGAAAGGTGCGCGACAAGCACATCGCGGACCTGACCCGACAGGCCGCCACGTGCTTTGCGGCGTTCCAGGCTTTCGCGACAATGCTCCAGTGCCTGCGCTGTCGTGAGTTCGTTTGCCTGGGGGAGCGGAACGTCCAAGAGGCCGGCATCGAACACCAACGCGTTCTGGTCGGCGTCGAACTCCGGCGCGACGCCGAACACGTCCTTGTAGAGCTTCAATGCCTGCCGCGGCGGCGGGAAGGTGAAACTCACTCGGTCGAGCGCAAGGGGCGTGGCGAAGATGTCACGCTGGATGGTCTGTATCCCCGCTGCTTCACGTTCGACCGCGAAGCGCCGCAACTCGGGCGCCAGGTCGTCGCAGCTCAGGATCAGATGCACCTCCCTGCCGACCTGTCGCGCCTCGATCCCGCACAACGCGAAGGTCAGGTCCATGAACCGCAGGCCGACATCGAGGGCCGAACGAAGCGTCGGGCTGCTGATGAGCGCGAAACCCCACATGCCGTACGACGTCAGCCGAAAGCGCGTGCCGACCTCGATCCCGAGCCCAGGCGGATTCCCGAGCGCACGAGCGAGGTTCGCCGAAACGGCAAGCTCCAGGTCCGCGGTCACCTCGAGCGCCGGGTCGGCGAGCTGATCGGGCCGCAGACCAGTCCCGGCCAGACAGGTCGCGAGTCCGACCCCGCGCTCCTCGCCGAATCGTGCAGTGAGCAGGGTCCCCACGGGAGCCCGCGGTACGCGCCGATCCATCACGAACCCGACGCTCTCATACATTGCCGATCCGAGTAAGTATTCGGCCGCTGGGAGCCTGTGCCGGACCTGGGCGGTTTCCTAACGTCAGGACCAGCGAGGCGATCGGAACGGAAGCCACGACCGTGCCTACCGCCGACGATCTGGAGGTTGGTTTCAATGACGAAATCCATCATGGGTGTCGACGACGGCACGCAGGGAACGCACTGGCTCAGCGACGGAACGTCCGTGCGGATGCCTCTGCTGACCGAGCGGGCCAGCGCGGTCGTCGGACACTTCCTCATCGACGCGGCCAAGGCCGAGGAGCTGATGCCGGAAACCGACGTTCGCCCCGTGCTTGTCACCCCGGAACACGCACTGATCACCGTCCAGGTGATGGAGTACCTCGAGAAGAACATGGACCCGTATCGCGAGTTCGTCTGCGGTATCCCGGTCCACCGGTCACCCGGTGAGAACGTGCCGGTGGCCTCGGTCACCGAGGCGGACCAGCTCCCCGGCAACGGCTCGTACATTGTCCACATCGCCGTGGACAGTGCTCAGGCGCTCCGGGTCGGACGCGACGTTCTCGGCTTTCCCAAGATCATGGCCGATGTGCAGTTCTCGGACAGCGCCACCGAGCGGATCGCCGAGGTCAGCCAGGACGGCACCCCGATCTTCACTCTGGCGGTCGAGCGCCCGGACGGGCCGCACGAGACCCTCCGCCGCGACTTCCACTGCTACTCCGTCAGCCCCGTGGACAACGCGATGTACCACGTCCCGTACCAGCTCGAGGTGACCGCCACGACCCTGCCGGGCCCCGGCCACGCTCGGCTCGTGCTCGGCTCGCACCCGGTCGCGGACGAGCTACGGGAGCTCGGTATCTCGGCACAGTCCGTCGGCGCGATCTTCGTGCCCCAGTACGCCTTGGTGTCGAACCTTCCCGACAAGGTGGTCCCACTGCCCGAGTGGACGGAATGGCGCAGCGCGTACCGCACCGATCTCGACCCCGTCGGAACGGGGTCCGCGGGTTCATGAACGGCGCCCAGGCACTGATGCGAACGCTGGTCGATGCCGGCGTGACCACGTGCTTCACCAACCCCGGCACATCGGAGATGCACTTCGTTGCCGCCTTGGACTCCGAGCCGAACATGCGTGCCGTTCTCGCTCTGTTCGAAGGTGTGGCAACGGGCGCCGCGGACGGATATGCGCGCATGGCTGATCGCCCCGCGGCGACGTTGCTGCACCTCGGGTGCGGAATCGGGAACGGGCTCGCCAACCTGCACAACGCCCGTAAAGCCAAGGTGCCGGTGATCAACATCGTCGGCGATCACGCTACGCACCACGTTCAGCACGACACCCAGTTGCAGTCCGACATCGAGACCGTCGCTCGTAACGTCTCCCCTTGGGTTCGGACCTCGCAGTCCGCGCAGGAACTGGGCCGCGACGCCGCCGAGGCGATCAAGGCCGCTCACGGATCACCCGGGCAGGTCGCCACATTGATCCTGCCCGCTGACGTCTCGTGGAACGAGGGCGCCGAGCCAGGCGCACCGCTGTCGGTGACGCCACCGTCAGCGGTGCCGGCGACGTCGGTCGAGCGGGGCGCCGCGGCCCTGGCGAGCGGCCGGAAGACCGCATTGCTTCTGGGCGGCCGCGCACTTCGAGCAGACCCCCTGCGCCTGGCGACCCGGATAGCGGAAGCAACCGGAGCGACACTCCTCGGCGAGGTCTTCCCGACCCGGTGGGAGCGTGGGGCCGGCGTTCCACAGGTACAACGCCTCGCCTACCTCGCCGAGTTCGCAGCGACGCAACTCGAGGGATTTGACCACCTGTTGCTCGTCGATGCCAAGGCACCGGTGTCATTCTTCGCCTACCCGGGCAAGGAGAGCTATCTCGTTCCCGACGGGTGCGCGGTCCATGAGCTGGTCGCACCCACCGACGACATTCAAGGGACCCTGGAGGCGCTCGCGGATGCCGTGGATGCGCGGGAGGTCGAAGCACCGGCCGCGCGGCCATTCCGGCCGGACAAGCCGACGGGACCGCTCACCGCGGACAAGGTCTGTCAGGCAATCGGCGCTGTGCTCCCCGAACGCGCGATCATCTCCGACGAGTCGAACACCTCGGGGCTGTCCCTGAGTGCGCACACCGCAGGGGCGCCACGCCACGATGTACTCACGCTGACAGGTGGTGCGATCGGCCAGGGGCTCCCGGTCGCCGTGGGCGCGGCTGTCGCCTGCCCGGATCGTCCGGTCTTCGCGCTCGAAGGCGACGGATCTGCGATGTACACGATCCAGTCCCTGTGGACCATGGCGAGGGAGCAGCTCGACATCACCGTCGTGATCTTCAACAACCGCTCCTACGCGATCCTCAACCTCGAACTCCAAAGGGTCGGCGCTGGGGCAGCGGGCCCCAAGGCGAAAGCGCAGCTGGATCTGGGAGACACCCGCCTCGACTTCGTCTCGATCGGCGAAGGGTTCGGTGTGCCCTCGGTCCGTGTCGATACTGCCGAGGAACTCAACGAGGCACTCGAGCGGGCGATTGCCGAGCCCGGGCCACACCTCGTGGAGGTCGTCGTGCCCTCGTTGGCACTCTGAGCGTGGAGGCGCTGGGATGAAGGTTCACCACCTCAACTGCGGCTGCATGCGGCCGTATGGGGCGCCGGACGGGCTGGTCTGTCATCGGTTCCAAGGGCGCGTTGCTTCAGTGACTCGTCGACGTCGTCACCGCCGAGTTCCGTACGGCGCTAGCGGCAGCTACCCGCTCCGACGCACCCGTCGACGAGCTGATCGGTCTGGTCCGGGCCTTCATCGACCTGGTGGCCGAACGCCCGCCCCTGCACCGGGCATTCCTCGAGCTCTGGTCCGACGCGATGGTCACCTCATCCGACCTGCGCCCGGCCATGACCGCCTCCGACCGCATGTTCCGGCAGGCGATCGGGACCGTCTCGCCCTCGCCGGGGAGGAGGTACCCGCACCGTCGATCCGCGCGGGCTGGCGAAGCGTGATCGTCGGCATGCCGGCGGCGTCGCCCTGCAGCACGCGCTCGACCCCGAAGGCGTCGACCTCCACGCGAGCCGCCGGGAGATCGAGCACCTGATCACCGACCGACTCCACCCAGAACCCCACCCCGCACTCCACCACCTACAGAGACGAGCCGCACCATGAGCCGGATCCTCGGGCACATCGCCCGGATCGGATACGGCGTCAACCGTTCCTGAAGACTGAGCAGAAGTGAGTCTGATCAGCCGCACGCCCCGAACGGTCTTGAGCGCTCCCCCACTGCCGGGAGGCCGGTTCCCTCGAGCTGAACCGAGCTCGCGCGCGCTCCCCAGCGAGCAGCTACCAACCCCATCAACAAGATCTGCTGACCGGAGGAGGAGCAGGAGAAAATGAAGCTCGCCTGGCACGACACCGACGTCGTCGACATGCCGACGACCGGTACCCCCATCACCACCCTCGACGGACTCGTCGAGGTTCCCGGCGGCTACGGCGCCAAGCTGGCCTGGGCCCGGACCCGGGCGAAGGACTTCCGCGCCGAGTTCGCCGCCACCGGCACCCCGGACAGCGTCACGACCTGCGACCTCATTACCCTTCCCTACCCGACCAAGTTCGGCCTGTTCAGGGCCAGTTCGGCCATCGCGCCGTTCGTGGCGATCACCAACCGCATGCTGGTCGTACGGTGGACGGAGAGCGACGGGCGGCAGCGGGTGCTGCTGTTCGAGCCCAGCGACCACGAACTCGGCCAGAACACCCCGTACTTCGCGGCGCTCGCCCGACGCACTCCGGGGATGTTGCGGTCCCTGCTCGTCACCGAGCACGGCACGGTCCTCGGCCATCTGGCCCGGCTCGGCATCCGGCCCAAGGACGTCGACTATCTCCTCTTCGACCACCTGCACACCCAGGACCTGCGCCGCTGGGTGGGCACCACGAGACCGCAGCGCGACGTCGACGGCGGCAACGCGGTCGAGCCCGCCTTCCCTCATGCCAAGGTCATCGTGCAACGGCACGAGCTGCTGTCCATGTCCCAGCTGCACCCCCTCCAACAGCCCTGGTACCAGCCGGAGACGTACCAGGACGTACGTCCGGACGCCTTCCTTCCCGTCGACGGCTCCCTGATCCTCGGCCCCGGGGTCGCCCTCGTGGAAACCCCCGGGCACGTCTTCGGCAACCAGACCCTCGTCCTCAACACCGACACCGGCATCTGGGCCTCCAGCGAGAACGCCATCGCTGCGGAGTGCCTCACCCCCGAGCACTCGCGCATGCCCGGTATCGCCCGCTGGGCCCGCACCTGGCGGCAGGAGGTCGTCCTCAACGCCAACACCATCGAGACGACCGCCGACCAGTACAACTCACTCATCCTCGAGAAAACGCTGGTCGACCGCTCCCAGGCCGACCCCCGCTTCCTCCAGTTCTTCCCGTCCAGCGAGCTGACGGCCTCCTGGGCCAACCCCGGCACCGCACCCACCTTCACCCACAAGGCGATCGCGCACTCATGATCACTGACGACATCCGCAAGGCCCGCCAGCAGCTCGTCCTGGACCACTTCCACGACGAGGTCCGCCAGGACTGGGACGACGTCCTGGCCACTTTCCCCCACCCGCGTTACGAGCTGATCCCGACCATGACGGTCCACGACGGCGACCGGGCCGTCCGTGGTTACTACCACGGCAGCCGTGTCGCCTTCCCCGACCAGGACCACGAAATCATCGCGCTGCGCCACACCGACGACGCCGTCATCGTCGAGTTCTGGCTGCTGGGCACCCACCGGGGCCCCCTCGGCGCGATTCCGCCGACCGGCAACCGCTTCCGGGTCCGCATGACGGCGTACTTCATCTTCGACGCCAACGACGACCTGGTCTGCGAGCGCATCTACTTCGACAGCCTCACGCTGCTGAAGCAGCTCATCGGAGGCCTGAACATGAGGCGCCCGCGGAACTGGCTCCGGGCCGCACGCTTCGTGCGGGGCCTGCTCAAGGAAGCCGGCGGCGAACCCGACCCCGCCCTCGTCCACACCCCGAAAGCCGTACTGCCGTGAGAGTCCACCACCTCAACTGCGGCAGCATGAAGCTGGCCGACATGGTGAGCCACTGCCTCCTCGTGGAGACCGAGGGCGGCCTGGTTCTCGTCGACACCGGCTTCGGCCTGGACGACGTCTTCGACCACAAGCGCACCGGACCGGCCCGCCGGATGCTCCGGCCGGTGTTCGACCCCGAGGAGACCGCCGCCCGCCGGGTCGAGCGGCTCGGCTTCCGGCGCGAGGACGTCCGGCACATCGTCATCACCCACTTCGACGTGGACCACATCGGCGGCCTGTCCGACTTCCCGCACGCCCAGGTCCACGTCACGGCAGCCGAGGCTCTCGCCTCGATGATCGCGCCGACCCGGCGGGAGAAACTCCGCTACGAGGCCGCGCAGTGGGCACACGGCCCGAAGATCGTCGAGCACACCCCGGACGGGGAACGGTGGCGGGATTTCGCAGCGGCCAAGGAGCTGGACGAGATCTCCCCGGGGATCGTCCTGCTCTCCTTGCCGGGCCACACCCGCGGGCACGCCTGCGTCGCCGTGGACGCCGGCGACCGCTGGATCGTGCACGCGGGCGACGCCTTCTACCACCACGGCACGCTCGACGGCCGCTCCCCGGTCCCCGCGTCCCTGCGCGCCATGGAGCGGATGGTCGCGTACGACATCAAGCGCGTCCGCGCCAACCACGCCCGCCTCGCCGAGCTGTACCAGCGGGGCGAGCCCGACCTCGTGCTCGTGAACTCCCACGACCGGCTACTGCTGGAGAAGACGCGCGCAGGACAAGACAACCTGTGTGAGCCGGACGGAACGCCGACCGGGCAAGGCCGGGGCGCCGGTGAGCTTCCCGTCGGCCACCTTGAACATGCGGACCTCCAGCACCTTGATCGATCGGCCGGTGGCGGGTGCCGTTGAAGGACCCGGTGGTCGTGCCGGTGAGGACGAAGGTGATCGCGAACCAGTCGTCCTCGGCGACGACACGGACCGGCGTGGCGGTGAAGTCGGGGAATCGTGAGGAGCACCGGGTCATCATCAGCTCCGGGCCGGGCCCGGGGGCGCTCGGCGGTGATGATCGGCAGTCGGAATCAGGCGGTACTTCGCACGGTCAGTAGGTGTCTCTGATCCGGTGTCAGCGGTCTGCCGCCCGAGTCGCGTGCCGACGTTTTCGGGCGGCGTGGTCAGTTGGCGAGGAAGTTGGCCACCTCGGTGGTGAAGGCCTTGACGTGCTGGAACAGAAAGGCGTGACCGGCGTCGCTGTAGAGGACCAGGGTGGCCGAGTCGAGGTGCTGGACGGCGACGTAGGAGGCCAGGGCGGGGGCTATCACGTCGTGGACGCCGCCTGCGTACAGGACGGGCTGCCTGATGGTCTCCAGGTTCGCCCGTACCTGCTCGAACGGAACCGCCATGTACTTGGCGATGGCCGCGCGTTGGCGCATCGCGGCTGTCTCGGACACCGCGGGGCCCCCGGCGGCCAGTCGGGTCGAGACCTTGGTGAGGTGCTCGACCCCGGCGGCGCGGCCCGCGTCGGTCTCGGGGAAGAACAGGAAGAGCAGGTCGTCTGCGTCGGCGTCGGGCTTGGCCATGATGCCCTGCACCTTCTCCGTCAAGGGCAGCGCCCCGGGCACCCGGCCCGGACTGCTGCCCGCCACGACCAGTTTGCGGACGAGGTCGGGCCGCCGCAGCGTCACGTGCTGGGCCACGAAGCCGCCCATGGACCAGCCGAGCAGATCGACCTGCGCCAGGCCGAGGGCCTCGATGAACTCGACGGCACCGTCGGCGAATCCTTCGACGGAGTCGCGCGGTTCGCCGCTCGTGTAACCGATCCCGACGTTGTCGAAAAGGATCACGTCGTGGCCGGCGGCCAGGAGATCCAGGAACTCCGGGTCCCACGAGTCGATGGTCCCGCGGAAGCCGCTCACCAGGACCAGGGGGACGCCGCCCTGTGGCCCCATCCGCCGGTAGGTGAACGCTGCGGAAACGCCTTCCACGGACAGGTCCTCGGCCTTGTCCGCCAGATAGGTACTCATGAGTGTGCTTCTCCCTTTTGCCGGTGTGCCTGAGACATGTGATCTGTTGGGGCGGGCGTCAGTAGGCCGCCTTGTCGGCTCGCGGATCTCCTGGTGAGGACCCGGCCTTCGAGCGGCGCGGCGCATCGTGCGGACGCGTGACGTCGGGACGGCCGATGGTCGGCGCGGTCACGGCCGGGGGTCGGTGATTGCCGCGACGACTGCCCTGACGACGGTTGAGTGGTCCTGGCCGTCCTGTGCCGCCGCTGCCCACACGTCGATGGCGCGACGGCGCGGGAGCGGGAGCGGGACGCCGGGCATCGGCATCCACAGTTCGGTGCGGATTCCCTGGGCGGTCGGCCCTCAGGGAAGCTGCGGGTAGAGCGCGGAGACGCCTCCGGCCAGTGCGGCCTGCGCCTGGCGGGAGGAATCGTCCGCGAGGATCTCGTAGGCGCCGGCGGTGATGCCGTCGGCGGCGATCCGGGCGATGTCGGCCGGGTCGGACTTGGCCGCGTCGACGGCCCGGACCATGTCGGTGTCCATGTAGCCGACGTGCAGTCCGGAGACGCGAATGCCCTGGTCGGCGAGCTGCACGCGCAGGGCGTTGGTCAGCGACCACTCCGCGGACTTGGCGGCGCAGTAGGCGCCGGACTGCGGGAAGCTGAACCAGGACAGGACGGACAGGATGTTGAGGATCGATCCGCCGCCGTTGGCCGCGATCTGGGGTGCGAAGCCGCGGACCACCGAGAGGGTGCCGAAGTAGTGGGTGTCCATCTCCAGGCGGACGTTGTCCAGGTCGGCGGTCAGCAGGTCGGCGCCGGTGGAGGACCCCGCGTTGTTGATCAGGATGGTCACGTCGCCGGTGGCCTTGGCTGCGGCCGCGACGGAGGCGGGGTCGGTGATGTCGAGCGCGATCGGCTTGGCACCGGGGAGGTCGACCTGGTCGGGGTCGCGGGCGCCGGCGTAGACGGTGGCGCCGCGGTTGAGCAGTTCGGCGGCGAGTGCGCGGCCGAGGCCGCGGTTGGCTCCGGTGACGAGGGCGGTGCTGGTGGAGAGGTCCATGGGGAGTTCCTGGTGAAGTAAGAAAGGCTCGCTGCTCGCGGCAACCACGCCGCCGGTGTGCGGTGTCGGCCGTAAGGCAGGTGGTCGGGCCCGTCGTTGGCGGGGCGGGGAGAGGTAGCGGGCGGTGGTGGAGGCGCGCCGAAGGCGGAGGATCTGTCTCGCGAACCGAGGGCAGACCCGTCAGGAGGGTTGTCGGTCGAGTCGTCGGCGGTGAGAACCCGCGCGGTTAAATTACGCTCGTAATCCTATTAGGTTGCTTCGATGATTGCAAGCGCTCTGCGCGGAGTGGAGGCATGGGCGTCGGAGCGGGAGGTGTGCGGAAGTGCCCGTAGGGCGTGCCGATCCCTTCACGCCAGGAGGCGGCCTCGGCCGGGAACGGCGGATTGGCAGTGCGGAGACGTGAGCCGCTACGAGGTGCCAGTGAAGGACTGGTGGTCGGCCGGCAGAAGGATCAGGTCCAGGAAGCGGTTGAGCGGCGCGATGATGTCGAGGTCCTGGTTCAGCAGCCACTGCATCTGCAGTCCGTGGAGTACGGCGAGGAACAGGGCGGCCGCACTGTCCGGATCCAGGCCTTCCGGCAATCCCCCCTGCGCCTCGCGTTCCCGCATGGCTTGGACCGTGTAGGAGCGCACTCGTTCGTTACGGTCCACGAAGTACGTGTGGGCGGGATGGTCGGGGCGCGAGGCGGCGGCAGCGAGTTCCGCCCACAGCCGCATGAGTTCGGGCGCCTGCTGATGCTGAAGGAGCATGTCGGCCACGTACCGGTGGGGCGAGGCGGGGTCGTCGGCCTCTGTGAATCCCCGTTCCCATTCCTCGTCGTCGCGTTGAGCGAGGACCGCGGTCAGCAGTTCTTCCTTGTTCTCGAAGTGGTGCAACAGGCTGGCATGCGTGATGCCGGCCCGTTTCGCGATACCCCGCAGCGAGGCTCCGACATACCCGCGTTCGGCGAAACTGTCCCGCGCCGCGCGGATGATGTCCGCTCGCCGGGCCGGCGTCGTCGCGTAAGGCCCTCGCCGCTTTGTCCGATCCACGTCACGTCCCCTTGCTGTTTACCGCGCGCACCGGTGGTGGTGGCCGGGTTCCAACTGGAGGTGCCTGGGCACCATACCGCCGCAGCGCCAAAATCTACCAGCCGGTCTAGATTCACCCGCCGCCACAGGAGCGACCCGCAGGTCACTCCTCAAGCGAAATGTAACGCTCTGGTCAAGAACGCCGCACGCCCCCTTCCCTGGCACTCTCCCTGGCGCCTACGTTCCACGAGCGAAATTCAACCACTTGGTAGACGTTGTCGAACGGCGCACTGAAAGGCGCTGCGCGGGCTCTGGCGGTGATGAACCACGTCTGATCCTGACGCGGAGAGACCGACTGTGAGCCGTCCGGCATGAGCCACGGGCGGTGCCAGCCGCGTTCGACGCACCGGCCCGAGCTTCACGGGACAACTTCACGGGACAAAGGGAATCCATATGACTCGCACTCGATCCAACGGCCCGCGCCCGCGCTCCCGAGCACTGTCTGCGGCGATCACGGCGACGACCTTGTTGACGTTGGCGGCGTGCGGCGGAGGGTCGGAGGGCTCGTCGTCGCCCAGCGCCACGTCGCTGTCCCTCGCCGTGCAGGCTGCTCCTGCATCCTTCGATCCGGCGCAGCTCAACGACGGGCAGGCGTCCTACATCTGGAGCGCTCTGTACGACACGCTGCTCTATGTCGACAACAAGGGCAAGCTGCAGCCCAACGCTGCGCAGAGCTGGAAGTACTCGGCCGACGGTCTGAGCCTCACGCTGAAG
Source organism: Streptomyces sp. NPDC050619 (assembly GCF_040654815.1). Taxonomy (NCBI): domain Bacteria; kingdom Bacillati; phylum Actinomycetota; class Actinomycetes; order Kitasatosporales; family Streptomycetaceae; genus Streptomyces; species Streptomyces sp. NPDC050619. Next base: position 52,177 of record NZ_JBFAIR010000049.1, on the reverse strand, counting down.
CTGCGCAAAGGGATGAAGTTCAGCTCCGGCGCGCCGGTGGACGCGGCCGCGGTGAAGGCGACGCTGGAACGCACGATGGCCACACCGGGGCCGCAGCAGCCCCATCTGGTCTCCGTCAAGTCGGTCGAGGCTCCCGACACGGGCACCGTCGTGATCAACTTGAAACAGCGCGACGGTGCGCTGCTGACCAATCTCTCGATGGCGGCCGGAGTGATCGCGGACCCGGCGACGATGGCCAAGAAGAGCAGCCAGCTGAACCCGGTCGGTTCGGGGCCCTACGTCCTCGACAAGGCGACCGTGAACGGTTCGTCGTATGTACTCAAGCGGCGTGACGACTACTGGAACGCGAAGGCATACCCCTTCCAGACCCTGACCCTCAAAGTGATCGTGGACCCCACCGCGGCCTTCAACGCGTTGCAGGCCGGTCAGATCGACGCCGGCTCCGCCTCTCCGCAGTACACCGCCAAACTCAAGGCAGCGGGTTTCACGACGACGCTGGTCAAGGCCACCGCCGTGGCGAACCTGGTCCTCGCCGACCGGAAGGGCAGCGTGCTCAAGCCACTCGGGGACGCCCGGGTGCGACAGGCGATCAACATGGCGTTCGACCGTAAGAAGTTCGTCGAGCAGCTGCTCGGGGGCATCGGTCAGCCGACGGTCCAGACGCTCAATCCCAAGAGCGCGGCCTACGACGCCGCGCTGGAGCAGACCTATCCCTACGACCCCGCGGCCGCGAAGAAGCTGATGGCCGAGGCCGGCTATCCGAACGGGTTCTCCGTCACCATGCCGAGCTTCGTCTTCACCAAGCAGCTCGAGCCCACCATCGCCCAGCAGCTCGGGGACATCGGGATCAAGGTGACGTGGGCGCCGGTGCCCGCGCAGAACAACCTGGGTGCGATCGCGTCGAAGAAGTACCCGATGTTCCTGTTCTTCGACGGGTTGAACACCCCTGCGCGCCAGACGGCCAACAACTTCGGTCCGACCGCCGTGTACAACCCCTTCAAGTCCGCGGACCCACAACTCACGAAGCTGATGAAGCAGGCGGAGAGCGAGCTCGACCCCGCGAAGGCGGACGAGGCCTACAAGCCGGTCAACGAGTTCGTGGTCAAGAACGCGTGGGACGCGCCCGTCGCCTACCTGGGGAGCAACTGGGCGGTCAAGAAGGGCATCGCGTACCTCGGGGACGGCTCCAACACCAACAGCACCGTCCGCGCCTTCGGAGTGTCCGGCTAGCCCACGTGGATTTCGGGCTCGTAGTGGCCGCACCACCGCGAGCCCGGCACCCCTCCCATCGGTCCTGGCCCGAAGGAGCCCCCTCCGTGATCCTCTACGTGTTGCGCCGACTGGCCACGAGCCTGGTGCTCATGGTCCTGGTATCCATGATCACGTTCTTCCTGCTGAGCACGTCCTTCGACGACATCGTCAGAAACCTGCTGGGCGGTACCACGACGTCCGCGTCCATCCAGGCCAAGAAGGCCGAGTTGGGCATGGACCGTCCGGTGATCGTCCAGTATGTCGACTGGCTGTTCCACGCCCTGCGGGGTGAGTTCGGGACCTCCTACACCACGAGCGAGCCCGTCGGGTCGGCCGTCTGGAACCACTTCACCGTCACGCTGTCCATAGTTGTCGTCGCTCTGGCCCTCTCCGTCGCCGTCAGTGTCGTGCTCGGAGTTCTCGCGGCATCACGCGGCGGCGTGGTCGACCGCGTCGCGCAGGGTGCCTCGCTCTTCGGCTACCTCGTGCCGAACCTGCTGATCGTCATCGGCCTCGTCGTCGTCTTCGCCGTCAAGCTGGACTGGCTGCCGGCCACCGGCTACACGCCTCTCGGAGAGAATCCGGGCCGCTGGCTGGCCACGATCATCATCCCGGTGATCGGCCTGACGGTGGCGGGCACCGCGAACCTGGCCGCCCAGATCCGCGGCACCATGATCGGCGAACTGCGCAAGGACTACGTCCGCACCCTGCGCACCCGCGGCATCTCCACCCGGTCGATCGTGCTGCGCCACGCCCTGCGCAACGCCGCCGGTCCCGCCCTGACCGTCCTGTCCTTCGAGTTCATCGCGATGCTCGGCGGCGCCCTCATCATCGAGAACGTCTTCGCCCTGCCGGGTATCGGCAGTTACTCCTTCAACGCCGCTCTCCAGGGGGATGTCCCGGTCATCATGGGCCTCTCCCTCTTCGGCGTCCTGTTCGTCGTGGGCATCAACCTGGTCGTCGACGTCCTGAACGGCTGGCTCAACCCGAAGGCGAGGCTCCAGTGAGCGCCACCGTGCCTGTGACCGCCGCGGCGCCGAGCGCCACCCAGCGCAGGTCATCTCTCCGTAAACTCCTCAAGGACCCCCAGGGCGCCGGCACGGTCGGCCTGCTCCTGGTCATCGTGCTGCTGGGCGTGCTCGCTCCGGTCCTCACCGACCACGGCCCGAACCAGGCCTCACTGGACGCGATCAACGCCGGTCCGGGCACCTCGGGCTATCTGCTCGGGGGCGACCGGAGCGGTCGGGACATCTTCACGCGGCTGCTCCACTCGATCAACACGAGCATGGTCGCCGGCCTGATCGGTACGAGTGTCGCCCTGGTCGTCGGCGTCACGGCCGGGCTGGTCGGCGGGTACTTCGGCCGGCGGGTGCGGGGCGTCACCGACTGGGTGTTCAACCTCGTCATGACGTTTCCGGGCCTGCTGCTGCTGATCGTGCTGCTTCCCGTGACAAACGGGGACTACCGGGCCACGATGCTGATCTTCGGTGTGCTGTCGGCTCCCGGCATCTTCCGTCTCGTACGCAACATGGTCGTCGGAGTGAAGAACGAGCTGTTCGTGGACGCCGCGCGGGTGTCGGGCCTGACGGATCTGCGCATTCTCGGCCGGCACGTGCTGTTCGTGATCCGTGGACCGATCATCATCGCGACCGCGTTCCTGATGGGGTCCTCCATCAGCCTGCAGTCGGGCCTGGCGTTCCTCGGCCTCGGGTCGAGCAGCGTCCCCAGCTTCGGCGCAATGATCTCCGACGGTTTCGTCAACCTCTATGACGAGCCGCTGCAGTTCGTCTGGCCGAGCCTCCTGCTCGGTGTGATGAACGCGTCGTTCGTCCTGCTGGGCAACTCACTGCGTGACGCGCTGGAACTCGTGCCGCCGAAGCCGTCCAAGGTGACCGTGCCCGCCCGGATCCGGACCGTCAGGAGTTCCGACGCGCGGTCCGACGCACCGGCTGAGCACCTGTTGACCGTGGAAGACCTCGCCATTGCCTACCCGTCACCGTCGGGCGAACTGAGGGAAGTCGTCAGCGGCGTCACCTTGAGCCTGGACGCCGGGGAAACCCTGGGTCTGGTCGGGGAGTCGGGCTCCGGGAAGACCCAGACCGCGTTCGCGATCCTCGGCGTGCTGCCGTCCGAGGCGGTTGTCACACGCGGCTCGATCCGACTCGACGGACGCGAACTCCTCGATCTGAGCGAGGGCGAACTGCAGCGGCTGCGCGGGACATCGGTGGCGTACGTGCCGCAGGAACCCATGTCGAACCTGGACCCGTCGTGCACCGTGGGATCGCAGCTGGTCGAGGGACTGCGCGCCGCTCAGCGGATGTCACGGCAGGCCGCGCGCGCCCAGGTGCTGGCCCTGTTGGACCGGGTGGGCATCCCGGACCCGAAGCGCACCTTCGACTCCTACCCGCACCAGATCTCCGGCGGCATGGCGCAACGCGTACTCATCGCCGGAGCTGTCGCGAGCAGCCCGAAGCTGCTCATCGCGGACGAGCCGACGACCGCGCTCGACGTGACCGTTCAGGCGGAGATCCTGGACCTGTTGCGGGACCTGCAGAAGCAACTGAACATGGCCGTGCTCCTTGTCACACACAACTTCGGGGTGGTAGCGGACAGTTGCAACCGCGTCGCGGTCATGCAGGGGGGCGAGGTCGTCGAAGTGGGGCACGCACAGGAGATCTTCGGGTCGGCACAGCATCCGTACACGCGCATGCTCCTCAGTTCCATCCTCGATGAGAGCAGCCTGCGCACCGATCCCCCGGACGCCGTGGCCGAAGCTCTCGGGAAGAAGGCATCATGACGACGCCCCTGCTCGAGGTGAGCGATCTGCGCGTCGCCTATCCGGGACGTGGTTTCCGCGCGCGCCCCGTGGAGATCCTCCACGGCGTGTCCCTGACAGCGCACCGGGGCGAGACCCTGGGCCTCGTCGGCGAATCCGGGTCCGGCAAGACGACCATCGGCCGCGCCGTGCTCGGCCTCGTGAAAGCGAGCGGCGGACGCATCCTGTTCGGCGGTGTGGACATCACCCACGCCACGGCCAGGACGCGCCGCGTCCTGGCACGCGACATCCAGGTCGTGTTCCAGGACCCCTACACCTCGCTCAACCCGTCACTCACCATCGGTGACATCCTCAGCGAGCCGCTCGTGGTGCAGGGTGCGACGGCTCAGGAGGCGCGCAGGCGCGTACGCGACCTCCTGGATCAGGTGGGGTTGCCCAAGGACGCCTCCGAGCGGCTGCCACGCGAGTTCAGCGGCGGACAGCGCCAGCGCGTCGCGATCGCCCGCGCGCTCGCCCCCGAGCCGAAGCTGATCGTCTGCGACGAGCCTGTTTCCGCGCTCGACCTGTCGACCCAGGCACGGGTGCTCGACCTGTTCATCGACATCCAGCGGCGCACCGGCGTGGCGTACGTCTTCGTCTCGCACGACCTCGCGGTCGTACGGCACGTGAGCCACCGTGTGAGCGTGGTCTACAAGGGCGACATCGTGGAGACCGGTTCCGCCGAACTCGTCACCGCCGCCCCCGAACACACTTACACCCGGCGACTCCTGCTCGCCGCCCCGGTCGCGGACCCGGTCGAGCAGGGGCGGCGTCGCGCAGAGCGGCACCGCCTCGCCGAGGCCGAACGCGAGCGGGAAGTGGCGACCGGTGCGACCTGACCACGGCGGGGTCCACGGCGTGGGGGCCGGCCGTGCACCCGAACGCCTTCCGGTGGCCGGACCGGCCGGAGAAACGACGGTTCGGTCAAGGACTCGGGGTGAGGGGCGCCCGCGGAGACAGGCCGGCAGCGTGGTAGACGGCGTCGATCACCCGCATCGTCGCCGTCGCCTCGCGCGCGTTCGTCAGGACCGGGGCGTTGTCGGACACGGCATCGCGGAACGCTGCCAGCTGGAACGAGTAGCTCGTACGCGGATCGCCCGGTTCGGTGACGACCCCCGCATCAGTCGTGAGCGTCAACTCCCCGTACATGTAAGGGTGGTAGGGCATGCGCACGTGAAGGTCTCCCGCCAGTCCGATGACGCGGAGTTCGGCCACGGGCCCTGCCGTCGGCTCCATGCTCACGACCACCTCGCCGGATACCGCCCCGGCGAAGGCAAGCCGGGCCGCCATCGAAATGTCCACGCCGTCGATGTCACGGGCCTGCGCCTCGATCACCTCCGGCTCACCGAACAGGTGGCGCAGCAGTCGCACCGGGTAGCAACCCAGGTCCATCAGGGCGCCGCCGCCGAGGTGCCGCTGCCACCGTATGTCCGTGGGGTCGGGGTGCGGGACGCTGAACTCCGCCCGGGCCGTGTGGAGTCGGCCGAGCACGCCGGAGTCGAGGATGTCTCTCATCCGCGTCCACATCGGATGGTGCCGCGAGTGGAAGGCCTCCATCACGACGAGGCCGCTGGACTCGGCGAGCTCCGCGATCGCGGCTGCTTCCTCGGCGTTCGCCGTGAACGGCTTCTCGCACAGAACGTGTTTTCCGGCCTTGATCGCCCGGCGCATCCAGTGTCCATGCAGGGCTGCGGGCGTGGGGACGTAGAGGGCGTCGACGTCAGGGGCGTCGACGATCTCGTCGTAGCAACGGAACACCCGCGGGATGCCGTGTTCCCCCGCGAACGCGATGGCTCGCTCCTCGTCACGGGCCGCCACCGCGGTGACCTCGATGCCCTCGACGGCGGCGGCGGGCTCCAGGAGTGCCGGCCTCACGACGCGCGCGGCGCCGAGTACACCGACGGTGACGCTCATCGGGCCAACGCCGGCACGAGGGACGTCAGGAACGCTCGGATCGCGGACTCCATCTTCACCGACTCCCGGTCGAAGAGCCACTGGGCCTGGAGGCCGTTGATGAGGGCGATGGTCATGGTGGCGAGGGTCTCCGGGTCCACCGGCGAACTCAGTTCGCCGCGCTTGGCCAGCGCGGTGTACGCGGTGGTGTAGAAGCGGCGGACGCTGCGGTAGCGCTCCGCGAAGTACGTGTGCGCGGGGTGGCCGGGAGAGGTCGCCTCGCCGGAGAGGACGCAATGAAGTTCCATGATTCCCGGCCGCAGTTCGTTGTCGACGACGACGGCCAGCATGCCCCGCAAGGCGTCGACGGGATGGTCGGCCGGGTCGATGGCGTCGGCCGACTCGAGGAACCGGGCGCTGCGTTCGTCGCGCAGCTCCAGCACGGCGATGAGCAGCTCCTCCTTCCGCGCGAAGTGGTGGAGAAGCCCGGTGTGACTGATGCCGGCGCGCTTCGCGACGTCCTTCATGGTGGCGCCGTAGAAGCCGGTCTCACCGAAGGCGTCCACACAGGCTTCGAGGATCCTTCGGCGTACCTCCGCCGACTTCGCGTACGGCCCGCGGCCGCTGGTTGCCGTCATGCGTGTTCTCCCGCCGATGGATCCCTGACTGGTCCGGCGGCCCCATTGTCGGCCACCGCGAAAATAGTAACGCGATTCGACATTCGTGGTAGCGTGGAACCATCGCCGCCGCCCGCCTTCGTCCGGGCCGCGGTCTCTTGTGCCGTTCTCGAGCAAGGATCTCGACGGTGACCGAACTCATTTCCGGCTTCCTCTGGGGAGCATCGACCGCCCCTCACCAGATCGAAGGCAACAACGTCACCAGCGACTGGTGGGCACACGAACCGAAGATGCCCGGCATGGCGCGCAGCGGCGACGCGATCGACAGCTATCACCGCTACGCCGAGGACATGCGGCTGCTGGCGGACGCCGGCCTGAACTCCTACCGTTTCGGGATCGAGTGGGCGCGCATCGAGCCGGACGAGGGACACATCTCCCGCGCCGAACTCGCGCACTACCGGCGGATGATCGACACCGCCCTCGACCTCGGCCTCACTCCGGTCGTCACCCTGCACCACTTCACCAACCCGCGCTGGTTCACCGAGGACGGCGGCTGGTTGGGCGATCGCGCCGTCGAACGCTTCCAGGCGTACGTCGAAGCGGCCACGCGCGTCCTCGACGGCGTCGAGTGGGTCTGCACGATCAACGAACCCAACATGCTGGCCCTGATGGCGATGATGAGCCAGGCGCGGCCGTCCGAGGAGGACGCGAAGAAGTGGATGAGCCCGACGGTCGAGGGTGCGGCGCGCCCGGTGCTGCCGGACCCCGATCCCAAGATCGGGCAGCGGCTGGCCGAGGCGCACCAGGCCGCCCGCGAAATCCTCAGGCAGCGCACGGACGCCAAGTCCGGCTGGACGGTGGCCTGTCAGGCACTCACCCCGACCCCGGGCAACGAGGAGAAGCTGCGCGAGGTGCGGTACGTCCGTGAGGACCTGTACCTCGAAGCGGCCCGTGGCGACGACTTCATCGGGGTCCAGTCGTACTCCAGCCAGGCCGTCGACGAGAACGGCGTGGTCCCCCACGCGCTGGGCCCCGACACCACCCTGACGGGCAACGCGTACCGGCCCGACGCGATCGGCATCGCGGTCCGGCACGCCTGGGAGGTCACGGGCGGCGCACCGGTCCTCGTCACCGAGAACGGCATCGCCACCGCCGACGACAGCCGGCGTATCGCCTACACCGGCGACGCCCTGCGTCACCTGTTCTCGGCGATGGACGACGGCGTCGACGTACGGGGCTATCTCCACTGGAGCGCCCTCGACAACTACGAATGGGGCCACTGGGAGCCGACGTTCGGGCTCATCGCGGTCGACCGCGAGACGTTCGAGCGGCACCCGAAGCCGAGCCTGGCCTGGCTGGGCGGGATCGCCCGCAGCGGTGGCCAGGGCCTGGAGGAGGGGTCGGCATGACCGGAACGGAGAACACGATGGGTCCCTATGACGCCTCCGGCCTGCACCCCGTGGGCCGGCTGCCGATGCACTCGTTGCCCCGCACACCCGACGTCGACCTCGACGGCGCCTGGGACTTCCAGCTGCTACCGACACCGACGGCGCCGCTCGGCCCGAACTGGAAGACGATCCAGGTCCCGAGCCTGTGGACGATGCAGGAGGACCTCGGGGAAGGGGACCGACCGCACTACACGAACGTGCCCATGCCGTTCGAAGAGGTGCCCCCGCAGATCCCGGAACAGAATCCGACGGGCGTCTACCGGCGCCTGGTCGTGTTGTCGCCCGTGCCCGGGCGCCGGACCGTCCTGCATGTCGGCGCCGCCGAGGGCCTGTTGCGGGTGTTCGTCAACGACAAGCCGGTCGGAACGAGTTCGGACTCGCACCTGGCCGCCGAGTTCGACATCACCGAAGCCCTCGTCGACAAAACCAACCGCATCGAGCTCCGGGTCGCCAAGTGGTCCGCCGCCAGCTACCTGGAGGACCAGGACCACTGGTGGCAGTCGGGTCTGAGCCGCTCGGTCTTCCTCTACACCGTGCCCGAGATCAGGCTGGCCGACGTCTGCGCGGTCGCCGACTACGACCCCGAGACCGAACGCGGCAGCCTCAGCCTCACGGTGTCCACCACGGGCCTGGACCACCTTTACGAGGTCGACTGGTCGGTGCGCACAGAGGTGCTCGGCCGAACTCTGACCCTGCCGGTCTCCGCCCGCCTGGGCACACGCACTCTTCCCAAACCGTCCCTGGACAGGTCGACGCGCCCCGAGCCCCAACTGCCCGCCGACTTCATGGACCTGCTCAGCATCAACGCGGCAGGGGCGCCCATCCCCCCGGAGTTCCGCGCGATCCCCGCCACCATGACCCGGCTCCCGGCCCCGGACGCGCCCGCCGGAAACGCGTTCTTCGCCCTCGACGACCTCGACGTCACCCCCTGGTCGGCGGAGACCCCCCACCTCGAAGACCTCACCGTCCAGCTCGTCTCGCCCGAGGGAACCGTCGCCGACGAAACACGCATCCGGATCGGCTTCCGACGCGTGCGCATCGAAGGACGCGACCTCCTCGTCAACGGCAGGCGGATCCTCGTCCAGGGCATCGCACGCCACGACACCGACCCGCGCACCGGCCGCGTCATCTCCCGCGACCGCATGCTGGCGGAGCTGTCCCTGCTCAAGCGGTTCAACGTGAACGCCGTCCGCGCGGCCCACTACCCCAACGACCCGCAGGTTCTCGACCTGTGCGACGAGATGGGGCTCTACGTCATCGACGAAGCGGACGTCGAAGGACACGCGTTCGCCTCGACGATCGCCGACGACCCCCGCTATCTGCCCGAGATCATGGAACGCATCTCCCGGATGGTGCTGCGCGACCGCAACCACCCGTCGGTGATCTCCTGGTCACTGGGCAACGAGACCGGATACGGCGCGGCCCATGACGCGGTCGCCGGCTGGATACGGCGCATCGACCCGACACGGCCCCTGCACTACGAAGGCGCGGTCGCCACCGACTGGCACACCGGACACGCCGTGAGCGACATCCTCTGCCCGATGTACCCGGCTCTCGCCAGCCTTGAGGGGTACTCTGCCGACCCGCGGGCGGATCGGCCGCTGATTACCTGCGAGTACGCCTTCTCCATGGGTAACGGCACCGGCGGACTCTCCGACTACTGGGAACTGTTCGAGTCACTGCCCGGCCTCCAGGGCGGGTTCATCTGGCAGTTCACGGACCACTCTCTCGACCGGGACGGCGACGGGAAGCTGCGCTACGGCGGCGACTTCGGCGACGAGACCCACAACGGGCCCATGCTCGTCAACGGTGTGGTGTTCCCCGACCTCACCCCGAAGCCGGCGCTGTTCGAGGCGCGTGGCCTCTTCAGCCCGATCCGTGTCGTCTCGGATGCCGAGGAGGCCCGGGCGGGAACGCTCCGGATCCGCAACCGCCAGACCTTCGCGGACCTGAGCGCGTATCAGCTCGAACTGCGCGTCGAGACCGCGACCGGTCAGGCCGGGGCCGTGGCCGTCCCCACGCCGGAGGTGCCGGCGGGCGGCGAGGGCACGATCGACATCCCCGCCTCGGTGCGCGCCCTGCTCTCAGGCGGCCCCGCACTGGCGCTGAGCCTCACCGTGCGCACCCGCGAGGCCGCCGTGTGGGCACCCGCGGGCACCGAGGTGGCCGTCGAGCAGGTCACCTTCCCACGGACACCCGAACCGCTCCCTCAGGCCCCGGCAGGATCTCCGGCGGCGCGGATCGACGCCGAGGGCGCTCTTCGGCACCCGCTGCTGCGCCGCCCTCCGCAGCTCAGTCTGTGGCGGGCGCTCACCTGCCACGACAAGTCGTTCTCGCTGGACAACCGCTTCGTCCGCTCCGGCTTCTTCGAGCTCACACCCGTCGACATCGAGGTCAAGGAGACCAGCGAAGGGGCCGTGGTCACCACGCGCTACAAGGCCGCCTTCGGTGACGAGGTCGTGCACCGGAGGACGATCGTGGCGCTCGCCGTCGGCGACTGGGTCTTCTCCGAGCAGGTGTCACTTCCGGAGGGCACGCAGGACGGTCTGCGGGTCGGCATGGAGTTCGAGTTCGTCGACGGGTTCGACGACGCGGGCTGGGTCGGTCTCGGACCATGGGAGAACTACCCCGACCGGCGGGCGTCGGCCCTGCTCGGCTCCTGGGAGAGCGGCATCGACGACCTGGCCGTGCCCTACCTGCTCCCCCAGGAGAACGGCACCCGCGGCGAGGTCACCGCCCTGACGCTGACCGGCCCCGCCGGCACCGTCCGTACCGCCCACCCGGCAGGCCTCCACATGAACGTCGGCCGGTACACGGTGAGCGAACTGGAGGCCGCCGAGCACTGGTGGGAACTCCAGCCGAGCAGGAAGACAGTGGTGCATCTCGACATCGCGCACCGCGGACTCGGCACGGCGGTCCTGGGACCCGACACCCATCCGCGCCACCGGCTCCCCGGCAGCGAGTACGCGTGGGAGTGGCGCCTGACCCTCGAAGAGGCCGACTGACGGCGCCGACGCGCCCTTCCGCCGGCCGCACCGTCGCCGGGCCACGACAACACCGCGCAGGAGTACTTGCCATGCTGAAGCCCCGCTCCACCACCAGCCGCGAGCTGGTGAACCTCGACGGGATCTGGCGGTTCGCCGTCGCCGGAGCCGCCGGACCCGAGCCGTGGACCAAGCGGCTCGACACACGGCTGGAAGCACCGGTACCGGCCAGCTACAACGACCTGTTCACCGACAGCGCGATCCGTGACCACGTCGGATGGGTCTGGTACCAGCGCCAGGTGCGCGTACCGCGCGGCTGGGCGGGCGAGCGCGTCATGGTGCGCCTCGACGCCGCGACCCACGAGGGGAAGGTGTACGTCGGCGAAGTCCTGGTCGCCGAACACGTCGGGGGCTACACGCCCTTCGAGGCCGACATCACCGAACACGTGCGGCCCGGCGCGGAGTTCAGACTCACCGTCGGGGTCAACAACGAGCTCACCAACGTCACGATCCCGCCGGGCACGATCACCGTCTCCCAGGACGGCCGGCGCAAGCAGACCTATCTGCACGACTTCTACAACTACGCGGGCCTCGCCCGCTCGGTGTGGCTGTACAGCAGGCCCGTGGTCCACGTCGACGACATCACGATCGTGACCGGCATCGACGACACGGACGGCACGACCGGGACGGTCGACTACTCGCTCGAGACGAACGTGCCCGCTCGCGTCCGGGTACGCGCCCTCGACGCCGACGGCACGGAGGTCGCCGGCGGGGAAGGTGTGAACGGCACGCTGCGGATCGGCGACGTGACGCTGTGGCGGCCGGGTGCGGCGTATCTCTACGACCTCGTCGTAGAGGTCCTGGACCGTGACGGCGAGGTCGTGGACACGTACACCGAGCCGTTCGGGGTCCGCACCGTCGAGGTGCGCGGCACGCAGTTCCTGATCAACGGTGAGCCGTTCTACTTCACAGGCTTCGGCAAGCACGAGGACACCCCCGTGCGCGGCAAGGGTCACGACGACGCCTACCTCGTGCACGACTTCCAGCTCATGGAGTGGATGGGTGCCAACTCCTTCCGTACCTCGCACTATCCATACGCCGAGGAGGTCATGGAGTTCGCCGACCGGCACGGCATCGTCGTGATCGACGAAACCGCGGCCGTCGGGCTCAACCTGGCCGTGGAGAGCGGCCTCATGGGCACTGCGCCCCGGGCCACGTTCTCCGACGACACGTTCAACGACGACACGCGCGCGGCCCACGCCCAGGCGATCCGGGAGCTGATCGCCCGCGACAAGAACCACCCCAGTGTCGTGATGTGGTGCATCGCCAACGAGCCCTCCTCCAACGAGGAGGGGGCACGAGAGTACTTCGAGCCGCTCGTCGAACTCACCCGCAAACTCGATCCCACCCGGCCGGTGACCTACGCGGCGGTTATATTCGCGACCCACGAGAACGACCGCATCGCCGACCTCTTCGACGTCCTGTGCATCAACCGCTACTACGGCTGGTATGTCGCCACGGGCGACCTGGCCACCGCGCAGACGTACCTGGAAGGCGATCTGCGTGGCTGGGCCGGGAAGTTCGGCAAGCCGATCATGATGAGCGAGTACGGCGCGGACACCCTGCCGGGGCTGCACTCGGTGTGGGACGCGCCGTGGACGGAGGAGTACCAGGTCGCCTACCTGGAGGCGAACCACCGCGCCTTCGACCGCGTCGATGCCTTCGTGGGGGAACACGTCTGGAACTTCGCGGACTTCCAGACGGCGAACGGCATCCACCGGGCCGGCGGCAACAAGAAGGGTGTCTTCACCCGCGAACGGCTGCCCAAGGCGGCCGCCCACGCCCTGCGCGCACGGTGGAAGTCCCTGGACGGACGCAAGCCGCCGCGCCAGGACGAACACCGCTCGTGACCATGCCGAATGCCCACCGCGGAAAGGGCCCCTTCATGAGCCACTACGGCTTCGTCGACCGCCGTGTCATCGTCACCGGAGCAGGCTCCGGCATCGGCAGGTCCACCGCTCTCGCCTTCGCCGGCCAAGGCGCCAAGGTCGTCGTGGCCGACCTCAATGCCAAAGCCGCCGACGACGTCAGAGCCGAGATCGAGAAGGACGGCGGTGCGGCGGTCACCGTCGTCGGCGACCTCAGCGAGCAGTCTGTGGTCGACGAGGTCGTCGCCGCCGCGATCAGCGCCTTCGGTGGCATCGACGTCCTGGTCAACAACGCCGGGATCATGGACACGATGTCCGCCGTGGGCGACGTGACCGACGCCGAGTGGGAACGCCTGATACGGGTCAACCTCACCGCGCCGTTCCTGCTCACCCGGGCCGTCCTCCCTCACATGCTGGAGGCCGGGCATGGCGCGATCGTCTTCACCGCCTCCGAGGCGTCGCTCCGCGGCAGTAGCGCCGGAGCCGCGTACACCGCCGCAAAACACGGCATCGCGGGCCTGACGAAGTCCCTCGCCGTGACCTACCGTCACCACGGCATCCGCACCAACGCGATCGCCCCCGGCGGAACTTTCACCAACATCGAGATCAGCATCGACACTGACGCACTCGGTCCACAGGCACTCATGGCCTACATGGGCAACGTCGGTCAACCCGCCGCCCCCGAGACTCAGGCCGCCGCCATCGTGTTCCTCGCTTCGGACGCGGCGTCCAACATCAACGGCACCGTCCTGCCCGTCGACGGCGGCTGGTCCGCCGTCTGATCCCGCAGCCCGTCATCCACGGACAGCAGAGAGGCCCCATGCCCAGCCCTCAGAAGCCGCCCGCCCCCACCCCGCCCACACCCCACAAGCTCGGATTCGACCTGGACGCCCTGCGCGCCAAGTACCGTGCGGAGCGTGACCGCCGGATCCGCCCCGACGGCAGCAGTCAGTACCGGCGCCTCACCGGTGAGTTGAGCTCCTACGCCGATGACCCGTACGCGGAGCTGGAATTAACCCGGGAGCCGCTGTGCGACCGCGTCGATGTGGCCGTCATCGGCGGGGGGTTCGGTGGTCTGCTCACCGGTGCACGCTTACGCCAGGCAGGCATCCAGAACATCCGGATGATCGAGCAGGCGGCCGACTTCGGCGGCACGTGGTACTGGAACCGCTATCCGGGCGTCCACTGTGACATCGAGTCGTACGTCTACATGCCCCTGCTCGAAGAACTCGGATACATCCCGAAGTGGAAGTACGCGCCGGGGGAGGAGATCCGGCAGCACGCCCGGGCCATCGGCCGGCACTTCGACCTCTACCGTGACGCCCTGTTCCGGACGCGCGCGAGTGAACTCCGCTGGAACGAGGCCGAGTCGGAGTGGATCGTCTCCACCGACCGCGGAGACCGGATGCGGGCCCGCCACGTGGTCGTCTCCAGCGGAACGCTCAGCCTCCCCAAGCTCCCGGGCATCCCCGGCATCGAGACCTTCGAGGGCCATACGTTCCACACGAGCCGCTGGGACTACGCCTACACCGGCGGCGACGCGAACGGGAACCTCGACCGGCTCGCCGACAAGCGCGTGGCCGTGATCGGCACCGGTGCGACCGCGATCCAGATCGTGCCGCACCTCGGCCGCGACGCCCGGCACCTGTACGTGTTCCAGCGCACGCCGTCCTCGGTCGACGTACGCGCCAACCGCCCCACGGACCCCGAATGGGCCACGTCACTGAAGCCCGGCTGGCAGCAACGCCGCCGGGACAACTTCCTGACTCTCATCAGCGGCGGTCAGGCCGAACAGGACCTGGTCCGTGACGGCTGGACGTCCAGCGCCCGCCTGCTGCAGAACCTGCTCCCGACCAACGACTACGACCACATCCCGGCCGAGGAGCGGGAACGGGTCGGGGAACTCGCCGACTTCCAGAAGATGAACGAGCTGCGCGCCCGCGTGGACGCCCTCGTCGATGACCCGGCCACCGCCGAGGCACTGAAGCCCTGGTACCGCTACATGTGCAAGCGGCCAACGTTCAGCGACACCTATCTGGAAACCTTCAACCGGCCGAACGTCACACTCGTGGACACGGCCGACCACGGCGGCGTGGAACGCATCACCGAAAGCGGCCTGGTGGTCGGCGACACCGAGTACGAGGTCGACTGCATCATCTTCGCCACCGGATTCGAGGTGGGCGCCTCGGGGATCCTGTCGGGCGAGCTTACGGTGTACGGCCGGGACGGCGTCACCTTCCCCGAGCGGTGGAAGGACGGCCCGAGGACGCTCCACGGGTTGTCCACCCACGGCTTCCCCAACCTCTTCCAGCTCAGCCCGCTGCAGAACGCGTCCGCTTCGAACTTCGTCCACATCCTCGACGAACAGGCCACCCACATCGCCGCGATCCTCGCAGCGGCGAGCAAGCGACAGGCCGCATACGTCGAACCGAGCGCCGACGCCGAGGCGGCATGGGTCGCCACCATCCACGAGAAGGCACCTCAACTCCACAAGTTCCAGGCCGAGTGCACCCCTGGCTACTACAACAACGAGGGCATGCCCAGAAAGCGCGTCGAAACCTTCGGAGACGGAGCGATCGCCTTCCATGAACTACTCAGGCGCTGGCGGACGGAGGGCGGCATGGACGAGGTCCTCGTCGAGTGATCAACCTTCTGCTCCCCGGGCCGGCGCACGCCAGAGCGTCGACCCGGGCTGCGTTCCCGGGAAGCGTGATCAGGGCAAGAAGCTGGCCCAGTTTCTGCATCGCGTTGCGCAGGTAGCTCTTGACGGTCTCGGAGCGGATGCCGAGGCGCTCGCCGACTTCGGCGTTGGTGCAGCCCATCGCGATGAGCGCAAGCACGTCGATCTCGCGGTTCGCCGGTGGTCTGGCCACCTCCGCGTGAGTGCCCCCGGACGGGGCTGAACGCCTTGTATCCCCTTCCCTCCACGCCTGCCCCCGTCTACTCTCTCCACAGGCGAACGCCAACCACGTGGTAGATGTTGGCGCGTCGACCACTCGCAAGTCAGGGAGCGATGATGCACCCCAACAGATTCGACGACACCGGCAGACAGCAACCGCGAAGCGACCGCTGGGACGTGCGAAGGCTCAACCCGCCCAACCGGTTGTGGGGTGCCAACGGCGTCACGTTCGGCCCCGACGGGCGGCTGTACGTGGCGCAGTTCCTCGCCGGGCAGATCAGCGCCGTGGACCCCGGGTCCGGGGACGTCGAGGTCGTGGTGCCGCTCGACAGCCCCGTCCAAGCCCCGGACGACCTCGCCTTCGGGGCGGACGGCTCGATGTACATCGCCGACCTGACGCCGGGCAGGGTGTGGCGACGCAGCCCCGCAGGCGAGTACGGCCTGGTCTCCGAGTCGCTGCGGGCACCCAACGGCATCACCTGCGTCGGAGACCGTCTCTTCGTCAACGAGATGGCGATGAACGGCCGCCTTCTGGAGCTGTTCCCCGACGGCGGCGAACCGACCGTGCTGACCGACGGCCTCACCCTCGGCAACGCCATGCAGCTCGGCCCGGACGGCTGCCTGTACTACCCGCATATGCTCGACAACCAGGTCTGGCGCATCCCTCCCGACGGCGGCACCGCCGAACTGTTCGCACAGGATGTGCATGAACCGGTGGCGGTCCGCTTCGACCGGGACGGAACCCTGGTGGTCCTCTCCCGCGGCATCGCCGGCGTCGTCACCCGCATCGACCTCGCCACCGGCTCCCGCTCCCTCGTCACCTCCGGGGTCGCCGGCCTGGACAACGCGGCCTTCGACGCGGAGAACCGCATGTTCGTCTCCAGCTTCGCCACCGGCGGCGTCACGGAGATGCACGCCGACGGACGCATCCGTGAGATAGTCCCGCGCGGCCTCGACGGCCCGTACGGGATCACCGTCGACCTCGGCGGCATCGTCTACGCCGCCGACCACTACCGCCTGGCCCGCCTGACCGGGTCCCCCGCGGACGAGCCCGGGGGAGCGACCCACCGCCTCCTGCCCTTCGTGCACGCGGTCACCGCCGACAACGGACTTCTGCACGTCACCTCGCAGCTCGGCGAGGTACGCACCGACGACCTCACGCACGACACGACACGCGTCCGGGTGACCGGCCTGAGCGAGCCCACGGGGCTGGAAGTCGCAGCGGACGGCTCGCTCGTCGTCGCTGAGTCCGGCGCCGGCCGTATCGTACGGATCGACGAGACCGACAACCTCACGGTTCTCGCCGAGGGTCTCGCGCACCCCGTGGACGTGGCCTTCGACGACCGAGAGAACTGTTACGTCACGGACGACCGCCTCGGAGCGGTGCTCCGCGTCGAGGACGGCGGGACGGCGACCGTCGCGGACGGGCTCGGCAGGCCGCAGGGCCTCGTCGTACGCGACGACGAGTTGTTCACGGTCGAAGTGGAGCACCGACGTCTGCGGGCGATCTCCCTCACGACCGGGGAGAGCCGGATCGAGGCCGAAAATCTCGCGGTGGGGCTTCCCCCGGGGAGCAGCCGCCCCGGGCCGGTCCCCAGCCCCACGAGCCCCCCGCGCCAGTTCGCCGGACTGGCCTTGAGCCCGGACGGCTCGCTCCTCGTGTCCGCCAATGGGGAAGGGAGCGTGCTATGCCTTACGCCCTCGCCCTGAGGCGCCGCCCCGCTGGTACACATCTTCACGTCCGGCACGACAGGCCGGCCCAAGGGCGTCGTCGTACCCCCCTCGGCAATCGCCGGCTTCCGCGTTCACGCCGAATACGGCTGCGGTGTCACCCAGGACGACGTCCTGTGGAACGCGGCCGGCCCTGGCTGGGCGTACGGGCTGTATTTCGGGGTGATCGCCTCGCTGAGTCTGGGAGTGCCGAGCGTGCTCCTCCACACCGGGTTCTCCGCCGAACTCACCTGGCGCGTGCTGGACGAGTTCCGGGTCACCACCTTCACCGCAGCCCTCACCGTGTACCGGTGCAGTGAAGGAGACGGCCGCCCAGTGCACGGGCGAAGGCGAAGCGCGCCCGTACGTCGTGAACGTGGCGGACGCCGGGCAGGTCGACGCGTGGGGCGCCGACACGCTCGCAACCTACGGCCGGGTGGACGTTCTGGTGAACAACGCCGGGGTGACCGGGACGACCCCAACGACGTCGCCCGCGCGAAGCTCGCCTCCCGCGTCCCCATGAAGCACATCGGCGACCCGACGGACATCGCCGAGGCCGCGGCGCACCTGTGCTCGGAAGCGGCCGGATACGTAACGGGCGTGGTCCTGGACGTGGACGGCGGCATGAGCATCGGCAGCGAGCTGCACTGACGCGGCGAACACCTCTCTTCCGCAACGTGAAAGGGACACAACGGCATGGCTGACGCCGTCAACGACCTCGTCGTCGAGAACGATGTGATGGTGCCGATGCGCGATGGCATCCGCCTGCGTACGGACATCTTCCGGCCCGCGGGTCCCGGCCCGTACCCGGTGCTGGTGCAGCGCTACCCATACACCCCCCGGGACGGAATCGCCGCGTTGTTCGGGCAGATGGTCGCCCGGCAGGGATATGCCGTGCTCATCCAGAGCTGTCGGGGCCGGTACGGCTCCGAGGGCGACTTCTACCCCTTCCACCCCGACGTCGACGACGGCTACGACACAGTCGAGTGGGCGGCCGCGCAGCCCTGGTCGAACGGCAAGGTCGGCATGTTCGGCATCTCCTACAGCGGCTTCACCCAGTGGACCGCCGCCATCGCCCGGCCACCCCACCTGGTCGCGATCGCCCCGTTCTCGTGCGCCTGGGACGGGAACGACAGCGCCTGGTACTACGCACCCGGTGTACTCCATCTCGGCCTCGCGCTCAGCTGGAGCGCCCTCATGACAACGGAGGAGGCCGACCGCCGGGGCGCCGTACCTCCCGTGCCACAGTTCGCCGAGTCCGGCAGGCTCATGGACGACAAGGGCCTCGGCGACCCGGCGAAACTCGCCGAGATGTCCCGGCTGGAGGCCGAGGGCACCCGTGCTCTCCTCGACCACCGCCCGCTGCGGGACATCGAGGAACTACGCGAGCTGGCACCATGGTTCCGCGACTGGTGCGACCACGACGACGGCAAGGACCCGTACTGGCGGCGGACCAGCGCCGCCGCCCACCTCCAGGACATCGACCTGCCGGTCTTCCACCAGGCCGGCTGGTACGACTTCTTCGCCAAAGGTGGCCTGGACGCCTACACCACGCTGGCCCGTCATGGCGCCACCGAGAAGACCCGCGAGGGTCAGCGCCTGGTCGTCGGCCCCTGGAACCACAACAGCGTGCAGATCCGGCCCGACGGCGACCCGAAGGCCGGATCGCTTCTCGAGCTCGGCGCCGACGCGCCGGTCATGCGGTTCTTCGCCCACCACCTCAAGGGCGAGTTGCCGGGTTACGCGGAGGAGCCGCCTGTTCGGCTCTACGTGATGGGTGACAATGTCTGGCGCGATGAGCACGAGTGGCCCCTGGCCCGCACGCAGTGGACCCCGTACCACCTCCGCGGCTCAGACGGTGGCCGCGGCCTGTCGGTCCGGCCACCGGCCGACGAACAGCCGGACGTGTTCGTGTACGACCCGAGCGACCCCGTGCCTGGCTCGATCAGGACGGGCGCGACGTACGACGACCCCGTCGACCTCGACGCCGTGGCCCGACGCCCCGATGTACTCGTCTACACCACCCCTCCGCTGGAGACCGACCTGGAGGTCACCGGCCCGGTGACCCTGGAGCTGTGGGCCTCCTCCTCCGTGGAGAACACCGACTTCACCGCGAAGCTCGTCGACGTCTTCCCCGACGGCGCTGCCGTTCCCGTCTGCCAGGGCGTCGTCCGCACGGGACACGGGGTGACCCAGCCCCGGACGCCGGGAGCGGCGTACTGCTACGAGATCGGCCTGTGGTCGACGAGCACCGTCTTCAAGGCCGGACACCGCATCCGACTCGACGTCTCCTCCAGCGAGTTCCCCACCTACGACCTCAATCCGAACACCGGCGAGCGCATTACCCACGCCGACTCCGCCAAGACGGTGCCGGCCACCCAGCACGTCTTCCACGACACGCTGCACCCCTCTCGCCTGGTCCTTCCCGTCATCCCCCGCTGACATCCGTACCCCACACGCCCTTCGAGGAGCGCCATGCAAGCTGTGACCCCCGCTGTCCTGCGACGATCGCCGGCGGACGGCTCGGCCACGTTCGCCCCCTACGGCAGCCATGTTCCCCCGCTCGACGCGTACGACTACGTCGAGGAGGAGTGGATCGCCGCCGGTGAGGCGGACGGTCACCCCTACGCCACGACGCTGTGCGTACGACGGCCCCGGGACGCCGCCCGTTTCAGCGGCACCGTGATAGCGGAGCCGCTGCACGTCCACGGCATCGCGCCGGTCTGGCTCTACACCGCCCCGTACATCATGCGTTCGGGCCACGCCTGGGTGGAGATCACCGCCCAGAAGACGACGCTCGACATGCACGTCAAGCCGTCCAACCCCGAGCGTTACGAGGATCTGCGCATCGCGGGGCCCGACACGGCGGACTTCGACCCGAACCTGAACCTCGGCAATCCCGAACTCATGCGGGTGTTCTGGTCGGAGCTGGAGCGCCGCAACGGGGCGACCAGCACGATCCTCGCCCAGGTCGGTGCCGCCCTGCGGTCGTCGCAGGGACCGTTCGCGCAGGCGGACACCGTCCACGTCATCCTCGCCGGCCACTCGCAGACCGGCAGCGTGACCTCGTACTACATCCGCGACGTCCACGACGTGCAGCGTCTCGCCGACGGCTCACCCGTCTACGACGGCTTCT
Organism: Streptomyces sp. NPDC050619; assembly: GCF_040654815.1. Taxonomy (NCBI): domain Bacteria; kingdom Bacillati; phylum Actinomycetota; class Actinomycetes; order Kitasatosporales; family Streptomycetaceae; genus Streptomyces; species Streptomyces sp. NPDC050619. The sequence continues at coordinate 31,496 of NZ_JBFAIR010000049.1, read as the reverse complement.
TCCCGTCGGGCTTCCCCTTCGAGGCCTTCCACGACGTCGGCGTGCCGGTCGTGCAGGTCATGAGCGACGGTGACGTCTCCCTGCCCGACTACTCGTTCCGTCCCGGCTACGAGGGCCGCCAGTACCGTCGCGACGACAGCGACAAGCCCGGCGACCAGTACCGCCTCTACGAGCTCGCGGCCGTCGCGCACATGGGCACCCGGCCCGCCCCCTACAACGACGTGTCGCTGTGGAAGGCGACCTTCGCGGCAGAGCCGGACGTCCCGCTCGGTCCGCGGATGAGCAGCCTGCCCCACTTCGAGCTTTTCGGCATGGGCCTGCACCACTTGGTCGAGTGGGTGGCGCACGGCACCGTGCCGCCCCGCGCCGAACGCATCGAGGTGGGACCCGACGGCTACTTCGCCACGGATGAGCATGGCAACACCCTGGGAGGCGTGCGCTGCGTCCAGTTGGACGTCCCGCACTCCACCTACCGCGCCAACCCGACGACACCGGACGGCACTCCGAGCTACCTGACGGTCGGCAGCGAAGAGCCGTTCGACGCGGCTAAGCTGCGGCAGCTGTACCGGGACTCGTCCGACTACGCCGAGCGCTTCAACCGCCGACTGGACGAACTCGTCGCCGAGGGCTGGTACCTCGCGGACGACGCCGACGAACTGCGGCGCGAGGCGCAACAGGTCGAAATCCCGTCACAAGGAGAGTGACTCGATGACCGCCCGCGACACTCACCCGTAAATGCACGTTCCGGCCCGGGATGTACCGGCCTCAAGTCGGTGAGACCACAGGCCCAGGCCATGCTGGCGAAAGGCATGCTCGGGCCGAAGCCCCGGTGGGCCGCGCCTGTGGACGTCATAGAAACGCCCGCTTTTGAGTAACGCTGCCATGAGGGCTGGAACATCGGCAAACCGCCATACGGGTACACAGCCAGGTGCTACTGGCACCCGAACCCGGCCAAGGCTGCCAAGGGCGCTCGCTGCTGGAGGCCCATCCCGTCGAGGGGTTGGTGGTGTCCAGGTGCTTTGCCTGGCGGGTGGCGGAGGAACTCGGCCACCCGCAGCTCGCGGACCGGCTGAACGCCGATCTCCTGACGAATCCGCCGCCGACCCCGGTGGACGCCGGGGTCGGCGGCGGGACGCTGGACCGCCTCGAACGTGTGGGAGGTGCTGACGAATCCGAAGTACCGGTCACATGATGTGGAACCGGCGGGCCCGCAAAGGCACCGGCCGCAACCGCATCAACCCGGTCGAGGAGTGGGTGTGGTCTGGTGGTCTGTCGTACCCGCGCATGAGGCGCTGGTCGATCTGGAGGCGTGCGTGCGGGCGCAGCAGGTCGCCGGGCGCCGCCGGCGCTCGCACTTGCCGTCGGCGGCCAGGTGGACCTTGCTGGCCTGTCCGCGCCCCTCGAGCGTCCGAGGAGGGCGGCCTTCAGTCTGAGTTTCCGCCGGCGCCGGATGTGTCGTCGCTCGGGATCGTCTCCAGTGTCCTACCCGTTTTGTTCTACGCGGCCGCCCCCTTTGACGAGGCCTTACTTTCCTCGGCAGCGGCCTTCTCCAGAGCGGTGACGACGCCCTGGTCCAGGTGCATCCCGGCCGCGTCGTGGTGAGCGCGCGCGGTGGGGGAGTCGATACTGACCAAGGACAGGTCCACCTCGCCCGCTTCGCGGCTTCCGCGATCAGCCCCTCATGCAGGGCCTCGAAGAACCCTGCGTCACGCCACTGCCGGAAGCGGTTATGGAGGTCGACCAGGCGCCGAACTCCTGCGGCATCTCCCGCCACTGCCCGCCCGTCTTGAACCGCCAGATCACGCCCTCGAACTGCTGCCGCAGGCGCAAGGGGTACGGGCCGTACTCGCCGATCGGCAGGCCCCGACGTGAGGATGCCCACCACAGATTGATCACGACTCGATACACGCCCTAACTAACGGGCGGTCATGCCGAAGCCGAACAGTGCGGCCATCGCAAGGTCGGCGGTCATCACCGCCCCAGGACGGACCAGACCTGGGCCGGCTGCGTCGTAGTAGAGGAATCGGGCAGGTGTCGCCGGTATCTGACGCAGCTTTTTATCAGCCGATCCTGTGGCGGCTGCCCGGCGCGGCTTCATGGTCGTCAGCCAGGACACCGCGGGCGGTTCGCCACCGACGGGAAGTGGGAGCCATGGACGTACGAGGAGAGCGACGGCTACGACACCGTGCGGTCGTTCTCGCGCAGAAGCTCAGGCCAGAGCGGATGGGGCCTGGGCAGAAGGGGTGGGGATCAGCTGCTCCGCCCAGATGACCTTGCCTTCGCGGTTGTGGCGCGTACCCCAGTGCTCGGTGAGCTGGGCCACGAGGAGCAGACCGCGGCCCCCTCGTCGAAGACCCGGGCGCGGCGCAGGTGCGGGGCGGTGCTGCTGGCGTCGGAGACTTCGCAGGTCAGGGCGGATTGAAGGATCATCCGCAGTTGGATGGGGCTCTTGCCGTAGCGGATGGCGTTCGTCACCAGTTCGCTGACCACGAGCTCGGTGGTGAAGGCCAGTTCTTCCAGCCCCCAGGCGGTCAGCTGATGGGATGCGTGGGCGCGGGCCGTGGAGACGACTGCCGGGTCGCGGGGGAGATCCCATGTGGCGACGCGATCGGTGTCAGGAGCTACCTTGACTCTGTCGGGGATCTTGGAAATGCCGAGGTCAGCTGCCCAGGGTTCGCCAGGACTTCAGCCGGGGTAACTCGCGCTGGTCGAGGTAGTTCTGGAAGGCAGTCGGCCGGCGGGGCGTAGGTGCTTCCTCGGCCGGTGGCAGTCCGCTGAGGCGCTCGATGTTGACGGCGATGGCCGTCAGGACGTGCTGGATGTGGGCCTTTCCCTGTCCTCGGTAGCGGCAGCGCCGCATGCCGTGGCCATGGGCGAACTCGTTGACCGTGCCCTCCACTCCGGAGCGGACCGCGTAACGCGTCTTCCACTCGGGCGTCTGCTGCTCGGCACGGACACGGAGTTGCAGGTCACGGAGCTCTCGTGGAGGAAATCCCACGGTGCGGGCGCTGTCGGCGGTGGTGGTGCACTGGGCGCGGGCGGGGCAGGGGCGGCACTGGCTTTTGGTGAACCGTGCCACGATCAGCGGGGCCGCGGTGGGCGAGGAGGTCGGGTAGGGGCCGTGCCAGCCCGCGCTGACCTGTCCCTGGGGGCAGGTGACTTGCTGATGGCCGTAGTCGATGTGGAAGTCGTCCCGGGCGAAGCCCTCGTTTTGGCGGTGCTGGCGGGTGGGGTTGCTCTTCAGCGGTCCGGAGACGGTGACCTGGTGTTCGCGGGCGGCCTGTTCCAGGTGGGGCAGGGAGGTGTAGCCGGCGTCGACCAGGTGCTCGGCGGGCAACAGCCCGCGGCGGGCGAGGCGGGTGTGGATGCCGGGCAGGACCTGGCTGTCGTGGGTGGTGGCCGCGGTGGTGGCCACGTCCGTGATCACGTTGGGCCCGTCGGAAGCACAGGTCTCGGTCAGGTGAGCGGCGAACCCCTTCCAGCTGATGATGTGTCCGTGCCGTGCGTAGCGGGCCGAGGTGTCGTAGGGCGAGACGACCGCCCGGGACGAGGGCGGCAGCCCGGGTCCGCCTTCCTTCTCGGCGGTGCGCCAGCGCAGATGTCCTGCGGCATCACGGTGGTAGTTCTGCACCATGATCTGCCGCAGGGCCTGGATACGAGGACCGGACGTGCGGTCTGCTCCATGCCGGTAGAGGTGTTCCAGGAGTCGGACGGCGTCGTTTCCGGTGGCAAGAATCCTGGTCTTGGGCTTGGTGGGGTTCTTGCCCAGGCGGACCGGCCGGCCGTAGCGGAGCCCCCAGTCCTCATCGACCAGCTCGTCCAGCAGGTGCGGGGATGTGCCGGCGACTTCTTCGAGTGCGGCGCGGACCGCCTCGGTGACCATCTCCAGGCGGGTCAGGTCGCGCACCGCGGCCAGGACGTGGGTGGAGTCGGTGCGCTGCGTGGTGCGCTCGCGCACGAGTCCGGCCTCCTTGAGACGGGCCAGTGCGAGGTCGAGGAGGCGGTCGGCGCGGTCGTCTTCGGCGAGACGGTCTCGGAAGTTGGCCAGCACGCTGTGATGGAAGCCGGGGTCGTCCAGCTCCATGGCCATGGCGTACTTGAAGTCAATGCGGCAGCGGACCGCCTCGGCGGCCTGCCGGTCGGACAGGCCGAGCAGGAACTGCAGCACACAGACGGTGGCCAGCTGAGCAGGCGAGAGACCCGGCCGCCCGTCCCGCGGGTACCAGTCGGCGAAGTCCTCGTCGCACCACAGCCCATCCAGCCGGTCGCGCACCCATATCGCCGTCGTACCACCCGGGTTGCTCGCCCGCGCAACCTGCGCAGTCAGAGACGGGACCTGCTCACCGGAACGGGGACGAAGGGACAACGAGCACCTCGACAACTGTATCGGTCGGCGGAACTACCCGAGCATGCCCGTCGATCGTGCTGCCGCACCGGGAAACTCCAAGATCCCCGACAGAGTCAAGCTACGGTTTGTGCCACAAAGAGGGCGATGTCGTCGGCGGGGCGGCTGGGCAGTAGAGCGGAGAGCAGTTCGTCGCAGGTCTCCTCGAGCGACGTCGGTGCCCGGGCGAGAACGTCGCGCAGCAGTGCGAGGGCGGTCTCGAGGTCACGAGAGCGGCTCTGGACGAGGCCGTCGGTGTACAGCACCAGCCGACTGCCCGGGTGCAGTTCGAACTGGGCGGTTTCGAAGGGGAGTTGGCCCAGGCCCAGGGGCGGGCCGATCGGCAGGTGCGGGAAGTCGACCGTGCGCGGTGCGGAGGCGTCGCCGTCAGCGGTCGGGGGAGTCACCACGGCGGGCGGGAGGTGTCCGGCACTGGCCAGGGAGCAGGTGCGGGAGACGGGGTCGTAGACCGCGTAGAGGCAGGTGGCGCTGATTTCGTCGGTGCCCCGTTCCTCCTCGCGCTGGAGGCGGATGACCACGTCGTCGAGGTGGGTCAGCAGTTCGTCGGGTGTCAGGTCGATGTCCGCCAGAGTGCGGACGGCCGTCCGCGTTCGGCCCACTGCCGGCCGGGGTGGGGCTGCAGGTTGAGCGGTTGGGTCGGGGACGAGACGCCGTGCACCCTTTCAGGTGTCGGTCTTCCCGTCCCCGCCCGCCGAACCGGACGTGCCCGTTGGCCGGGCATCCGGCTCTCCACATGATCCGAGGAGTCAGGTGAGGTGTTCGCTGACCCTGCCGACGAAGGCCATGTCGTCATGGTCGGTCCGGCGGAAACGTGCTCCGTCTGGATCGACCTCGCCGGTGTTCCATGGTGTGCTGATCTGCGCTCCGCGGTAGCGGTAACGCTCGACCCGCATCTTCGCCGGGCTGTAGAGGACCATACGGTCTTCCGCAATGCGGTCGGCCCCGTAGTAGCGCCGCCGCAACTGCTTCCAGGTCAGGTGAGGGTGCTTGCGGCGAATCCACAGAAGCAGCCTCCACCATGCGTACCAGCCGAGGTAGGAGAACGTCTTCTTCGATGCGCCGTAGCGGAAGTAAGCCGCCCAGCCCTGCAGGACCGGGTTGACCTTCCGTAGCACCTCCGCCAACGAGAGCGAGGTCGTTCCCTGCCCCGTCAGCTTCTTGATCTTGTGCATCACCGATGCCAGCGCCTGCTTTGCCGGAATGGTGAGCACGACGCGGCGCCCGTCGCCCCGGGTCTTGCTCTGGATGTGAAAGCCCAGGAAGACGAAGCCGTCGTCAATGTGGGTGATGTGCGTCTTCTCGACCGAGAGGGTCATCTTCAGCCTGCTGGCCAGCAGCTCGCCGATCTGCGACTTCAGTGCCATCGCGTCGGACTTCGTGCCGTGCACAAGCACGACGAAGTCGTCGGCGTAACGCACCAGCCGAAAGTTCGGCAGCCCCCTCCGGCGCCGATACTGCCTGCGCCATCGTGGGCTCATCTCCTCATGCCAGATCCGGGCGAAATGCTGGTCCAGCACGGAGAGATAGATGTTGGCCAACAGCGGGGAGGTCACCCCACCTTGCGGAGTGCCGTTCAAGCTGTCCGCAAAGCCACCGTGCAGCTCGACGACCCCGGCCCGCAGAAACACTCGGACCAGACGCAGGACCTTCCGGTCCTTGATGCGCTCTCCCACCAAGTCCATCAGAACGTGATGGTCGACGTTGTCGAAGCACGCGGTGATATCCCCTTCCACCACCCATTCATAGGAGAGGCTGGTGAGCCGGTGGATCTCGGCGATGGCATCCTGGGCCCGACGCCCAGGCCGATACCCGTAACTGGACGGGTAGAAATCGACCTCGAAGATCGGCTCCAGGACCAGCTTGAGGGCCATTTGCGCGACCCGGTCACGCAGCGTGGGAATCCCCAGATGACGGACCTTGCCGCCCTTCTTCGGGATCACAGCCTGCTTGACCGGCAGCGCAGTGAAGGACCCGTCCTTGAGTGAGGAACGCAGCTCCTCCAGGAACCGGATCACTCCGTAGTCCTCGACCTGATGTCGCGTCACCGCGTCCACGCCCGCTGTCCTGGCGCCCCGGTTGCCTGACACCCGCTCCCAGGCCACCAGCAAGGTGGACCGGTCGCAGACCAAATTGAACACGTCGCCGAACCGGCGGTCCGGATCGGCCCTTGCCCATCGGTGCAGCTTGAGCTGGTGATCGAGTACCCGTCGCTCGGCCGCGAAAATGCTCGGCCAAGCAGACGGCGCATCGTTATTCAACAACGCTCCTCCCCGACAGCAACCCACCTGCTATCACGCTGTCGCCCTTCCCCATGCAGCCGGCTTTCCCGGCCTCGGAGTACTACGGCGACTCCGCCACGATCCGGTGCCATCAGTGAGCGTCGCGCCTGCCCGCCGCCCGGCTGGCTGCCGGACAGGGAGGGCGACACCGGATCGCTTCCCACGTTCACCGAGGATCTCTTCGACGGCGTCGGCGCCCAGCTCTACCCCGGCAGCATCACCACGGACCGCACATCGCAGTCTTGGTCCGGGCCACTGGCCGCCCAACCCGCGGCCGACCAGAGAGGAGAGGCCATCGGACAAGGCGCTCTCCAGCACCACAAAGCGGCCCATCCACCAGATTCGGCAGGCCGCTGACGACTCACGGGGCTTCGACCACTGGTTCAGTTTCCTTGCACCCATTCCGTCTTCGCTTGCGGGCACGAACCGCCTGGTGGTCTCGGTCCGTCCCTACGTTGTCGAGGCTGCTTCCGGCCTCACCCCCGACCTGGGGATCAGCCTGCCTCCAGCTTCAACCGGTCACTGCGATGACCAGCGGCGGGCTCCTCCTCCCGCACGATTCCTCAGCGCCTCGTGGCCACGCCCGAACTCGTCCATGCAGAAGACGACTTCGGGCTCGCCGTCCTCGGCTATGACCTCGCCGTCGGCGATCGCGTAGAGATGCTCGACCCGGGCCTTCTTGGCCGAGTAGTCCGGTTCCTGGCAGGACAGATCTCCTTCATGCTCGCGCGCCCGCAACAGCCCCCGCCGTTCGGCGTGTTGCCGGACCTCGACAGCGGCGAGGAACGGACCGCTCCCCTCGGGCCCCATGTGCTGGACGATTGGAACACGCGATTCGTCGCCCAACTCGCCGTACCCCGCGCACAGCACGTCACCCTGACCCCCCAGGGACGTACCGAGCATCTGCTGATCGACGTTGCCGTCGGTGCGTGGGCGCTGCTCTACGAGGACAGCGGCGCGTGGATCGTCCGGCAGGGCGGACCTGACCGGCTGTGGGACGCGGTCGAGGCATACGTGACGCGCTGGCGCGGTGACGGTGCTTCGCCACTGGAACGGGTCCGAGATCAGCGTCACTGCCGCAGGGCAGACCGTCACCTGGCCGTCGAACTAGCCGGCCAACCCCGCCACTCCGCCCGTTCTGCTCACGCCGGAGGCGGGACGCTGCCGTACTCCCGACCGTTGTCACGAATCACGTAGCTGTCCCCGGCGTATAGCCCGACTAGTCTGCCGCTCTGTATTTCCGCAGCTCAGAGGCTATGTTTATCGGATAAACAAACCCTCGCGGTCGAATCCGGGGTACGTGTATCGCCGTTTCCGTCTCCCGTCCATGCCGCATATCGACTCTGATCTGCTCGGAGTACATGTACGAGGTGTCCTCTTGCCGGCCTGCTCTGCCTGAAGTTGAGCACCGATGGTGCGTCCTCCAGCGAGTCGTGTCCGGGCCGGGATAGGTGGCATTGCTCGCGCGGCATATCGCGAGAGCTGCCAATGGCGCCGTTCGGGTGTCGCGGGAGGGACCGGACTGAACCTCCGTGCAGCGGTGAAGGCTGCCGTGAATGGGCATGGGCGCTTGTGCGCGGCCCGGACTGAATAGTCGAGTTCTGTGGATGACGTTCTGTCAGAGCGTCCGCGTCATGAACACGCTGTTCGGGTTGGAAACGAACCTGGCCAACCTGGCTGCCCCCACCCTCTGCGAGCGGCGGCCCGACCACTGAGCCCCGACAGCACGGGGGTGACCCGGCGACGCCGTAGGCGTAGATGCCTGCATACGCAGTGCAGCGTCATCCGGTTGAGTCGGCACTATTCCAGGGTGCCGCACCCTGCCCCGAACTGAGCCCGTCCAGCAGGAGGTCGCCGAGCTCGGAGAAGGCGTCTCCGGCGGTCAGGCCGGTCCGCTCCAGGAGGATTCCCGACTGGACCGCGTCGATGGTGACCGCTACGACGTGGGCGGCGAAATGTCCGTTGAGCGCGCGGAAAACGCCGGCCTGCACGCCCTCCTCGATCAGTTCGTGGACCCGGCGGGCCGCGGCGGCGGAGTTCTTGCGGTAGATCTGCGCCGTCGGCTCGTACCCGACCATGTCGTCGTAGAAGGCGTGGGAATGCCGGCGCATGGCCGTGCCGACGCCGGTGAGGTAGACCCGGATCCGCTGCCTGGGGTCGGGCTCGGCCTGGACGGCCAGTTCGATCTCGGCTGTCGCATCCCGGAAGAAGGCGCGAGTGACCGCCAGCACCAGTTGTTCCTTGGTGGAGGCGAGGCTGTACAGCGTCGCCTTGGAGCACCCCAGTCGCTGGGCGAGCTCGTCCATGGTCACCGCGGTGAAGCCTTCGGTCAGGATGATCGCCTCGGCCTGGCGCAGCAGTTCGTCCCGCCGATGGGTGTCGACGACCCGTCTGCGCGCCGTTCGGCGCGGGCGTCGGTCGCGCGAGTCAGTTGGGGCCGTCACCGCAGCAGTCTCCCATGAGCGTCTCCGCCCAGAGCGACGGGTGGCCGTCCGGGCCACGCTGACCATTCCTTATGGGTACTAACGTACCACCTAACGTACCCACGTGGAGGGTGCCCGTGTACTCCACACTCCCAGGCGTCGTCAGGCACCGATCTGCAGCAATGTCCGGCCGAGGCCCCTTCGCTGGTCCAGGTGGTTCAGCGCGGCCGACGCCTGTTCCAGGGGGAAGACGGACGAGATGGGTGGGTCCAGGCGGCCGGACTTCAGCAAGGGCCAGAGTTCCTGCCAATAGACGCGGGCGGCTTCCGGATCCTGCCGCCAGTACTCGTCCATCCCGACTCCGAGCACCGAGGTGTTGGTCATCAGCAGACGGTTCACTTTGACCGTGGGGATGCCCCGGCCCGCGAATCCCAGGACGAGGAGGCGTCCCCCGCCGTGCCGCAGCGCGCGAAGTGAGTCCGGGAAGCGGTCCCCGCCGACGGGGTCGACCACGAGGTCTACGCCTCGGCCGTCGGTGAGGGTCCTGACCTCGTCGAGGAATCCGCCGACACCTACGACCTCGTGTGCTCCTGCAGACCTGGCCAGTTCGGCCTTCTCATCGGTGGACACGACGGCGATGACGCGCGCGCCGTACGCCGCGGCCAGCTGGCAGGCCGCGCTCCCCACTCCGCCCGCGGCTCCGTGGACGAGGACGACCTCGCCGGGGCGGAGAGCACCCCGGTGAATGAGCGCGAAATGTGCGGTCAGGTAGTTCAGGGGCAGGGCCGCCCCACGGCGGGTGTCGACGTTGTCCGGCAGAGCTGCCACGCGGTCACCGGCACGGAATCCGGCACCGTCCGTGCGGACCGTGCCGGACATCTCCCAGCCAGGGATGAACGGCAGTTCAGGACGTGTCTGGTACTCCCCGCGAGTCTGCAGGAGGTCCGGGAAGACCACGCCCGCCCATTCGACGTCGATGAGGACCTGGCCCTCTTGGGCCTCCGGCTCCGGAAGCTCTCGTACGACCAGGGCATCAGGACCCTCGAACGCGGTGACGAGTACACCCTGCATCAGTACCTCCCGGTCCAAAGGACCACCTCGGAGACCACCATGTGCTTGCACCACCGCGAACCGGATCGGCCGGGTTCACGGCTACCGGATGGAGGATCCGATGGAGATGCCGCCGTCCACGTCGAGGACGATGCCGGTGATGTAGCCGGCGGCTTCGCTGGCGAGGAAGGCCGCGGCTTCGGCGATGTCCTCGGGCCTGCCGGTGTGGCGCATCGGGACCTTGTTGGTGAGTTTGTCTCGTGCGGGGCCGTTCATGGAGGCGAGCATGGGTGTGTCGATGAGGCCGGGGGCGATGGCGTTGGCGGTGATGCCGTGGCGGGCGCCCTCCAGTGCGAGGGTGCGGGTCATGCCGACGATGCCGGCCTTTGCGGCCACGTAGTTGGTCTGGCCGAAGTTCCCGCGCCATGACATGGACGAGAAGCTGATGATGCGTCCGTAGCCCTGGCGTTTCATGGGGGCGAACGCGGCGCGGGCGCAGTGGAAGCCGCCGGTGAGGCTGACGTCGATGACCGCGTGCCAGTCGTCGTCGGTGATGTCCTCGACGCGGTTGTCGCGGATGATGCCGGCGTTGTTGACCAGCACGTCGAGGCGGCCGAGATCGGCGGTGACGCCCTCGATCCAGACGTTGACCTGCGCGGAGTCGGTCACGTCCACCACGTCGGTGCGGAGTTTCGCGTCGTGGGCGTCGGTGATGGTCCCGGCGGCGTCGGTGAGCGCCTGTTCGTTGACGTCGGCTAGGGCGACGGTGGCGCCCTCGGCGGCGAACCGGGTCGCCATCGCGAGGCCGAGACCTTGCGCGGCGCCGGTGATGGCGACGACGCGTCCGTGGTAGCGGTTCACTTCGTGTCTGCTTTCGTGGTCCGGGGAGCGAGGAAGGCCCGCAGGGCGTCGGCCACCGAACTCGCCGACCAGTTGTCGGCGAAGGTGGCCAGTTCCTCGCGCAGGGCGTGCTCGGGCGCGATGCCGTCGATCCGGTGCAGCAGCGTCTTGAGCCGTTGCTGGGCGGGGCTGTTGCGGTCCGCCAGTTGCCGGCAGACGCGGGTGGCGGCGGCGTCGAGGTCGGCCTCGGGCACGATCTCCCGGATCCAGCCGGTGTGCGCGAAAGCGGTCGCGGGCAGCAGTTCGCCGGTGAGCAGGAGCCAGCGCGACAGTCCGCGTCCGACCGCGCCGGGCAGCCGGACGCTTGACCCGCCGGCCGGTACCAGCCGCCGCATGACGTGGCCGTCGCCGATGAGCGTGGTGTCGGCGGCGACGACGACATCGCAGGCCAGCGCGAGTTCGAGGCCCCCGGCGACAGCGTGACCGTGCAGCACCGCGACCCATGGTTTCGGGCTGGCCGCGACGCGGCTGAAGCAGGCCGATACGTCGGCCAGGAAGCCGACCGGATTGTCGCCCCTGTCGTGCAGCTCCAGGAACTGGTGGAAGTCCCCGCCGGCACAGAAGCTCGGCCCCCTGCCTGCCACCGCGATGACCGCTGTGCCGGGATCGGCCTCGGCGCTGGTGATCTGCTTGTCCAGGGCCTCTACGAGGGTGACGTCGAGGGCGTTGCGCCGCTCGGGGCGGTTGAGCCGCAACCAACGGACGGGGCCGCGCTGCTCGACGAGCAAAGGTCCCTCGACGAGCAGAGGTTCGGTGTCGGTCAACGTGGCTCCGGGGTGGTGAGTTCGGTGCGGCGACGACTGCGCAGCAGGTAGCGCTGGGTCTTGCCGCTGGGTGTCTTGGGCAGGGCGTCGATGAAGTGGATCGTGCGCGGGTAGGCGTGGGCGGCGTAGCGGGTCTTGACCAGCAGTTGGAGTTCGGTTGCGAGTTCGGGAGAGGCGTCGTGGCCGTCGCGGAGGACGATGTACGCCTCGATGACCTCGCCGCGGACGGGGTCGGGTGCGCCGATGACGCTGCACTCGGCGACGGCGGGGTGCTGGGCGAGGACGCTCTCGATCTCGAACGGTCCGATCCGGTAGCCGGCCATGATGATGACGTCGTCGTCGCGGGAGGAGAAGAAGAAGTCGCCGTCGGCGTCGATGCGCCCGGCGTCGCCGGTGAGGTACCAGCGGCCGTCGGCGGTGAACTTGGCGCCGCTCTGCCCTGCGATCTGGTAGCCGCGGAAGGTCATCAGCAGGCTTTCGGCGACGTCGATCGCGACCCGGCCGAGCACGCCTGGTTCGGCGGGCTCGTCCTTCTCGTCGGCCAGGACGGCGAGGCTCCAGCCGGGCAGCGGCCGGCCCATCGATCCGGCCTTGAGGGGACGGGCGAGTTCGGGATGGTGGTGGTTGGCCAACGGCATGCCGACCTCGGTCTGGCCGAAGTGATCGTGCACGGCGAGGCCGAGCACGGAGCCGGCCCACTCGTTGACCTCGGGAGTCAGTGGTTCCCCCGCGCTGGACGCCCGTTCCAGGCGCAGCCCCTGCGGCACCGGCACCGACGAGGAGCGCAGTCCCCGGTACACGGTTGGGGCGGCAGTGAAGTCGGTGACCTGGTGGTCGAGGAGGGTGCGCCAGGTCGTCTCCGGGGTGAATCCGCCGGCCAGCAGCAGGCTGGGGATCCCGGCGGCCAGCGGAGCGACGATGGCCGCGTACAGCCCGTAGGCCCAGCCGGGGTCGGCGGCGCACCAGTAGCTGCTGTCCCGGGTGACACCCAGGCCGTACTCCAGGTAGACCTGCCATCCGGCGATGTAGGAGACGGGGTGGATGACCCCCTTGGGCTTGCCGGTGGTGCCGGAGGTGAACATGTGCACCAGCGGACCGTCCCCGCTCGTGGCGACGGCGGGCACCGGCTCCGGCGACGCGGCGGCGACGAGGTCGGCCAGCGACACGTCACCACGGGACGCGCCTGTTCCGGTGACGACGATGCGGCGCCGGGGGTCGTCCGGCATGTCGGGGCCCGGGTCGAGTTTGTGGCGCTGGTCCGGGTCGACGACCACCACGTGCGCACCGGAGCCTTCCAGGCGCAGGGCGATGGCCTGGGGCGCGAACGCGGTGAACAGCGGGACGTAGACCGCGCCGAGCCGCCAGATCGCGAGGATGACGGTGACCAGGTCGGTGCCCTTGCCCATCAGGGTCGCCACCCTGTCACCCGGACCGACGCCGAGCCCCTGCAGCGCCCGCGCACAGCGGTGGGAGTCCGAGGCGAGCTCTCCGAAGGACAGCTCGGAGGGCTCACCGGTACCGTCGACGACGGTGAACGCGACGCGGTCGGCGGGGTGTTGGTCGCACAGCAGCCAGGCCACGTCTATGGAAGGAGCCGCGAAGGTCGCGGTCAGTTCGGCGACCCGGTCGGCGGCGCTCATCGCTGGTCCTTGCGGTCGATGACGGGCAGGACCAGACGGCTGGGGTGGCTCGGCCCGTGATGGATGTGGTTGACGGCGGGAATCATCTGCTCCTCGCTCTCACGGGCGATGACGCCGCCGGTGTTGGTGTTGCGGTCGTAGCGGGGGAAGTTGCTGCTGGAGACGTCCACGCGGATGCGGTGGCCGGGAAGGAACACGTTGGAGGTGGCGGTCATGTCGACGGTGATCTCGTAGACCGTGCCGGGCTCCATCAGTTCTTCCGTGGCGAGGCCGCCTCGGTAGCGGGCGCGCAGGATGCCGTCGCACAGGTTGATCGCTTTGCCGTCGGGGAAGACGTCGACGAGCTTGGCGGTGAAGTCGGTGTCCGCCGCCGAGGAGGACACGAACAGGGTGAGGCTGACCGGACCGGTGACCTCGACGGGCTCCTCCAGCACGGGGCCTGCGAAGCACAGGACGTCCTCGCGGCCGGCGACGGTCCGCTGGTCGACCGGGCCGCAGAGTTCCGGTGTCACCGGCATGGATGCCCCGCCGGCCGTGGGGACCGGGCGGCGCGGGTCGTAGAGGTAGGTGTCGTGCCCGGTCCCGGTCGGTGGCTCGGTGGTCAACGCACCGTCGCCGCCTGCTGTGTTGGCGTGTCCGGCGCTCGTGAGGTGGAAGTCGGTCCACTGCGTGTCGGGCAGCGGCCACTCCTGCTCGTCGCGCCACTGGTCGATGCCCATGACGAAGATCTTCACGGGCGCCACGTCGTCGAGAGCGGTGGTGTCGCCGCGGAGCCAGCGGTCGAAGAACTTCACGTGCAGGCCGGTCAGGCCCAGCATCTGGGCACTGGCCAGCGGGCCGAAGGAGCGGTCGGGATAGACGCCACTCGTGGATATGTGGTCCCACGGACCGATGATCAGCCGTTGCCCCTCGCGCGCCTGCGCACTGCCTGCTTTCTGGCGGGCGGTGGTGTAGGTGCGGACGGTCTGGCCGATGTAGAGGTCGTACCAGCCGCCGATGTTGAGCGCCGGGGCGGTGACGTTCTTGAGCTCGGGCGTGAGCTCCATGGCATCCCAGTAGGCGTCGTGGGACGGGTGGGCCATCCAGTCGTCCCACCACTTCCCGTACGCCGCCAGGACCGGAACCTCCGCCGTCGGCAGCACCTCGTTGAGCGGCTTGGAGAACAGGGCCGCCCGACCGAGCTGCTGCACCTGGTCCACGGAGCCCTCGCCGGCCGCCAGGGACCGCTGCGCGTCGGCCGCGTACATCATGGCGTTCCACAGCGTGACCAGGCTCAGTGAGAGCGCACCGCCCGCGCCGTACCAGGGCGACTCGTAGTTGTCGATCGAGGTGAAGGCCGGCGCGATCGCCTTGAGGGCGGGGACACCGGTCACCGCGGTCTCCCACTGGACCATCCCGAGATAGGAGGGCCCGTACATACCCACCGTGCCGTCCGACCACGGCTGGTCGGCGATCCAGGCGACGGTGTCCTCGCCGTCGGCCCGGTCGGCCATATGGGGAACGAACTCGCCTTCCGAACGGTGGGTTCCCCGGCAGTCCTGCACCATCAGCGCGTAGCCGGCCTCCACCAGAGCCAGGAGGTCGGGGATGGCTGACTGGCCGAAGCTCATCACGTCCTTGCCATACGGCATGCGCACCAGCAGCGTCGGGGCCTCCCCCTGGGCCGGATGCCACAGGTTGGCGGCCAGGGCTACGCCGTCACGCATCGGAACCTGGACATCTATGTCGTATAGGTGCTGCATCGGTGCTCCTCGTTGAGCTGCCGGCGTCGTCCTGGATGTGGGTACGTTAAGAGGTACGTTCGTACCCTGTCAATTACTGTAGGAAGCTTCCTGCGGTTCACGACGGGAATTCGGCGTGGGCTCCAAGGTCCGCAAGGCATGTCGATGAGTGGCGCCTCGTGCGAGCTCTTCGATGCCGCCGCGGTCGAGGGGCTGCTTCCGGACGGGGACAGGCGAGGTGGCAGCCCCCAGCAGGGCCCTGGAGACGACGTCCCGGTGGCCGTCCGGCCGATGAGCAGCGGGCCCAGGCACTGCTCTTCCGGTTCTTCATCTCGCCGTCGCTCGAAATCCTGGCTCAGTCAAGATTTCCGTGAGGCCGATCAGTGAGCCGTCTGGTTCGTAGCTCTGTGTTGTCGGCGGTCGGCGGCGACGAGTAGGACGCGCTTGCGGAGCAAGGGGAATCCGGCTCGGCCTCCCATTTGTCGCTTGAGCAGCTTGATGTCCGTGACTCTGCCCTCGACGCAGCCCGAGTTCCACTCCGTGCTCAGCCCGAGGATGACGGCGTCGAGGTCGGCCAGCAGGCCGTCGGCGAAGCCGCGCAGGCCGTGGTTCACGTCGGCGCGGGCCGCGGCGATCCACTCGGGCAGTCGGCTCGCGCTGCGGATGGCCATCATCGCGGCGAAGGCCCGGGACGTGTCCGGTGGCTGCTTCGAGTTCGGGGCAGCGAGCCAGGATGTCCTTGAGTTTCTGCTGGTCGTCGTCGTTCATGCGGTCGGGGTTGCGGGTGATCCAGCCGGTCACCTTCAGGCGGCGGAAGCGGTGGAGGCCCTCGTGCCAGCGTTGGTGCAGGTAGGGCTTGTATGGGTCCAGGGTGCTGGGGAGGTTCTGCCAGCGGCCTGTGGCCAGTTCCTCCCAGGTGACGGCGCGGGCATAGCGCCGGACGGTGTTCCGGGACAGTTCGAGGCGGCGGGCGACGGCCCGGATGCTGAGGCCCTGACCGAGGAGTTCGTGCACGGCGGTGTGGTGCTGCCGGGCCCGCTCGGCCAGCCGGCCCGCGTGGGAGACTGGCGGGTGCAGGACTTCAGGGCGTGCCTCCGGGGCGGGGGTCGGCGCGCGAAGGCAGGAACTGTGCTTGCTGACCAGTACTTTCACGACCTCGGCGAGGTTGTGCCAGAGATGCCACAAATCTGGCGCCCTCACCTGGAGCGGCAAGCTGGTTCACGTCTCTGAACCAGGTGAAGGTTTGGACGCTGCTCCGGGCTGCGCGTCACGACCGGATGACGGGGAGGACGAGGCGGGAGGGCCGGGCGGTGTCGTGCGCGATCTCCTGGTGGGCTGGGCGGAAGTCCGTTCCGCTGTCGATGGGTTCGCCGGTGTTGAGGTTGCGGTCCCAGCGGGGGAAGCTGCTGGAGGTGACGTGGACGCGCAGGCGGTGGCCGGCCCGGAACACGTAGCTGGTGGACCACAGGTCGACGGCGTGTTCGGCGAACTCGCCGGGTGTCGTCTGCGCCCTCAAGATCCCGTCGACGACGTTGAGGGACATCCCCTCGGGGTCGACGTCGCACAGTCGGACCACCCAGTCCGTCGACGGGGCGTCGGTCGCCGCGTGGACGAAGGCCCGGACACGGCCGGTGACCTCCAGGGCCTCGGTCAGGGGCTCAGTGGTGTAGACGAGGACGTCCGACCTGGCCTCCACGGGGGCCTGGTCGAGTGGCCCCGGCGGGAACTCGTTGGAGAACATGCTGTGTGCGCCGCCCGTCGTCGGGACGGGGTCGGCCGGGTCGTAGACGTACGTGTCACCACTCTCGCCGGCCCCGGGGGCGTCGAAGGCGAGGGCACCGTCGGCGCGCAGGAACAGGTCCGTGTCGACGGCCCGGGCCGGCGGCCACTCCTGCTCCTCGCGCCACTCGTTGGTCCCCATGACGAACAGCAGCACCGGCGGCAGCCCCAGCCCCGCCGCATTGGTCTCGGGGGCGAGCCACTGCTTGAACCACGCACCCTGCAGGTCGACGAACCGGCCGCGGAAGCCTATGAGGTCCATACCGGCGGCCAACCCGAAGTTGACGTCGCCTACCTGCCCGGTGTGGTCAGTGTGCGTCCAAGGGCCCATGATCAGGGTGGCCGGGTGCCCCGCGGCGCGGCTCTCGGCGAAGTTGTCGAGCGTGCCCTGGCAGAAGACGTCGTACCAGCCCCCCAGTTTCAGGCTGGGCAGGTCGACCTCCGCCTGGCGTCCCGCCACCCGAACAGGCCGCGCTCCACTGCGGGTCCCGCAGCGCGTGTTCGAAGCCCAGTTCTGGGACCTCATGGCGCTGGAAGGCCGGGTGGCGGCCCGCCGGAAGTTCCCAGTAGGTGGCCGGCCTGAGCTGGTCCACGTCGTGGACCAGGGCCCCCAGGGCGGGTCCGAGGGCGGCAGGGTCGTCGGCATGCCGACGCATCAAGGTGTCGATCCCCTGCAGGAGCGACCACGGCATGGTGAGCCCCAGCTCGACGGCCCCGCCCCGGCCGAAGAGCCCGTCGTGCGGGTCGGACCAGGTGATCTGGGGGGCGATGGCCGTCAGCTCCGGCGGCTTGGACAGCGCGGCCGTCCAGTGGGTGTTGCCGAAGTAGCTCATCCCGATCATGCCGACCCGGCCGTTGGAGTCCGGGAGGGCGGCGGCCCAGCGCACGGTGTCGTAGCCGTCGTCCGCCTCGTACGTCCACGGCTCCCACTCGCCCTCCGAGGCGTACCGGCCTCGGGTGTCCTGCATGACGACGATGAAGCCCGACCGGGCCAGCGCGAGCGGGTCGAGCAGGGCGACGAACCTCGGGACGCTTTTCCCGTAGGGCAGACGGGAAAGCAGCACGGGGTACGGACCGCCCGTGGCGGGCCGGTAGACGTCCGCCCGGAGAACGGTGCCGTCGCGCATGGTGGCAGGGGCATTGTGCTCGACCGTCACGTCCATGTGCCGGCCTCCTTCACAGTTTGCTGTTATGGGATATTGCGCGCGAACCCGGCATCGTCACACCCGGATGCGCGGGGTGAATGGCGATGCGCGGGGGAGTTCAGGGACGCGATCCGGTTGTGGGTGGTTCGGGTGGAACTCGTCGGCGCCGAAGCCCTTCAGCCGACCTTGAGGACGATCTTGCCGAGGTGTTGACCGGTTGCGAGTGCGTTCTGGGCTTCGAGCGCGTCGGTCCACGGCAGGACCCGGTCCACGATCGGACGCAGCCGTTCGGCGGCACTGACAAGGTCTACCCCTTGGCGCAGGTCCGCGACGACCCGGGCTTTCTCCTCGGGTGTCCGGGTTCGGAAGGTGGTGCCGATGATCTCGACGCGCTTACGGGCGAGTTCCTCCATGTCCAGGGTGCCTTCCGCGCCACCCAGTCGGCCGATCCCGACGATCCGGCCGCGTACTGCGGCTGCCTTGATGTTTCGCGTGAGGTACGGGCCACCGACGTGGTCAAGGATGACGTCGGCTCCCTTGCCATCTGTCAGCTCGAGAATCCGGTCGGCGAAGTCGGTCTCCGAACTGGTGATCAACTCGTCGAGCCCGAGGCCGGCGAGCGTTTCGGCGACGCGCTCGTCGCGCGGGGTGCGCGTCGTTCCGATGATCCGGCCGGCTCCGAGTTCACGTGCCAGTTGAACCGCCTGAGTGCCCACGCCACTGGCGACCGCGTGGATCAGGACCGTGTCGCCCTTGGTCATCCGCCCGGCCGTGACCAGCGCGTTGTGCTCGGTCATCAGGCCGAGCACCGCCGCGGAACCGTCGACCCAGGACCACGCCGGCGGGACCGGGACAGCCATGTCCGCAGACACGCACACCTGCTCGGCGAGTCCCCCGGGGGCCATCGCCATGACGCGGTCACCCGGCTTGAGGGTGGTGACTTTGGTGCCGATCTCCGTCACCTCGCCGGCCGCGTCGATGCCCGCGATCGGCGGACCCGCGGCCGGGCTCGCCGACACATGGGTGCCGGCGCGCGTCAGAAGGTCGGCCCGGTTGACGGAGGCGGCATGTACGCGGATGCGCACGTCGCGCGGCCCGATGGTCGGCGGCTCGATGTCGCTGAGCTCAAGAGTCGCTTCCCCATCGGTCGGCTTGATCAGGATCGCCTTCACGAGGTCTTCTCCACCTTTCGTGGCATGGTCGTATCAGGGGGTGTGTATACCGCCTCAGGACTGACCCGGGTTAGTTTGGCCGGAACCCGAAGTCGGTGCCCGAGAGGCTCTCCCACCGGCTGGTGACGTACTTGGGCCGGGTGTAGAAGCTCCACGACGCGTTGTTCAGGCCGGTGTCCCCGAATACGGAGTCCTTCCACCCCTGGACGGCGTAGCCGGCGACGGGCACGGGGATGGCGACATTCACGCCGAGCATGCCGACCGTCGCTTCCCGCTCGAACTGGCTGACCGCGGCGGCGTTGTTGGTGAAGATCGAACCGCCGTTGCCGTACCGGTGGTTGCGGATGAGGGCGATCGCCTCGTCAAGGGTGTCGACGCGCAGCACCACGAGGACCGGCCCGAACAGTTCCTGCTTGTACGCCGGCGAAGTGACCGGGACATCGGTGAGGATCGTGGGGCCGACGAAGTAGCCGTTCTCGAACCCGGGCACCTGCTCGGTGCTGCGGTCCACGACCGCGCGGGCACCGGCCGCGATCGCCTCCTTGATGGTCCGCTGAATCCGCTCCTGGGCCCGGCGGCTGACCACGGGACCGACTTCGGTGCCGGGGACGTGGCCGGCGTTGAGCTGTACAGCCTCGGCACGCGGAGCGAGTCGCTGCAGCAGGGGTTCGGCGGACTCTCCGACCACCACGGCGACCGAGATCGCCATGCAACGCTGACCGGCGGCACCGAACGCGGAAGAGGTCAGCTGGTCAGCGACCACGTCCAGGTCCGCGTCGGGCATGACCACGAGGTGGTTCTTGGCGCCGCCGAAAGCCTGGGCCCGTGTGCCGGCGGCAGCCGCACGTGCGTAGACCGCCTTCGCCGCGGCGCTCGAACCGACGAACGACACGGCCTGGGTGCGCGGGTCGTCGATGAGCTGCTCGGCTGCCTCCTGGCGGCCATGGACGACGTTGAGGACACCGTCGGGAAGACCTGCCTGCTTGAACAGTTCGGCGATGCGGACGGAAGCGCCTGGGTCCTGCTCGCTGGGCTTCCACACGAAGGTGTTTCCGGCGGCCAGGGACACGGACACCATCATCAGCCCCATCATGACGGGGAAGTTGAACGGCGTGATGCCCACGCAGATGCCCACCGGGTGGAGAACCGACTTGGTGTCGATGTCGGGGCCGGTCTGGAGTGACGTCGCTCCCTGCGTCAGCGCAGGGCCGCCGGTGGCGAGATCCACCGAGTCCAGGGCTCGCATCACTTCACCCGCGGCGTCGTCGAGGGTCTTGCCGTGCTCGAGAGTGATCAGCTCCGCCAGCTCGGAACGCGCCTCGATCAGAAGCTCACGGAACCGGAACAGCACCTGTGCTCGCTTCGACAGAGGCGTGCGGGCCCAGTGCGCGGCGGCGGCCTCGGCGGAGTCGATCGCACGCCGAACCGCGTCCGCATTCGCCATCTCGACCATCGCGACTGCTTCGTCCGTCGCTGGGTTCAAGACCGGTACGAGATCATGGCCAGTGCTGACGAACGCACCATCGATCCAGTGCTGAACAGTGCGCATGATGAGTGAACTCCTTGAGGCGGGGCGGCGGGTGTCGAAAACTGCATGAGGTGACGCGGCGAGGTCAGCCCGCAAGGGACGTGTCAGCCGGGAGCTCCCCGGCAGCCACTCGGACAACGGCGGAGAAGTCGAGGTGGCCCTCTCCCGCCTGGATCAGTTGGTCGAGGAGGCGTGCGGCCTGGTGCGTCATGGCACCTGGGACGGCGTGCGCCGAGGTCTCGTCCAATGCGAGCCCCACGTCCTTGCGCATGAGCAGGGCGGTGAAGCCGGGTGCGAAGTCGTGACTGGCTGGCGACGTGGGGACGACGCCCGGGATCGGGTAGAAGTTACGCAACACCCAGCTGTCGCCGCTGGAGACCTGTGCAATTTCCCAGAACGTCCGGGCATCCAGGCCCAGGCGGTCGGCTATCACCGCGGCCTCTGAGACCGAGGCCATGTTCATGGCCAGCATCATGTTGTTCACCAGCTTCGCGGCCTGTCCGCAGCCGGTGCCGCCGACATGGAAGTGTCGGCGTCCCATTGCCTCGAGGAGCGGGGTCACGTGGGCGAACTGCTCGGCGGTGCCACCGACCATGAAGGTCAGAGTGCCGTCCTCGGCGCCGGCCGTGCCGCCGGAGACCGGCGCATCGACGAAGCTGCGGCCCGTGCCGGCCACCTCGGCGGAGATTTCGCGGGCCTGCGCCGGGCTGATCGTCGAGCTGTCGACGCACATCGCACCCGCGGTGGCTTGGTCCAAGCCGGACTCCAGCAAGACCTTACGCACGTGGTCGCCAGTCGGAAGCATCGTGAAGATGACCTCGGCGCCTTCGGCGGCCTCGAGCAACGTGTCAGGGGCGCGCAGCCCCACGGCTGCCGCAGCGGCACGCGCCTCGGCCGAGACGTCGAATGCCGACACATCGAATCCCGCTCGGTGCAGGTGCACAACCATCGGCAAGCCCATGTGGCCCAGCCCGACCCAGCAAATCTTCATGATCGACTCCCTTGCTCCGTTGCGACCAGATGCGGGGCCCGGCGCGCTCACAAGTCTGGTCGCGGCGCATGCCCCGTGGAAGGCTGTATGCGGCGCACCCGCTCTGCAGATTTGCAGAGCATTGCGCCTATGCTGGGGTCTGAGGAGGGCCTGCCATGCCGATGAAGACCGATGACCTGATCATTCTTCTCGAGATCGCCCGGTGCGGATCGTTCTTGAAGGCAGGCGCCGTGCTCGGCCTGGACAACTCCACGGTGTCGCGGCGTATCGCTGCCCTGGAACGCGATCTCAAGGCACCTGTGGTCGACCGTGGCGCGCAAGGGTGCACGCTGACCCCGCTGGGCGAGAGGCTGTTGAAGTCCTGCGAGCAGGTGGAGGCGGCCGTGGACGAGGTCCGTCGGCTCAGCGGCCAGTCGGCCGTGAGCAGGGCGACGTCCGGGGAGTTGTCCGGACTGGTCCGCGTTGCCACCACCGAAGCGTTCGGGACCTACATCATCGCCGAGGTTCTGGCCCGCCTCCATCACGACAACCCCGCGCTGCAGGTGGAGATCGTCACCCAGACCCGGCTGAGTCCCTACAGCGTCGGCGCTGACATCGAGATCGGAGTGGGCGAGCCGGTGCGCGGTCGCCCTGGAGCGTTCACACTCACCGACTATCGTCTGGGGCTCTACGCGTCAGAGCGCTACCTGGAGGAGCGGGGCACCCCGGCATCGGCCGCGGACGTAGCCGACCATTCCCTCATCTACTACGTGGAGGGACTCCTGCGGGTCGCGGACCTGGACGTGCTGGGTCAGACCGGGTTCGCTCATCCCCCCTCGTTCGCATCGACCAGCCCGCACGCGCAGCTCCACGCGACTCGACACGGGGCCGGGATCGGCCTGCTTCCCTCCTTCATAGCCGAGCCTGATGCCTCCTTGCGCCGCGTGTTGTTCGACGAGGTTTCCGTCATCGCGCAATTCAGCGCCTTCCTGGCTCCAGGGCGTCTCAGACGTCCTGCCGCAACCCAGGTTGCGGCAGCGATCGTGGAAGAAGTGAAAAGCCGGCAGCACCTACTGCTGCCCACGTCCTGAGGGCACCGCTCGCGCCGCTCTCCGCTGCCGGCCTCTGGTGTCCGCTCCTGGCCAGAGAATCACCCGGGCCCTGGTCCGGTTGCATACGCCTCGACACACGTGCTCGACCATCAGGGTGGAGCTCCATCTCGACTGTGACGCCGCGGACGCTGGCCGTTTGCCCCTGCGTCCGCAGTTCTGTTGGAGCCTGCCCGTCGTAAACGCCGCTGCTGCCGGTCGACTTCGCGTCGACCGGCAGCAGCGCTATGTAGCCACAGTTGAACCGGCTCGTCGCTGACAGCCACATTCTGCCTGGAGTCGGTGTCTAGCCCTGAGGCGCTACCCGCTAGGTCCGCTTCCTGCGCGTGCCGATCAGTCCCAGGGTGGTGAGCAGTACCAGCGTTGCCACGTAGACGAAGTACCAGTCCGCGTGTCCGTTGCTGGCGAGCCAGGTGAGCAGGAACGGGGCGGTGCCGCCGAAGATGGCCACCGTCAGGTTGTAGGGCGCACCGACGCCCATGGCGCGCATGCGGGTGGGGAATCGCTCGGTCATGAGGACAGTGAGCACGGAGAAGATGCTCGCCGTCAGCATGAGCAGGCACACGTCAATCACCAGCGTCTGCACCCAGGAGTCAGACAGCGCGAGGCTGAGCGGAACGATCACGGCGGCGCCGCCGATCGAGAAGATCAGTCCCAGCGAGCGTCGCCCGATCTTGTCCGAGAGGTGGCCGAACAGGGGCAGCAAGACCATGAACACCACCAGAGCGACCGTGTGAACGCCGAACGTCGCTGTGGCCGAGAGACCAACGGACTTGATCAGGTGTGTCGGCATATAACTGACAAACGTGTACCACGCGGTCGCTGGACCAGCGACAAGCAGGACGATGCTGAAGGTTTCACGCGGGTAGTCGACCAGAAGAGCGACGAGACCGGCGCGACGGGGCGCGGATGCCTCGGCGGTGGGCGGCGACTCCACATCGGCGGTCTCGACCATGGCCGAGCGCACCCACAAACCGATCAGGCCCGCGACGCCACCGATCAGGAACGGGATTCGCCACCCCCACTCGCCCAGCGCCTCAGCCGACAGGGCTTCGGCGAGCAGGTAGCCGAGAAGGGTCGCGCCCACGATGGCGACGACTACGGTGGTGTACAAGAAGCTTGTGTACAGGCCCCTGCGTCCCTCATGTGCGATCTCCGACAGGTACGCCATCGCACTCCCCGTCTCACCACCTGCGGCGAAACTCTGGATCATGCGCGCGGCGACGAGGATGATCGGGGCAGCTACGCCGATGGTTGCGTAGGTCGGCGAGATGCCGATGATCAGCGTTGGGCCTGTCATCAACAGGATCGTGAGCGTGAGAGCTCGCTTTCGGCCACGGCGGTCGGCGTAGCCACCGAGAAGCCAGCCCCCCAGAGGGCGGACGAAGAAGCCCACCGCGAAGACTGCGAAAGTCGACAGCAGAGCAACGGTCGGGTCAGTCGCGGGGAAGAAGAGCGGTGAGAAGTAGACCGCGAAGGTCGAATAGATGGTCAGGTCGAACCATTCGACGACACGCAGTTCTGGATGCCGGGCGGCGACGGCGATGGCGTGGCCTCCGCCCAGCGAACTGCCCCACACGGCGACCCGTTGCCGGTCGACTTCGGGGAGATTGGCCGCGTACTCGAGGGCGGCGTCCCAGTCGGACAGTTGCCCGGTCATGGACAACACCTGGCGCGGTCCGCCGCCGCTGTCGCCGAGATTGCGGTAGGTGAATACCAGCACCGCCAGCCCGGCGGCGGCGAATCGTTCGGCGTAGGGCGCCAGCCCCATCTCTCGGGTGGCGCCGAGGCCGTGCCCCATCACGACGACCGGTACGGGCGCGGCGGAGGCGGTGTCCGGAATGTACAGCCAGGCCGAGCAGTACGAGTCGCCCGAGGCGAACTGCACGGTGCGCCGGCTGAATTCGTGGACACGTTGTGTGTCATGCCGTCACTTTCCCTCTGCCTGTGACGGCGTCTCCGCGCTGGAGGGCGGCGGCATAGCCGCCGGGCTGGTATAGCGGCAGTTCGCCGTTGTCCGCGGTGTCGCGCAGGTAGCCCTTCATGAGTTCCTGCGCCTTCGGCTGCGGCAGGGAGGCGAGGAACTCGGAGCGTTCGAGGTGCAGTCCGTCGGCCATCGGCAAGGAGCCGCCCACGTTCACCGCGCGCTTGATGGCCGCGATCGCCTCGGTCGGCCGCGCCGCGAGATGAGCGGCCCGCTCGACGGCCCGGGAGATGAGCTGATGGGCCGGCACGATCTCGTCGATGGCCCCGACGGCGAGTGCTTCCTCGGCGGGGAGCGGCCGGCCTTCCAGGATCGCCACCAGCCCACGGTGGGAACCGATGAGCCGGGGCATGCGCTGGGTGCCACCGGAGCCGGGAATGATGCCCATCAGGATCTCCGGATGACCGATGAAATGGTCGCCCTCGGCCATCAGCCGCAGGTCGCAGGCCCACGAGATCTCGGCGCCTATACCCAGCGCGGACCCGTTGAGGGCCGCTACAAAGATCGTGGAACTGGTCGCCATGCGGAGATACGCCGAGTGCAGGTCATCGAGCTGGATCCCCCCCATCAACGGCGTTTTACCCGCCGCCCACCGGGTGAGCTGGTACCGGGCCGCCCAATGGGCGATCTTCGCCACCGCGCTCGTGACCCGTGTACTCACGGGAGGAATCGCCGATCCGTCCTCCTGCAGCCAGCTGATTTCGGCGTGGCTGATGAAGCGGCTGGGGTGCGACCCGGTGAACACCACGGCGCGGATGGCCGGATCGCGGTCGGCGCGCCGGACGAGCTCGATGAACTCCGGAGCGTCGTCGCGCCCGAAGAGTCCCAGCTCATCAGGGGCGAGCCGGGCGATGATCACCCCGCCCTCGTGCTCCTCGATCTTGATGCGTGGTTGCGTAGCGGCTTGCTGAGACATGAGTGTCGACTCCTTCTGAGCCCCGTCACCGGGGAAAGGCGCACCGCGCACGGTGCTCGTACCAGACGTGTGAACCTGAGTGAAGGAATGCACTCAGCCTCGAAGGATGAAAATTGTGTCGGCGACCATGTGAGGCCGGCCGCGTCATGGGCGCTGAGCGCCGTGCCGGCGGAGCAGTGGCCGCCACCACGGCGCGGATCAGCGCGCGACCGGCTTGGCCAGTGCCTTGCGTGCCATGCTGGCCGCGAAGAGCGGAGTCTCGTGCTGGTTGTGGGCGACGATCGCGGGGTGATATTGCGCGGCGGCGTCGTCAAAGCTCACGCCGGCCTCAGTGAGAGCGTCCAGGAACCCCTGGGTGGCGTGGGTGGTCACGGTGTTGGTCAGACGGCAGGTTCCGTCATCGTTTGCTCCACCCGCATGTCCCAGGTGGCCTGGACTTTGACCCAGCCCTGTGCTGTCTGCGCATCGGACAGCGACACCAGGTGGCAGTGGCGCGGCTCGTGCACCTCGGCCACGTAGTGCTGGATGACGAGGGTGGCGCCGATACTCTCCACGTTGATGGACATCGGGCGCCCGTCATCCGTGGTCGTCCGGCCCGCGGCGATGTGTTCCCCCGGCGCGCAGCGCTGGTACTCCGCATCGGGCAGGTTCAGCACCCAGTCCGCGATGTCGACCGCTCGATCGGCGCATCGACGGTAGCCGTCTCCGCTGTCTCACTGATCACCGCGCTGTCCAACACCCTGGTCGTTCGACAAGATCTGATCCTTTCTCAGCGCAGCGCACCGCATGAGGAGTGAGTCACCTCTGCATCTGCAATCGGAAGATGTGGCCCCCGTTGGGCGATTGGGTGGTGAGCGTCAGACGTGTGCGCCCTTGAAGGCGGTGGCGATCTCGTCGGCGCTCAGGATGGCGTGGGCGTAGGTCGGGCCGTTCAGCTCGTGGGCCGCGTGCAGCATTTCCCGGGTGAACGCGGCGGTCGCTCCGCGCACCAAAGTCACGTGGTAGCCCAGCTCCATGGCGTAGCGGTTGGTCGACTCGATGCAGGTGTTGGCCGGCATGCCGATGGTCACCACATGGGTGATGCCGTGCTTCTTGAGCTGGAAGTCGAGATCGGTATGGGCGAACCCGCTCTGCGCCCAGTGCTCGTGGACCACGACATCGTCCGCCTGGGGAACGAAGTCCGGGTGCCAGTCGCCGCCCCAGGCTCCGTCTTCGAACATCCGGTTCTGCTTGCTGGCGGCCTGGTCCCGGTTGAGGTAGTTCCAGTTCGCGTAGTTGCCCTCGCGCCAGCGGCGATGCGGGACGACGAAGACCTGGATGCCGGCCGCGCGCGGCTGCCGTCACTGCGCGCAGGTTGTCGAGCAGGCCGACCTCGGTGGCGACCTCTTCGACCAGCGGCCACACCTTGCCCCCTTCGGAGAGGAAGTCGTTGTAGGGGTCCATCAGGAGCAGCCCCGTGCGTGCCGGCTCGTACTGCGTATCGGTCATGAGTCGTCCCTCCAGAGGTGTCAAGGAGTCCACGGCTTGTGCCACGGACCTCCCCTCGGCTCACTCCCACCCTAACTCAAGAAATCATAGTTACTAACTCTTTTTTCCATACCATCTCGTTGGATCTCTGCGATGATGGAGAGGGAACGAGTTCACGAGGAGGACGTCGGTATGGGCGGCTGGTCGGAGATCACAAGCACTACGCAGTGCCCCGTCGCGCGGTCGAGTGCGGTGATCGGGGACCGCTGGACGCTCGTGATCATGCGGGAGCTGACGATGGGCAACCGTCGCTTCGACTCGCTGCAGGTCCAGACCCTGGCTTCGCCGCAGATGCTGGCCAACCGCCTCAAGCGGCTGGAGGCCGACGGCATGCTCGAACGTCGCGCCTACAGCGCGAAACCCCGCCGCTACGAGTACCGCCTGACCGTCAAGGGCGAGGCCTTCGCCTCGGTGCTGCTCGCCCTGCGGGCCTGGGGCGAGACGTGGTGCAAGGAGCCCGGGGAAGGGATTGCCGTCCATCACCTCCACAGGACCTGCGGGCGCGAGGTGGGCCTGAGCGGCACCGTGTGTGAAGGGTGCGGCGAGCCGTTCACCATGAACGAGGTGACGGGTGAACTCAGCGCGGCCTTCGCACGCGAAC
Organism: Streptomyces sp. NPDC050619; assembly: GCF_040654815.1. NCBI lineage: Bacteria > Bacillati > Actinomycetota > Actinomycetes > Kitasatosporales > Streptomycetaceae > Streptomyces > Streptomyces sp. NPDC050619. Next base: position 3,583 of record NZ_JBFAIR010000049.1, on the reverse strand, counting down.
GCGAGGACAGGAGCGCAGCCGCCAGGCAGGATGCCGAAACCCGCCCAACCTGACCTCCCCGTTTCACTTGGGGGCGGCTGCGAAATGTCGCGGGAATCCCCCCACGCGTCGTCGGCCAGACCGCAAGCCTCAGCGGCCGATCTTCCGGCTCGGCCGCGTGCGGGTGGTTCAGCGGCAGCAGCGCGGCAACCCGATCATGACGCAGCGGCGCCGCGCGGAAGCCGGCGTCGTCGGTGGCGCGGCGGACCATGCGATGTCGATGGCGCGATCCTGCACCGCGCGGCTGGCGGTTTCGGTGTCCACTTCGATCAGCCGCAGGTCCACCTCCGGGTGTATGGCACCATTCTCGCGCAGCGCGGTCGGCGGCACATCTGTGAAGGCGGACGCGACGGCACCGATGATGAAGGGGCCACTGAAACCGTCGCGGGCGCGCTGCGCCGCGGCGCGGGCCCGGTCCGCGTCCTGGACCAGGTGCCGGCAGTGCCGCAGCAGCACGTCGCTGGCCTGGGTCAGGCCACATGCCCGCTGTTGCGACGCAACTGTTGCGCCCAACTCCCGCTCCAGCGTCAGGACTGCCTGCGACAGCGGTGGCTGCGACGTGTGCAGGCGCGCCACCCGGCCGAAGTGCAGCTCGTCGGCGACGGCGAATGCTGTGCCGTGTGCCGGCTCACTGCCCGAGCATGCGGTCGCGGGCCCTGCCCAGACCGTCGGCCAGGGCAGTGAGCTGCTCGGGCGTCAGGACGTCGATGAGCAGTTCGCGGACCGCGGCCACGTGGCCCGGGGCCGCCCGCTCGAGCGTGGACAGACCGGCGTCGGTAAGGACGGCGTACACGGCACGAGGGCCGCTCGGACAGATCCGACGCCGCACCAGCCCCGCCTTCTCCAGTTGCGTGATCTGGTACGTCACACCGCTCTGGGAGGTGTAGATCGACTCGGCGAGTTCCGTCATGCGCAGCTCGTGGCCCGCGGCTCCGGAGAGCCTGGACAGGATTTCGTACTGCACGTGCGTCAGGTCGGCGTCGTCCTTCAGCTGCTGGTCAAGGCGCCGGTCCAGCAGCGCGGCGGCGCTGAAGAACGCCATCCAGGCCCGCGTCTCCTCGCCGGTCAACCACCGCGTGTGACCCACGTCGCTACCTCCTTCATCAAATTTTAAGTAGAGAGTAGTACCTTGGCCGTCGACTTCAAATTTGAAGTCGTAGGCCTGGTGAGAGGTAACCACGATGGGATTCAGCAGAAGGACGCTCCTCCGGACCGCGGCGCTCGGCACGGCCGCAGCCGGTCTTCAGGCCATGACAGCGAACGCGGCCTCCGCCGCGCCCTCCGGCGACCCGGCGGCCGGCGAACAGGAACAGCTCCAGGCCCTGTATGGCATGGCCAAGGACGAGGGCGGGCGGCTGACCGTCTACATGGGCGGCGACGCCCCCGGATTCTTCGACTTCATCCCGCAGGCCTTCCTTGCGCAGTTCCCCGGCATTCAGGTCAACACGATCACCGACCTGAGCAAGTACCACGACGCACGCATCGACAATCAACTAGCCACCGGCAACCTGGTCGCCGACGTCGCCATCCTGCAGACCACACACGACTTCGACCGCTGGAAGGCCATGGGCGAACTCCTGCGGTACCGCCCCGTCGGCTGGGACAACGTGTTCGACAACGCCAAGGACCCCGATGGCCACTGGGCAAGCGCCTACTACGGGGTGTTCGCCCCGATCGTCGGCATTCATCAGGCGCCGGCCGACCCGAACGACTTCCGTGCCACCGACCTGCTCAGCCCCGTCTTCACCAACAAGATCATCTCCACCTGGCCCAACGACGACGACGCGGTGCTCTTCCAGTACAAGCTGTTCATCGATCAGTACGGCTGGGGCTGGCTGGACAAGTTCGCCGCGCAGCGGCCCACATACGTCCGCGGCCTGCTCGGATCAATCAGCGGCGTCACTGACGGCACCTACCTTGCCAGCCCGGCCGGAGCCGGGGGCACGGGCCCCAACAGCGTTCAGGTGCTGCCCAGCCACGACCGATTCCCGTCCTGGGCGCAGCGCGCCGCCATCTTCCGACGGTCCCGGCACCAGGTCACCGCCAAACTGTTCATGAGCTGGCTGCTCTCCCAACAGACTCAGAAGAACGTCATCGCGAGCTTCACCTGGTCGGTACGCGCCGACGTCGCCCCGCCCGCGGGGCTGAAGCCCCTCGCCGACTACCCCACCACCGACCCCCTCGCCTTTCCGAAGTTCATGAGCGACCGCGCCGCCGTCGACCGGTTCAAGTCCCAGGTCGAGCTGTACGTCGGAGCAGTACAAGGCCCCGACCCCGCCGACGCCCAGAACACCCTCGGCCGCACCCCCGGCGGATTCTGAAACCCGGCCATCGACGCCCGCGCACCAAACCGACCCCTGCTGGTGCGCGGGCCCTCGAGGGTCGGCAGGCGGCGGGTCCGGCCGTTGGGAGGTGCTCGGCGTGCGGACGCGGCGCCGCGGTTCCGCACGAGAGGGCCTTGGTGCAGTCGCCCGGCACGTGCAGCAGAGCGCAAGGTCGAGACGTCTTTGTGACGGTTGGTGGGACCGGAGCCTTCGGTGACAACCCCCCCTACTCAGTGGGTGCAGAGCCCTTGCCGCCGCCCCCGTTCCGGCGTATGTACATTACAACCGTAAGGAGAATGACCGTAATATAACAGCGTGGAGCCGCGGGTCTTCGCGCCGTATCCGGTGAGGTCAGATGAAGACGACAAAAAGCATGAAGTGGGTCGACGTTCCCACCCGCTCGATCGACGTGGGCGGGGTGCCGTTCGCCTACCGCGAGCTCGGTCCGACCGGCGATGTTCCGGTGGTGTTCCTGCACCACCTGATGGCTGTCCTTGACGACTGGGACCCGAGGGTCATCGACGGCATCGCCGCCCGCCGACGGGTGATCGCGTTCGACGACCGCGGGGTCGGCGCGTCCGGAGGATCCGTGCCCCCCGACGTCGCGGACATGGGCCGCGACGCCGTCGCCTTCATCCGTGCGATGGGACTCGAGAGGGTCGACCTCCTCGGGTTCTCGCTCGGCGGCGGAGTCGCGGCCTACTGACCTGCACGGCCGCGGCGTCGAACCGGGTGGCGAACCTATTGATCGAGCGCGGTGTTCGCCCTGGCGAGAAGGTCGCCCTGTCCTGCCCGAACATCCCGCACTTCACGACGATCTACTTCGGGATCCTCAAGGCCGGCGCGGTGGTCGTGCCGTTGAACGTGCTCCTCAAGGCGCGTGAGATCGCCTACCACCTCAACGACTCCGACGCGACGGTGTACTTCGCCTTCGAAGGCAGTCCAGAGCTCCCGATCGGGCGTGAGGCATGGTCGGCCTTTCAGGTCGCCGATCGGGCCGCGCACTTCTTCCTCATCGGCAGCGGCGCAGCTGTGGACGGGGTCACCCCGGACCAGCTCTATGGTGCCGCTGTCGCCGGGCGGCCAGAGACGGTCGAGCGTGCCGACGACGACACCGCGGTCATTCTCTACACGTCCGGGACCACCGGGCAGCCCAAGGGTGCAGAACTCAGACACCGAAACGTGTACGACATCGCGGGAGCCGGGGTCCAGCTCTTCGA
>NZ_JBFAIR010000048.1:0-83557 GCF_040654815.1 Streptomyces sp. NPDC050619 | reverse complement strand
CTGCAGGGGGGACCCTGTGGGAGAGTAGGACGCCGCCGAACAATTCTTGAGAAAACCCCGTACCGGGCCGGTACGGGGTTTTCTGCATTTCAGGGTCGGCTCGGCGAGGTGTACTAGCGTGGCCCGCATGAGTAGTTATGTGATCCGGTCCGTGCGCGCCGATGAGTGGGTTGCCGCGAAGGAGCTTCGGCTCGCGGCGCTGCGGGATCCGGTGGCGCACCTCGCCTTCCTGGAGACGTACGAGGCGGCCCTGGCCAAGCCGGACTCCTTCTGGCAGGAGCGGACGGCCGGGGGCGCCGAAGGGGCGGAGGGGACGCAGCAGATCATCGCCGAGGGGCCGGACGGGCGGTGGGTGGGGACGCTGACCGTGCTGATGGAGGAGCCCGGGACGGCCGACTGGGCCGGGTTTCCGGTCGAGCGGAAGCAGGGGCACGTGGTCGGTGTGTTCGTGCGGCCCGAGGAGCGGGGGAGCGGGCTGACCGAGGTGTTGTTCGACGCCGCGCTGGAATGGGCGTGGGCCCACGGGGCGGAGCGGGTGCGACTCATCGTGCACGAGGAGAACGAGCGGGCGCAGCGGTTCTACCGGAAGGTGGGCTTCGTGCCGAGCGGGGTGGTCGTGCCGCTGGGCGGGCACTCCGAGGAACGGGAGCTGGAGTTCGTCCTCGACCGTGTGTACGACTGAAGCTCTTACAGACGCCGTTACACCGGGAGTTCCGCGTTCGGCCAGCGGGTGCGGCCCTGTTCGCGGGACCGGAGCAGGGCCAGGGTCGGCAGGCCCCGGTCCGCTCCCGTGGCCAGCAGCTCCGGGAGCTGGGGAAGCGGAGCCACGGCGGCGACGTCGTCCAGGACGAGCGTCAGTGGTGGGTCGAGGCGACCGGAGGATGACCGTTCGGCCATGCGCCGGCCGCGCTCGACCACGCTTGAGGTGAGAGCGGTGAGCAGTGGCATCGCGCCCGGGTTCGTTCTCGGGTCCTCGATGGATTCACCCACCACATAAAGCGTGCCCCCTTCGTCGACGAAGGAATCCAGGGCGAGGGCGTCAGTTCGATTGGGTGTGCAGGCCTCGCGGATGTTGACCGTGAAGAGGGCGGACAGCGCCCTGCTCGCCAACTCCTGGGCGATGTCCCGGCGTTCGGTGTGCGCGGTGAGCGCGGCTTCGAGTTCGCCGGCCGAGCCGGGGGCCGCCTTCGGGTTCGTACGGAGGGTTCGTACGGCGTCCTGGACCTGCGCGCCCTGGCACCAGCGGTGGACGTGGCGGATGGTGCGGCCGTCGATGGCGGCGGCGTGCAGGTAGCTCCGGAGGAGCGTTTCGGCTACGTCGCTGAGGGCTTGGTCGATTTTTGCCGTGGGGCGGACCGGGGTCAGGAGCGCGGCGGCCCTTGTTGTCGCCGTCTGTTTGTCCTCGCAGCCCGCTGTGGGGGACCAGTGGAGGCGGGCCGGGGTGTCGCAGAGGTGGGTGGGGTCGTAGACGTGGACCGGGCCCAGTTTGGCTCTGGCGTCTTTGGTGTCCTGCCAGATGGTGGGGTTGGAGGTGACGATCAGGGCTGGGCCTTCCGCGTCTCGTACCGCCTGAGTCGCGGACGCGTGGCGGGATTCCGGCGGGGCGTACAGCACCGCGCCTTCGGCGCGGCTTGTTTCCCAGCCGCCCACCCGTTCACTGTTCGGTGCCGTTTCCGGTAGTACTTCGATCGGTTCGAGCTCCGGTTCTGGCGCCGCCCGTGGCACCGGGACCTCGCGCATCTCGGGGGCCGGCAGCGGCTCGGGCTCCGGCGCGCTCTCCTCCCGCCGTCTCGCCCTCACCGCTCTCCAGCGGGCCACCGTCCCCAGTACGAACACCGTCAGGACGATCAGGACCATCAGCTGGCCGATGAACAGGCCCCAGAACAGGCCGTATCCGGAGAGCTGGGCCTCGGGGGCGTCCGGCCAGGCGCCGGGGATGTCGTGCGGCTGGGCGATGAGCTGGCGCATGGCCGCGGGGGTGCGGGTGAAGGTGACGCCCGCGGGCCAGGAGCCGTGGCTGAACACGGCGGCCAGGCCCGTGGCCGTCCAGACCAGCAGGGTCATGCCGAGGATGAAGGCGAGTATGCCGACCAGCAGGCCGTCGGGGATGCCCCCCTGGCTCCCCTGGCCTCTCTCGCCTCCGCGTCCGTCGTACCGGCCGTCGTATCGGCGCTCGCGTTGGTCACCCGGTCTCATGGCCTGGTTCCCCTCCCCCTACGCCACTGTCGACTCGGAGTCTCCGAGGTGCTGTTCCACGAAGGCCGCCGCGCGCTCCTCCGCCTCCAACTCGGCCGCGTGCAGGGCGTCGTCCGCCAGTTGGTGGTCGATGGACGACTCCGTCATCGCGCGGTCGGTGAAGACCAGCGGGCGTTCGGTCTCCGTGATCAGGTGTTTGACGACCTGGACGTTGCCGTTGACGTCCCAGACCGCGATGCCCGGAGTCAGGGACGGGATGATCTCCACGGCCCATCTGGGCAGGCCGAGGACCCGGCCCGTCGCTCTCGCCTCGTCCGCCTTCTGGGCGTAGATCGTCCGGGTCGACGCCATCTTCAGGATGGCCGCGGCCTCCTTCGCCGCCGCTCCGTCGACGACGTCGGACAGGTGGTGCACCACCGCCACGAACGACAGACCCAGCCGGCGCCCGAACTTCAGCAGCCGCTGGAACAGCTGCGCCACGAACGGGCTGTTGATGATGTGCCAGGCCTCCTCGACCAGGAAGATGCGCTTCTTGCGGTCGGGGCGGATCCAGGTGTGCTCCAGCCAGACGCCCACGATCGCCATCAGGATCGGCATGGCGATGGAGTTGCGGTCGATGTGGGAGAGGTCGAAGACGATCAGCGGTGCGTCGAGGTCGATGCCGACCGTCGTGGGGCCGTCGAACATGCCGCGCAGGTCACCGTCGACCAGCCGGTCCAGGACCAGCGCGACGTCCAGGCCCCACGCCCGTACGTCGTCTATGTCGACGTTCATCGCCTCGGCCGACTCCGGCTCGGGGTGCCGTAGCTGCTCGACGATGTCCATGAGGACCGGCTGGCGGTCGACGATCGTCTCGTTGACGTAGGCGTGCGCGACCTTGAGCGCGAAGCCGGAGCGTTCGTCGAGGCCGTGGCCCAGCGCGACCTCGATGATGGTGCGGAGCAGGGCGAGCTGGCCGGTCGTCGTGATCGCCGGGTCGAGCGGGTTGAGCCGGATTCCCATGTCCAGGGCGGCCGTGGGGTCCAGCCGGATGGGAGTTATACCCAGCTCCTGCGCGATCAGGTTCCATTCGCCGACGCCGTCCTCGCCCTGCGCGTCCAGGACGACGACCTGGCGGTCGCGGAAGCGCAGCTGGCGCATGACGTACGTCTTCTCCAGGGCCGACTTGCCGTTGCCGGACTCGCCGAGGACCAGCCAGTGCGGCGCCGGGAGCTGCTGGCCGTACAGCTGGAAGGGGTCGTAGATGTAGCCCTTCCCGGAGTAGACCTCGCGGCCGATGATGACGCCCGAGTCGCCGAGGCCGGGGGCGGCGGTCGGGAGGTAGACGGCCTGGGCCTGGCCCGTGGAGGTGCGTACCGGCAGGCGGGTCGTCTCGACCTTGCCGAAGAGGAAGGACGTGAAGGCGTCGGTGAGGATGGACATCGGATCCCGCATGCGGCGGCCCCTACCTTCGAATGCCGGTGGCGAACGGGAGAGTGTTCACAAAGGCGCGATGGTGCTCGCGGTCGCACCACTCCAGTTTCAGGTACGACTTTCCGGCCGAGGCCCTTATCGTGCGCTTGTCGCGGGCCAGGGCCTCGGGTGTGCGGGAGGAGACGGTGATGTAGCCGACCAGGTTCACGCCCGCCGCGCCGCTCGCGAGGTCTTCTCCTCGCTGGTCGAGGCGGGAGTGGGCGGCCACGTCACGCGGGTCCACGGTGCGGTTCATCTTGGCGGCTCGGGAGGCCTCGGCCTCGTCGTTCGTCTTTTCGGTCAGCATGCGTTCAATGGCTACCTCGGTGGGCTCGAGATCCATCGTCACTGCGACCGTTCGGATGACGTCCGGGGTGTGGACGAGGAGGGGCGCGAGGAAGTTGACGCCGACGGGCGTCATCGGCCACTCCTTCACCCAGGCCGTGGCGTGGCACCAGGGCGCGCGGGTGGAGGACTCCCTCGTCTTCGCCTGGAGGAACGTCGGCTCCATGGCGTCCAGCTCGGCCGGCCAGGCGTTGCGCTTGGTCATCGCCTGGATGTGGTCGATGGGGTGGTCCGGGTCGTACATGGAGTGGATGAGGGAGGCGAGGCGGCCCTGGCCGAGCGGCTGACGCACCCGGATGTCGGCCTCCTGGAGGCGTGAGCAGATGTCGGTCAGCTCGCGGGCCATGACGACGGCCAGGCCGGCGTCCCGGTCGAGCTTGCGGCCCGCCTGGGGTCTGGCCGCCCGCGCCATCGCCTGCGCCTCGGCGGCGAGCTCGCGCGTGTAGTGCATACAGGCGACGAGGTACGCGCGGTGCTGCTCGCTGCTCGTCGACACCATCGACTGCAACTGGTCGTACGACTGCATCAGCCAGACCGGAGCCTTCTCGTCCCCGCGTACGGCGACGTCCTTGGCGTGGGCGTCCGGGTCGGCGGGGAGGGTGCGGGCGAGCATCTGGAGCCGGGTGACGAAGCCGTCGCCGTTGGCCACGTGCTTGAGGAGGGTGCCGAAGCGGTCGACGAGGGCTTCCTGGTCCTCGGAGTCGCGCAGGCCCACGCCCGGCCCCTCGATCTCGATCGCGGCCGTGACCGTACGGCGGTCCGCGTGCAGCAGTACGGCGATCTCGTCGGGCCCGAACGGGGCGGCCAGCCAGTTGATGCGGCCGATCCCCGGAGGCGGGCCGATCTCGACCTCGCGGCCGTCGAAGCTTGTGCCAGCCTCCATGACCGGGGAGCGGTAGGTGGCCGACTGTTTGAGGGTCCGCTTGTAGCTGCGGTTGATCTCGAACCACTTGTAGAAGGTGCGGCGCTTGAACGGCACGTAGACCGCGGCCAGCGCGACCATGGGGAAGCCCATCAGCAGCACGATGCGCAGGGACAGCACCGGGACGAGGAGCCCGCACATCATGCCGAGGAACGCGCCGCCGATGATGAGCGCGATCTCGCCGGTTTCACGATTCCGGCCGACGATCGCGTTCGGCCGGGCGCGGCCGATCAGATATGTACGGCGGGGCGTGACCGGATGGGACACGTGGGACTCGGTCGTCAACGCCCTTCACCTCCCGGGCTCTTGGTACTGCTGTTGCGGGTGTTGCTGGCGTGGGGAGTGTTCACCGGGCTGCCGCTCGCGCGGGGAGCGGGGGCGGCGGAGGGGACAGCTCCGCCGCCTCCGTTCGGGGTGCGCGTGCTGTGTGCGGCGACTCCGCCGGATACGGGGTTGGCCGGGCGGGCGGCCTGGCCGCCGCCTCCTCCACCGCCGTTGTTGTCGGCGCGGGTGCTGTGGGTCTTGATGCCCTGGGCGACCAGGGTCGCCGGGGAGCTGATGACGGCGGCGGCCTTGCCTTCGGCGCCCTGCATGATGCGGTTGCTGCGGGAGCTGGCGATCTCGTCGCCGAAGCCGGGGACGAAGCGGTAGATCATCGCGCTGGCGAAGATCGCGAGCAGGATGATGGCGAGGCCGGAGACGACGGCGGAGAAGGCGTCGGGGCCGTTGTCGGAGGAGAGCGCTCCGGCGAGGCCGAGCACGATCACGATCACCGGTTTGACGAGGATGACCGCGATCATGATGCCGGCCCAGCGGCGGACGTGGCCCCACAGGTTCTTGTCGACCATGCCGGCGTAGACGACGGTGCCGAGGAGGGCGCCGACGTAGAGCAGGGCGGCTCTGATGACCAGCTCCAGCCAGAGCACTCCGGCGGCGAGGATGCTGACCAGGGACACGACGATCAGCATGATCGGGCCGCCGCCGATGTCCTCGCCCTTTTTGAGGGCGCCGGAGAAGGTGCCGAAGAAGGTGTCCGTCTGGTCGCCGGTGGTTTTCGCGAGGACCTCGGAGACGCCGTCCGTGGCCGATACGATCGTGTAGAGGATCAGGGGCGTGAAGGCGGACGCCAGGACGGTCAGCCAGAGGAAGCCGATGGCCTCGGAGATCGCGGTGGTGACGGGCACGCCTCGGACGGCTCGCTTGGCCACGGCCAGCAGCCAGAGGAGGAGCGTGAGGATGGTCGACGCGGCGAAGACGACGGCGTATTGCTGGAGGAACTTCTGGTTGGTGAAGTCGACGTTCGCGGTCTCTTTGACGGCTTCGCTGAGCTTGTCGACGGTCCAGGAGGCGGCTTCGGCGCAGCCTTTTGCGAGGGAGGAGAGGGGGTCGACGGTGCTGGTGGGGTCGAGGCTTCCGCCTGTGGAGCCGCCGGTGGTGCCGGTGTCCTGTTCGCAGAGCTCCCTGGCGCGGCCGGAGAGGAGGTCGCAGTTGCCGCCCGAGGATGACGGTGACGGGGTCGGCGTGGGGGCCGCGACAGCCCGGGTGGCCAGCATCCAGACCGCGGTCTGTACGGCGGTGAGGGCTGCGGCGACCTTGAGTACGCGGCGCGGGCTACCGGGCATATGTGAACCCTCCGTACTCCTCGACGGCCTTGGCCATCTCGTCGGCGCTGGACGCCTTGTCGTCTCCGGGAACGGGCGAGGGACCGTCCTTCTGGGAGAAGCTGTCGACCTTCCAGTCGCCGTCCGCCCAGCGGAGCTGGAGTGTCATGGTGAACCAGTCGCTGGTGACGGGGTTGGTCGACTTTTCCCCCGCCGTGCCGTACAGCCCGGTGCACCAGACCTCGGCGGTGGCCGCGGTGTCCGAGTAGCTCGTGACCTTGGTGCCGATCGGCGCGGTGCGCGAGACGTAGGTGTTGCCCCCCGTCGCGTTGCCGTTCTCGTCCAGGCCGATGTTGCTCAGGAACTGCTTGGAGTACGCCTTGTTGAACTTGTCCTCCAGGGCGGCCTGCTTGTCGGCGACGAAGACCTGCTGGACGATCTCGGTTCTCCGGGCAGGTTTGAGGATGTCGGCCGACACCAACGTCACCGCGTAGTTGGCCGCCGCGCTCTGCGCACCCTGCTGGTCCCGGGCGAAGCCCGCCTGTACCGGCTTCGTCCCGCTTGCCGCCGTAGGCGCCACCTGCGGCTGGGACCCCGCGCTGTCGCTGGTCGTCGTAGAGGAATCGTCTCCTCCACGGTTCGCGAAGGCGATGGCGGCGATCAGGAGGACGATGACGCCGACGACCGTGATCAGGCTTCTGGAGGAGGAGCGGCCTCCTCGCCGGGCGCCTCCGTAGACGTCGCCGCCGGTGCGGTCGGGCAGGCGGGTGCGGGTGTGGCCTGTGCCGCCGAAACCGTCGGAGGGCTCCTGCTCGTCACTGAAACTCATGCCGCGAACGCCCCCTCGACGTCGTGCGGAAACACGTAGGAGTACGACGGTAGCCGTGCTGGTTCCCGCGCGGGCGCGGTGTGGTGACTCGACATCAGGGAAACGCAACCTCTGCCGGTGGGCACGACGGACGGGTGGGGTTGAGGGGGCACCGGGCGCGCCCGGCCGGACTGACAGCGCGTCGGCCGGACGCGCCGCCTACACCGCCATGCCGTACACGATGGTGAACAGCGTGCCCAGTGAGCCGATGATGAAGACTCCCGTCAGGCCCGCGATGATGAGCCCCTTGCCCTGTTCCGCACTGAAGGTGTCCCGCAAGGCCGTGGCGCCGATGCGCTGCTTCGCGGCGCCCCAGATGGCGATGCCGAGGCAGAGCAGGATGGCCACCGCCATCACGACCTCGATCATCACCTTCGCCTCGTTGCCCAGGCTGCCGAAGGGTCCCCAGTCCGGAGCGATCCCGCCGATAATGGTGTTGATGTCTCCCTCGTCGGCCGCAAAGAACATGTAAGTCACCGCCCCTGGTGGGTAGTTCCGCTTCCCCTGCACTTGCGCAGAGGTCAGGCCTCATTCTCGCTGAAAAATGACGCTACCGGATGTCGACTTGGCGTCATCGGTTGGCGGATTTCGTACGAATACCTTGCCACCGCCCCGCGTCGGTCACTCGAAAGTCCCTCGAACAGACGTGGGCAGTATGCAGAGAGTCGTATGGTCACTCTGTGTATCACGGCAGGTCACGCCGGGCAATGAGGCCTGAGCGGAACCTGGGGTTCGGTCACCGTGGTCTCGGGATGAAGGCTAACCCGGGCATGACGAACGGGCCGCGGCTGGGTGCCGCGGCCCGTTGTGACGAGGCCTGGTGACGGGCCCTGGTGACGGGTCCTGGTGACTGGGGGTCAGCCCGTGAAGGCGCTCACGCCCTGGGGGGTGCCCCAGCCGGTCGGGCCGTCATAGCCGGTTCCGGCGGTGCAGAAGTAGCTCGTGGAGCAGGTGCCGTTGTTGCCGGAGGTCACGTCGTTGAGCGCCGAGGTGTGCGCGTAGGGGAACTGGGCCGGGTAGGAGCCGCTGGAGGGGGTGCCGCCGAGGGCGTAGACGCTCGCGATGATGGGCGAGGAGGCGCTGGTGCCGCCGAAGGTGTACCAGCCGGCGGTGATGCCGTAGGAGTCGTAGACCGAGACGCCGGTCGCCGGGTCCGCGACGGCCGAGACGTCCGAGATCATGCGCTTGCTGCAGCCGGTGTCGGTCTGCCAGGAGGGCTTCGCGTCGTACGACGAGCAGCCGGAGCCCGTCCCCTCCGTGCGGCTGGTGCTCCATACGCTCTCGGTCCAGCCGCGGCTGGTGGAGGAGGTCGAGAGGCTGGTGCCGCCGACGGAGGTGACGTACTTGGAGGCGGCCGGGTATTCGGCGCCGTAGGCCGAGTCGCCCGCGCTGACGGTGATGGCGATGCCCGGGTGGTTGAAGTACGAGGTGTCGTACGACGTGTCCGACGAGGACTCGGAGCCGCCGTAGCTGTTGGAGACGAACTTGGCGCCGAGGCTGACGGCCTCGTTCACGGACGTGCCGAGATTGCCCATGCTCGAGGAGGAGGCCTCGACCAGCAGGATGTGGCACTGCGGGCAGGTGGCGCTGGCCATGTCCAGGTCGAGGGAGATCTCCTCGGCCCAGCCGCTGTCGGCGGTGGGGAGGGAGGTCGTGGAGCCGGTCTGGCCGACCTTCTTGAAGCAGCCGTTGGCGGTGGTGCAGGTGGAGAGGCCGTATTGCGAGCGGTACTTCGCGAGGTCGGCCTCGGCGTTCGGGTCGTCGTACGCGTCGACGATCGCGATGGTCTCGCCGGAACCCTTGGAGGCGGCGGCGGAGGTCAGGCCGTAGGCGGCCTGGATGTCTGACGGGCCGTAGCCGGAGGGGGTGGAGGCGTCGGCGGCCTTGGGCGTTTTGCCGCTGGCCTTCGCCTCATGCTGCTGGTAGGCGGTGAGGCCGCCGGTGACGCGGAGGGAATTGCAGGCCAGGTCGCCCTTCTTCTTGGGCGTGGCACAGGGGGTCGCCGCCCAAGTCACGGCGGAGGAGGTGGACCTGGCGGTGGCTTCGGGAGCGGCGCTCGCGTGGGCCGCGGTACTGACTCCGGCGAGGACGAGCGCGGCGGTGGCCGCGGCGGCGGAGCCGATGCGGGTCCATCTGGCGCGTAGGGAACTGGTGTTCGGGATGTGGGTACGCAACGTACAGCCTCCTGAGAGTGGTTGACAGGGGCGGTGCGGGTGGAGATGCCACCGGTACGTGGTCCCCGGCAGCGGGCGGCGGCCCGCCGACGACTGTTGCTTGTTGGGTACGTGACAACAAGATGGGCTGCGGAATCCTGACTTCCGCCTTACTGAAGTGGGGCGCGGGCTTACTGATCAATGGCCGGCGGATGGCCGGGTGATGGCCGCGACTTGACTCGGCACACAGGGGGCCGACAGGTGACGCACAGGTCGGTCAGCGGGGCATCAGGCCGTGGAGCAGATGGTGGATCAGGCCCTCGATGGTGTCGCCGGCGGTGTCCGGGTCGAGCCATCCGCCGGCCGAGAACGCGGCGACGCCATGGACGGCGGCGCCCGTGAGGTGCATGAGGTGCCTGGGGTCGCCCGCGATGATCTCGCCGCGTTTCTGCGCGTCCGCGATGACCCGCTCCAGGGAGCCCACGGTCCGGTCGACCCCGTCGGTCATCTGCTCGGAGGCGTCGGGGTCGTGCTTGCGGGCGTACATCAGCTCCAGGAGCTCGGGGTTGTCCATGGCGAAGCCGAGGTAGGTCCGGGCGAGGGCGGTGAGGCGGGGCTGGAGCGGGAGTGTGGGGTCCTCGGCGGCGGCCAGTGCCTCGGCCAGTCGGTCGTAGCCCGCCAGGGCCAGCGCGTTGAGCAGGGCCTGCTTGTCCTTGAAGTGGCGGCTGGGGGCCGCGTGGCTCACACCGGTCTCGCGGGCCAGCTCGCGCAGGGACAGGGAGCCGGCGCCCTTCTCCCGCAGGGTGCGCTCCGCGCTCTGGAGCAGGGCGGCGCGCAGGTCTCCGTGGTGGTAAGGGCGGTTCTCAGGCATGTGCGCCATCGTATCCCGATGTAGGCGCCACCAGCATTGTTGTCATCGTCTCCTTTGTTGTCATTGACATCATTGTTGGCGAAGTCTACATTCGGGTCATGGCTGAGAAGAGCAATGCAACGAGCAAGTGGAACGCGACCGACCTCCCCGCCCTCACCGGCCGCACGGCCGTCGTCACCGGCGCCAACAGCGGCCTCGGCCTCAGGACGGCCGACGCGCTGGCCCGGGCGGGCGCGCACGTCGTGTTCGCCGTACGGGACGTGGAGCGGGGCCGCGCGGCGGCGGCGACGGTGAACGGCAGCACGGAGGTGCGGCGCCTGGACCTGGCGGACCTGTCCTCCGTACGGGAATTCGCGGACGCCTGGGAGGGTCCGCTGAGCCTGCTGATCAACAACGCGGGCGTGATGATGATCCCGCAGCGGCGGACGCGGGACGGCTTCGAGATGCAATTCGGCACGAACCACCTCGGCCACTTCGCCCTGACGAACCTGCTCCTGCCGTACGTCACCGACCGCGTCGTCACCGTCGCCTCGGCCGCCCACCGCTGGGGCGGCGGCGCGACGATCGACTTCGCCGACCTGAACCTGGACGCGGACTACACCCCGCGTGGCGCCTACGCCCGGTCCAAGCTGGCGAACCTGCTCTTCACCCTGGAACTCCAGCGCCGCTTGACCGAGTCCGGCTCCCCGGTCCGCGCCCTGGCCGCGCACCCCGGCTACGCGGCCACCAACCTCCAGAGCCACTCGGGGAACCCGGCGGTCCGGGCCTTCATGCAGGTCGGCAACAGGCTCTTCGCCCAGGACGACCGGGCGGGCGCCCTGCCGACCCTGTACGCGGCGACCCAGGACCTCCCCGGCGCGAGCTATGTGGGCCCGGACGGGACGGGGGAGATGCGGGGCGCGCCGACCCTGGTGGGCCGTACGGCGGCGGCCAGCGACACGGCGGTGGCGCGGCGGCTGTGGACGGTGTCGGAGGAGCTGACGGGGGCGGTCTTCCCGTCGGCGGCGGTGGAGTCGGCGGCGGGGGAGTCGGCGGGGCGGGGCTGAGGCTGCCCCGACCGCCCGCGGCTATCCCGTGACCCCGTGCCGGACAGCCGCCGCCACGCGCTTCGGGTCCTCGCAGGCCAGCAGATCGAGCAGGAGTCCCCGGATCAGGGCCAGGGCCCGTGTCGCCCGCGCCTCGGCCAGCGTTCGCGGAGTCGACGGCTGGGCCCGCACCAGGAGGTCCAGCCACTCCCTCGCCGCCTCCCCGGCGAAGCCCGCCCAGGGGCCGGGGTCGTGGCTGAGGGAGAGCAGGAAGGCCTCGTACGTCAGCCGGAGCATGGGGCGTTGCTCGGGGGCGGAGACGAAGGCCCAGAGCCGGTCGACCGATGCCTGGAAGTCGGCGGGAGGGGCATCGAGGGCCGCCGCCATCAGGGTCACCTGCTCGTGCCGGGCCCGGGCGAGGAGTTGCCGCAGCAGCTCGTCCTTGCTGCCGAAGAGGTAGAGGAGCACCCGGGGGCTGGTTCCCGTGGAGGCGGCCAGGGGGCGCAGCGACAGGCCGGTCAGGCCGTGTTCGAGGAGATAGGCGTAGCAGGCGTCGAGCAGCTCGGTACGCCTGGCCGACGGCGGCGGTGACGGTGGTGGTTGTGACGGTGACGTACTCACCGCGCTAACGTAACTGAAACGAGTGTTTCAGTCGGCGGAGGTGGTGCATATGGGCGCCCACACGTACTTCTCGCTCACCGGGCGAACGGCGCTGGTGACCGGCTCGGTGCGTGGCCTGGGGCTGGAGATGGCGCGCGGTCTGGCCGGGGCCGGTGCCAGGGTGATCCTCAACGGACGTGATCCGGCCACGCTGGACGAGGCGGCCGGGCGGCTGCGTGACGACGGGCTCGACGTCACGGCCGCCGCCTTCGACGTCACCGACCGGGAGTTGGCCCGCGGGGCGGTGACCGGCCTCGGGGACATCGACATCCTCGTGAACAACGTCGGCCACCGTGACCGGCGCGGGGTCGGCGAGATGACGCCGGAGGAGCTGTCCCGGATGCTCGACGTCCATCTGACCTCGGCGTACGCGATGAGCCAGACCGTCGCCGGCGCACTCGCCAAGCGCGGCACCGCCGGCCGGATCATCAACGTCTCCTCGGTCATCGGGCAGCTCGGCCGCACCGGCGACATCGCCTACGCCACCGCGAAGGCCGGCCTCGACGGTCTGACCCGGGCCCTCGCCGCGGACCTCGGCCCCACCGGCACGACCGTCAACTCGGTGGCGCCGGGCCCCTTCGCCACCGAGGTCAACGCGCAGCTGGCCCAGGATCCGGAGTGGGGCCGGTGGTTGCGTAGCCGTACCACCCTTGGGCGTTGGGGGCGGCCGGAGGAGATCGCGGGGATCGTGGTGTTCCTGGCGAGCGACGCGGCGTCGTTCATCACGGGGCAGACGGTCGCGGTCGACGGTGGGATGACTACGAGGCTCTGACGTCTGAGGTCTCAGAGACCTCAGAGATCTCAGCCCTCCAGTCCCTCCACTCCCTCCACTCCCTCCACGAAGTGGTCGAACTCGCCTGCCTGTACGCCGAGTACGAAGGCGTCCCACTTGCGGCGGTTTGTCGTGACGACGGTCTCGGGGTCGCTGGTCTCGCGGAGGTAGACGGGGGCTTCCCCGTCGTCCCCTTCGCCGAAGGCGATTTCGATCCAGGGGCCGGGGCCGGTGGCCTCCGGCGGGGCGGCGCGGGTCCAGGTGAGGTCGGGGGGGACGTCAGACACGGGCGGTTTCCTTCAGTGCGGCGAGGAGGGCGTCGAAGGCGGCGGGGGTGGCGGTGAGTATCGCTGCGGTGGGGTCGCTGCTTTCGGTGAGATGGATCGTTTCGGCCGTGGTGGCTATGTGCACGCAGGACTCGCCTTCACCGCAGTACGAGGACTTCTGCCAGGACATATCTGCCTCTCAGAGGGACTGGATGACGGTGTGGATGAGGGCCCGCGACTCCAACTCGATCAGGCTGAGGGCCATCAGGCGGTCGAGGACCTTGCGGTACTTGTCGAGTTGCGCCTCGGCGTTCAGCAGGGCGATGCCGTGTGACTGGTCCAGTTGCACCGTGTCGAGCTGCGGTACGGGCCCGTGGACGTAGTAGATGGGCTGGCCCGCTCCTGGGTAGCCGCCGGCGTCGAACGGGATGACGTGGATCGAGATGTTGGGGTGATCGCTCATCTTGAGCAGGTGCTTCAGCTGCTGCTTGGCGATCTCTCGTCCGCCGAACCGCATACGCAGGGCGGCCTCGTGGATGATCGCCTCGTACGGGATCGGTGTCTTCCGGAAGAGCACGGCCTGGCGCTTGATGCGGAAAGAGGCTCGGTGCTCCACCTCGGGGGGCGAGAGCTCGGGTACGACCTGGCGGAACACCTCACGGGCATGGTCCATCGTCTGGAGCAGGCCGGGGATTCCCGAGGTGTGAGCGGTGCGCAACGCGGTGCCGTGGGACTCCAGTTCGGCCAGATCCATTAGCCCCGAGGGCAGGATCTCCCGGTACTCCTCCCACCAGCCTCGCCTGCGTTCGCCGGTCATACCGGCGATGGCCTCGACGAGTTCCTTGTCGGGGCACTCGTACTGGCAGGCCATGGTGCGCACACGGTCCGCGCTCACGGCAAGGCGCCCGGTCTCCATGTTGCTGACCTGAGCCTGCTTGATACCGAGGAGCCGAGCGGCCTCCGTCGACGTCAGCCCCGCGCGCTCGCGCAGCTTGCGCAGCTCGGCGCCGAAACGGAGTTGTCGTGCCGTCGGGTTGGTCCTCACGGGCATGCCCGTCGCTCCTCCGTACTAGTCGTCACCCACACAGGTGGTAGCCGTATTTATAGCTCCGAATGGGATGAAGAATATATGGCGGACCCGCTACTTTGAGTTCGGCGCCGCAGGCCCCAGAAGCGCACCGCCCGACGGGGCGGCAAGCCACTGGGTGAACGTCCAACTCCCCTCAGTGATCGGACACTTCCATGGCCACCGTATCCCCGTCCTGGGCCTACACCCTCCACCTCCCGCACGATCCACGCGCACCGGGGATCGCCCGCGCGACTCTCCGTACGGTTCTTGCCGCCCACGACCTCTCCCCCCTGACCTCCACCGCCGAACTCCTCGCCTCCGAACTCCTCACCAACGCCCACCTGCACACCGTCGGCCCGTACGCCCTCCGGCTCCGAGCGATGGGGTCCGGCCGTCTCCGGGTCGCCGTATGGGACGCCGACCCAAGGGTCCCTCCCGGATTCGGCGCCGTGCCTCCGGACGACGCCGAATCCGGCCGCGGCCTGCACCTCGTGCGTGCCTGCGCGGAAGCGGTGGGTGTTTCCGTGCTGGGGGAGGCGGGGGCGTCGCAGAGCGGGAAGCTGTTGTGGGCCGAGTTTCAGGAGGGGGGTGGCCTGCCGCTGTCGGCTGAACCGCCGCAGGACGCCGACGGTGGGCGGCCTGAATCGGCGCTCTAGCGAAAAGGGTCCGTCAGTAAACTGACGGACCCTTATGCAAGATCGAAGTGCGGTCGAACGAAGTATTGGTTGGATCATGCTGCACCGGCGCCTCGCCCGAGACTGCGAGACCCTGCTCGCCAGCACCGAAAAACGCCCTTTGAGATCCTGTCCTCAGCTCCGAGAACATCCGATCAGGAACCTTGCTCAGCCCTCAAGCGACATCAACCGGTGGACACGTCACAATGTCCTTATGTGCGCGGAGACTTGACGCCCGGGAGCCACGAGCGGCCGGACTTCGTCACTTGGAACACTGCACCCAACCGTAGTAGAGGCGGGTGTAGATTTTGTTGCCATTTTCGTCGGTCCCCACTTGTTGATCGAAATAATGCACCTCAGCCTTCTCCACGACTCCTTTGTTGATGTTGTAGCACTGGTCCTCAAGGCCACGGAGCTCGCCATTTGCCTCGTCAGCCGTCAAATAGTTGTTACCCAGTAGTTGCGTCGAAGCCTGCGCTGCCGTCGCGGACACACCCACGAGCCCAACGACGGCCAGTGCGACCACTGCAGCCTTGCGGGCCACCCGCCGCTTGAAGAGGCTGTTCTCCGTTGTTCGGGCAGTCATCATGTACCTCCATGTTTAAGCAGGAATTGGTGCCGGACGGTTCGTCCATGGTCATGCGGACTACCGCCCAAGCCTATTGAATTGCGATCATAATACTATCCCTCGATCCTGATGGTGCCAAGAGGGCCTTTTTTACGCCCAGTTGAGGAACGTCCTGGCTGCCTCGGGTACGCCAAGCCGAGGCATGGATCGGATCTCAGTAGGGTCGGGGACTGGCGGGGTGGCTTGATGGGAGTTCGCCAGCCCGTTGGGTGGCCGGGGAAGAGGTGAGGTGTACGGCGGACGCGAACTGCCTCGCCGCATCGGATCAGCTCACGTTCAGCCAGTAGGTCGCGCCTTGGAAGTTCCGCGGGATGTTCGCACCTTGCGATTTGATGACGCTGCCGTCGCACTTCGTACCGGTCCAGGTCTGGTAGATGAAGTAGCCGTCATCGACCGCATCGTCCACGGAGAAGTTTGTGTCCTTGTCCGTGCCCGGCTGCACGGGAACGCAGTGGCTTACCGTGGTGCTGACGAGGACACTGCGCGCGTTCGACGGGATCGAACTCCCTCGGATCACGATGTTGTGCGGGGCGGCCGCCGCGGGGTATGCGGCGAGTAGAGTCGCGGCAGCGGTCAGCAGGGGCAGCGCGACACCCAGTCCGACACGCCTGTAGGTCTTCACGGCACTCATGTTTTCCCCTTGATTTCTCGACCCTCCGCGGGCCGAAGGCAATGGAATGGACTCTGAATCTCTGGAGAGCGCCACGTCTCATGTCGTCACGCAGGTGGCGCTCTCGGCCGGCCGGCCTGAGTGAAGTCCTCTGACCGAGGCGGGCAGCTCTTTGTGGGAGCGGTGCCCCGTTGAGGCGACCGCGACGAAGCCTTCCGTGCCCGACGGCCGAGCTCTGCGCCGCCCGCCATCTGCCCGGCGTTGGAGGACCTGCCGCTGTCGGCCGGTCCGCCGCGGGACGCCGACGGCGGGCGGTCTGAATCGCCGCGCTGGCAATAAGGTCCCGTCAGTAAACTGACGGAACCTTGGCGCTGATCCGCAAGGCGGGATGTCCTCAGGTTACGTCTCGTACGTGCCTTGCTGATCGTGTATGCCGGAATCCGGAAGAACTCGTGTTATCGCAACTTGCAAGGCACTTACCCATGCCAAAATTCAAGCTTAGGGCATTTATAGGTACCTGTCGTCCCCTGGGGAATGGGGCAGTCATCCTCTGGCAGGTCGTATGCAGGAATGAAGTAGCCCGGATTGTCACCCGACTGCCACCGGTAGCCCGTTGTCATGTAGCAATTGCCCTTCTTAATGCTGTACGGACCCCACTT
Source organism: Streptomyces sp. NPDC050619 (assembly GCF_040654815.1). Taxonomy (NCBI): domain Bacteria; kingdom Bacillati; phylum Actinomycetota; class Actinomycetes; order Kitasatosporales; family Streptomycetaceae; genus Streptomyces; species Streptomyces sp. NPDC050619. The sequence goes on along the minus strand of NZ_JBFAIR010000048.1, from coordinate 66,786 downwards.
CGTCCATTTGCCGTACTGGTTGTACCCCTGCACGCTGATGGAGGGGCGGTCCTTATCGGCGCAGAAGCTTATCTGCGCTCCCCCGGAGCCGTCGGCGTAGGCTGTCCCGGGCGCCATTGCCAAGCCACTGAAGGCGGCTACGGTGAGGGTCACCGTAGCCGCCTTGCTCCACAGATGACGGACCATGAGGATTCCTCCCAATTCGGCGTTGCCGGCCTCGACCTTCTCTTGCGGTATGGCGAGACAGGCTTCACGTTTCGTTGAATGACGATCATAATTCTATGACTGGAAAACCGGCGAGTGCAAGCGGTCCGCGATGTCATCACGGCTGAGCCCAGGACTGCGTGACAATGCCCAACCCGGCCACGCCCAAGTCGAGTTGAGGGGTGCTCAGGCGAGGCTCGGGCGACGAAGAGGGCCGTCAGCTCTTGGCTGCGGCCGGAGGAAACCGACTCTGGGTGGCGTGTTGATTCCAACTCACGACGGTTTCTCCATGTGTGTGCGGCGCCGACATCCGGCAACCACGTTACGAAGAGCGTTGAACTCAAGCGGCTGACGGAGCGCGGAATCCTGGTCGAGACCGAGCAGGGCTTGTTCACCCAGCCGCGGCCGTAGCCGCCCGGCGACGCCACGGCCGGCCCGCTTGCCCCTGCCGAAAGGGTGAAACAGATATCAACTCACGTACCACCCTCTCAGGACTGCAACTGACCGAAGAGCGACGCCAGGTCGATGAGGCCCCAGGCCTCGGTGATCTTCCCGTCGACCACCTTGAACATACGGAACTCCAGCACCTTGATCGGCCGGCCGGTGGCGGGAGTGCCGTTGAAGGGCCGAGTGCTCGTACCGGCCCAGATGAAGCCGATCGCGAACCAATCGTCCTCGGCGATGACACGGACCGGCGTGAAGGTGATGTCGGGGAAAGCGTCGAAGACCGACGCCAGCACCGCGCGGTTGTCCTCGACGCCGGTGGTGGTGCCGTCGGCGGCGTACAAGCGGGCGTCCGGCGCGAACGAGGCCAACGCGCTGTCGGCGTCCCGCAGGTTGAGTTGCCTCATCAACTCATCGGCAAACTGGTGCAAGTCAGTGGTGGACGTTTGGGTTTCGGCGTTCGAGGAAGACACGTGCTTCTCCAATGTGGAGGGACGGAGCGGCTCCGTCCCGGTGATGGGCCGCCTATTGTCTTACGATCGTAATTCTATCGGGATTGATCAAGAGGCCGCAAGCGAGTTCCGAGGCGAGTGGGATCGTGTGGCGGCCCACCGGTCGAGCACCGACGCAGGCCGTCAGCGAGCGCGCCGCGTCGGCGATGACGAACACCTGACGATCACCCGGAAGACCAGCACTGCTCTCGCTGACCGTCTCTGACGCGCCTTGTCAAGCTCGACGTCCTCACCGGGGCCGAGGCCGGCAGCTTCACCAGGCCGGCTTCGCTTTGGACCAGCCAGTGCGCTGCCGTCAGCGACAACGCCCAACCCGACAATCCACAAATCGAGTTGAGGGGCGCTCGGGCGAGGCTTGGGCGACGAAGGTGGGCGTCAGCTCTTGGTCGTGGCCGGAGGGAAGCGGCTCCGGGCGGGGTCCTGAATCCAACTCACGACGGTTCCTCCATGTGGGGTGGGGGGAGGGGGAGGTCTGTCCTCGTGGGGAGGCAGACGTTCCCCGGCATCGCATACGCCGATCACGTCCGACCCTAGGGGCGAAGGGATCGAAGCGAATCCGTCACCGTGTCCGTCATGGAGCTGTCAGGGGGGCGGCCCCCTAGCGGCGGGGCGGCGAGGAGGCGGCGTCCTCGGTGGCCGCGCCGAGCGACGGTACCGAGACCGACCGGGGCTCGCGCCGCAGTGGCCGGCTCAAGCCGACCACGAGCGCGGTCGACGATGCGGGCCTGACCCGTTTCTCACCTTCGTGCGGAACGCTGGGTTCCGATGATGAAGCGCGCCCGACGTCCCGTCCTCAACGCCGTCATCGTGCTGCTCGCCCTCACCTCGGCCTCGGCCTCCGAGGCAGCCGCCGATGACGGCCTCGGCCCGCTCGGCGTGACCGTCGTCGCGGCGGCCGGTGCGCGGAGTGCGCGGGTCGGGGCGCTTTTCCCCGCGGATCGCAGTGCACCTCTCGCCGGCGGGCACTTCTGCAGCGCGTCCGTCGTGCACAGTCCGCGGCGGAATCTCATCGTCACCGCGGCGCACTGCCTGGCCGGGAGTACCGGCGACCTCGTGTTCGTGCCCGGGTACCGGGACGGCCGTGCGCCGTACGGGGTGTGGAAGGTCGGAAAGCGGTATCTGCCCGACGGGTGGGCCAAGGGGCAGGACGAGGACAGTGATGTCGCTTTCGCCGTCGTCGCCGACCAGGGCGGGAAAGGGGTCGAGGAGGTCGTCGGGGGTGGGAATCGGTTCTTCCCCGGTATGGCCACCGGGGCCACCGCCGTGACCGTCACCGGGTATCCCGACACCCGTGAGGTGCCCATCAGTTGCACCAACAGGCCGATCGCGCACAGCCGTACGCAGCAACGCATCGACTGCCCCGACTTCAGCGGTGGGACCAGTGGAAGTCCCTGGGTCGACGGGACCGGGGACGTCGTGGGGATCCTGGGCGGGCACGAGGAGGGCGGGGTCACGGCAGACGTCTCGTACAGCGTCGTGCTCGGGGCGGAGGCGGCCGAGCTGTACCGGGACGCGGCCCAGCCGAAGGCTGGCTGGTTGCGGCGGATTCCGGGTGGGAAGCTCCTAGACTGACGCGGGCGGACTCCCGGCGGGTGAGGGGCGGTTGACGGTGCGTAAGGCTTGGGTCGTGGCGGGTGCCGCCGTCGGGGCGGGGCTCAGCTTTGTGATGCTGCTCGTCGTCGGCGTGTACACCGTCGCCGGGAACGTCGCGGGCGGGGTGAGCGGAGGCGCCAAGACCCTGGCCAAGGGGGCCGTGCCCGCCGCCTATCAGACCCTCGTGCAGAAGTGGGGCAACCTGTGCTCCGCCATCAATCCCGCGCTGCTCGCGGCCCAGCTCTATCAGGAGAGCGGGTTCAATCCGGACGCGAGGAGCCCGGCCGCGGCGCAGGGGATAGCGCAGTTCATCCCGGGCACCTGGGCCACCCACGGCATCGACGGCGACGGTGACGGCGACCGTGACGTATGGGATCCGAACGACGCGATTCCGTCGGCCGCGCAGTATGACTGCACGCTCGCCTCGTACGTGAAGGACGTACCCGGGAATCTGACCGAAAACATGCTGGCCTCCTACAACGCGGGGTCCTACGCGGTGATCAAGTACGGGGGCGTGCCGCCGTACAAGGAGACCCAGAACTACGTGAAGACGATCACCACGCTGGAGGAGAGCTTCGCCGCTCCCGTCAGCCGGGTCGATCCGTCGAAGCAGGCCGCGGGGGCCATCTACTACGCCCAGAAGAAGCTCGGCACGCCCTATCTGTGGGGCGGCACCGGTACCGCTGCGCAGGGCGGACGGTTCGACTGCTCCGGGCTGACCCAGGCCGCGTACGAGACGGTCGGGATCAAGCTGCCGCGCGTCGCCAACGACCAGTACAACGCCGGTCCGCATCCCTCCCGCGCCGAACTGCTCCCCGGCGACCTGGTGTTCTTCTCGGACGACCTCACCAACTCCCGCGCCATCCGGCATGTCGGGATTTATGTGGGCGGCGGGTACATGATCGACGCGCCGCGCACCGGCGCCGTGATCCGGTTCGACGCCATCGACACCCCGGACTACTTCGGGGCTACCCGGGTCACCGAAGATGGCGCGAAAGCGCTCCCCACCACGGTGTGAGCCGAGCGTGAACCCCTCCCCTGAGCTGCGAGAACGAGTCTCTCTTCGATAACGTCTGCGTGATCATTCGGTGGAGTGTGGAACGTATCAACAGGAGCCGTGCGTTCCTGAGGACGTAGTGGATCCGACTTGGGTCCGCGTGGATCTACGTGGATCCACGTGGTCTGCAAACCACGGGGGTGAGCAGAAACGGCGCGCACGTGCGCGCCGGGAGAGACGACGAAGGGGCCGCGCGCCATGGCTGGACTCGCAGAATCCGGGTCGAACCCCGACGTTGATCTGCTGTACGACATCAACGGCCTGGCCAAGGACGCACCGCACTGGTTCGACAAGACCATGGAGTACGTCGGCGAGTACGGACTGCTGATCGCCATGGTGCTGCTCGTGGTGGGCTGCTGGTGGTCGGTGCGGCGGCGGGGCGGCGAGGAGGCGGCGTCGTCGGTGGCCGCGCTGGTCTGGGCCCCGCTGGCCGCGGGCATCGCGGTTCTGGTGAACGTGCCGATACGGGGTTTCGTGGAGCGGCCCCGGCCCTTCCGCACCCACCAGGGACTGGATGTCCTGATCTCCGGCAAGACCGACTACTCCTTCGTCAGCGACCACGCGACGATCACCATGGCGATGGGCGTCGGACTGTTCGTCGCCCACCGGAAGTTCGGGCTCTTCGGTATCGGGCTCGCGCTGCTCGAGGGCTTCTGCCGGATCTACATGGGCGTGCACTACCCGACGGACGTCGTGGGCGGGTTCGCGCTCGGCACGGCGGTCACGCTGCTGCTGTCGCCCTTGGCCATGGCCCTGCTGACGCCGGTGACGAAGGCGGTCGAGGCGTCGCCGCGGGCCGGGTGGCTGATCCGGGCCAGAGGGCGGGCGTACGACGGGCGGGACGCGGTGATTCCGGGGGCTCGGCGGGAGGCCGCGGGGGCGGCCGAGGAGCGGGACCTGGCGGCGTAGGCGGCGTAGCTCTGCGGGCGCCGTGGCGTACGCTCCGGTCGGCTCAGAGGGCTTGGGGGTACGTGAAGAAGCGGTTCGGGTCGTACTGCTTCTTCAGTGCCGTCAGTCGTGTTGCCGCGTCGCCGTAGTACGCCTTTCGCCAGTCCTTCAGCGTCGGGTCCGTGTAGTTCTGGTAGGCCGCGCCCGAGGCGTACGGCCGCATCGCCGTGTGGGCCTCGGTCAGCCAGGACTGGGCCGTCGAGCCGCTCGTGCCGGCGCGCCAGGCGGCGATGTACTGGGCCAGCATGCGGGAGCGGCGGTGGACGAACGCCGTGGCCGTGGGGGAGACGCGGTTCACGGCTCCGCCGAGCGCGGTGAAGGCGATGCTGCCCGAGCCGCCGCGCACCGACGTCATCTGCTTCAGCAGCGTCTGGACGGCGGTCGAGGAGAGCGAGCGGTCGTAGAAGTCGGAGCGGGCCGCGTATGTCTCCCGGCCCAGTGCGCCTTGCGGGGAGCGGCCGGGGGTGGTGCCGGGCAGGTGGCACTGGGCGCCGGAGGAGAAGGAGGAGCAGCCGGCGTAGATCTCCATCGCCTCCTCGTATCCGCGGCGCCGGAGGGAGACGCTGCTCGCCGGGGCGCCGGCCTTGTCGGCGAGGCGGTCGACCGCGTTCTGGAGTTCGCCGTACGTGCCGACGGAGAAGGCGGCGACGGAGACGGTGGTGTCGCTGCCGGAGGAGCCGGCCAGGTGCAGGGACGACCAGATCTCGTCCGGCTGGGTCGGCCCCCACTCCTGCCAGGCCTTCATCACGGCGGCCGCCCTCGACCACGGCCAGGACAGGTACGCGGTGACGGCCTGAGGTGCGGGGTGGGTCTTGAAGCGCAGTTCGGTTACGACGCCGAAGTTGCCGTTGCCCGCGCCGCGCAGGGCCCAGAAGAGGTCCTTGTTCTCGGTGGCGTTCGCGGTGAGTTGTTTGCCGTCGGCCGTGATGAGGGTCGCCTGGGTGAGGCTGTCGCAGGTCAGGCCGTACGCCCGGGACACGACGCCGTGGCCGCCGCCGAGGGTGAGGCCGGAGATGCCGACGGTGGGGCAGGAGCCGGCCGGGATCGTCACGCCCTTCGCGGTGAGGGCGCGGTAGACGTCGATCAGCTTGGCGCCGGCGCCGACTGTGGCGGTACTGCCGGAGGCGCGGACGCGGTTGAGCTTCGAGACGTCGATGACGAGACGGCCGTTGCCGGAGGACCAGCCGGCGTAGGAGTGGCCGCCGTTGCGGATCGCTACCGGGAGGGTGTGGGCGCGGGCGTAGGCCAGGGCCGTGCGGATGTCGTCGGGGTGGGCGACGTAGGCGACCGCGGAGGGCTTGAGCGTGTCGAAGCGGGTGTTGTAGAGCTGGTGGGCCGTGGGCCAGTTGGTGTCGCCGGGGCGGATGAGGGTGCCGTCGAGGTCGTGGGCGAGGGCTGTCCAGTTGGCGGGGGTGGTGCTGGTTGTTTTCAGTGGGGGGTGGGAGGGGCTCGGCGTGCGGGTGGCGGAGCTGGTGTCGGTGCTTGTGCCGCTGCCGTTCTTGCAGGCGGTTGCCGCCGCTGCGAGGGTGGCTGTGCTGCCGCCTATGAACGTACGACGGTCCATGTCCTGCCTTCTGTCGGCCCCTGGCTGGTTGTGGAACGAGACGGGGTGTTGGGGGCCGGGGTTCCATAGCGCGCGGGGGGTTGGTGCTGGGCGGGGGTGGGGCGCGCGGCCCGGCGCTGCGGGGTGCCGCCTCTTTGGGTCGGGAGCCGCCCCAGCGGCACGACTGCCCGCAGCTCGGGCAACTCGTAGCGTTGCGGCCTCAGTCTCCTATGTGGCCCTCTGCGTCTGCCCTCGCCAGGCTTCTCGCTCTTCGGGCCGGGCCGCGCCAGCCGCAGGTGCAGTGGGCTGTGCAGAAGCGGCCTTGTTCGGTCGTTGTCGTGTGGTGGGTCGATTGGTCGGGAGGTGGGGGATTCCTGTCCTGCTGAGCCACACCGACAACGTTACCCAGGCCGAGTAAAGGGCTGGTATGTGCGTGACGGGGTCAACCCGCCCCTCGTTATCCGGAACGACACGGGCCCGTGACGGACGTACCGGCTGGGGGTAGGCACACGATGGCGGAGCGGCAGCGAAGGCGGGTGGGCGGGGCGGTCGTCGCGGTGGGGGTCGTGGTCGGTGTCTGTCTCGGGAGCAGTGGGTGTTCCGGGACCGGGGCCGCCGCCGAGGACGATCGCGCGGGGGATCCGGTCGAGGTGCTGCACCGGGCCGCCGACACCCTGGTGAGCGCCGGGAGTTCGAAGGCACGTACGTCGATGGAGATGGCCACCGGCGGGACCCGGGTCACCATCCGGGGCGAGGGTGTGTACGACTTCCGGGAGCGGCTGGGGCACTTGAAGGTGCAGCTGCCGCAGGATCCCGCGGGCAGCAGCGAGCACCGGCCCATCACCGAACTCCTCGCGCCCGGCGCCCTGTTCATGAAGAACCGGGGAGCCGGTGTGCCCGCCGACAAGTGGGTGCGGGTCGACACCGGCACGCTCTCCGACGGGAACCTGGTGACCGGCGGGGCCACCGATCCGCTCGCCGCCGCCGAGGTGCTGCGCGGGACGCGGACGGCGACGTATGTGGGCCGGACCGAGGTCGCGGGGATCGCCGTACGGCATTACCGCGGGACCGCGGATCTCGTGCGGGCGGCCCGCGACGCGTCCGCCGCGAACAAGGGACCGCTCGCGGCGGCGGCGAAGGGCTTCGCCACGGCCGAAGTGCCGTTCGACGTCTACCTCGACGACGAGGGCCGCATCCGCAAGGTCCGCCACCGGTTCAGCTTCGTCAGCGGGGAGCGGAGCGGGGAGGGGGAGCGGCGGGAGGAGAGCGTCGCGGTCGCTTCCACGACCTTGCTGTACGACTTCGGGGCCGCCGCCGACGTACGGCTGCCGGCGGCCGACGACATCTACGCCGGCAAGATCGCCGAGGAGTGAGCGCGGTGCGTGGACGGGGGCGTGGATCCGCGAAGAGCGGGTAAGCGCGCTCGTGACGGGCGTCAAGAACTAGCCCGTCCGTGCCATGCGCGGTGTGTAGGCCGCTCCCTACTCTAGGAAGTCGGTGACGGCAGAGAAGAGGTGATGCGCGTGGCTCCGGTCGGCGGTACGGCAGTTCAGGACCACGTGGCCCTCGCCGAGATCGAGTTGTGCGGAGAGCTGATCATCGCGGCCTCGGCCGCCGACGAGGACCGGCTCAGCCTGGAGAGCATCGACGAGGTGCTGCGAGTGGCCGAGGAGCGGGACGCCTCCGGCGGTTGAGCCGGGGGGACCTCGAGTCTCCCGCGGCTGAGCCGGGGGCCCCCGAGTCTCCGACGCCAGGCCGGCACCCCGAGTCTCCGGCGGCTGAGCCGGGGACACCCCGAGTCTCCGACGCCAGGCCGGCACCCCGAGTCTCCGGCGGCTGAGCCGGGGACACCCCGAGTCTCCGGCGGCAGGCCGGGACATGAGTCTCCGACCCCAGGCCGGGGGCACCCCGAGTCTCCGACGGTAGGCCGGGGGCACCCCGAGTCTCCGACGGCGGACGGTCTCACGTCCGCAGCAGTCGGCCGATCGCCTTCGTCGCCTCCTCCACCTTCGCGTCGACCTCGGCGCCGCCCTTGACGGCGGCGTCGGCGACGCAGTGGCGCAGGTGTTCCTCCAGGAGCTGCAGGGCGAAGGACTGCAGGGCCTTGGTGGAGGCGGACACCTGCGTGAGTATGTCGATGCAGTAGACGTCCTCCTCGACCATGCGCTGGAGGCCGCGGATCTGGCCCTCGATGCGGCGCAGGCGCTTGAGGTGTTCGTCCTTCTGCTTGTGGTACCCGTGCACACCGCGGTCGTGGTCGGTCACGACTTCTTCGGTGGCACCGGTCTCGGTGGTCGTCATCGCGTCCTCCACGTCCTGCGGACATATACCCCAGCAGGGTATATGGTAACGAACTTTCCCGGGTATAGGGCAGGTGGCCGATGTGGCGAACGAAGGCTGGACTGGACCACTGGGCGGCCCCCCTGCCGAACACTCTGCACCATGGGCGACACTGGGGGACGGCCCATTAGCCGTGGCCGGATGATGCGCCTAGCATCAGCCTGACCGAAACCGAAGCATCCCGAGGACCCCACGTGCGCTTTCGTCTGACCCCCAGGGAGACGAGCTTCTATGACATGTTCGCCGCATCCGCGGACAACATCGTCACGGGCTCGAAACTCCTGATGGAACTGCTCGGGGCGGACCCGTCCGGCCGAGCCGAGATCGCAGAGCGTATGCGGGCCGCCGAACACGCGGGCGACGACGCCACGCACGCGATCTTCCATCAGCTGAACTCCTCCTTCATCACGCCCTTCGACCGCGAGGACATCTACAACCTCGCATCGTCCCTCGACGACATCATGGACTTCATGGAGGAGGCCGTCGACCTGGTCGTCCTCTACAACGTGGAGGAGTTGCCCAAGGGGGTCGAGCAGCAGATCGAGGTGCTGGCGCGGGCGGCCGAGCTGACGGCCGAGGCCATGCCGAGTCTGCGGACCATGGACAACCTCACCGAGTACTGGATCGAGGTCAACCGGCTGGAGAACCAGGCCGACCAGATCCATCGCAAGCTGCTGGCCCACCTCTTCAGCGGCAAGTACGAAGCGATAGAAGTGCTGAAGCTCAAGCAGATCGTGGACGTGCTGGAGGAAGCGGCCGACGCGTTCGAACATGTGGCGAACACGGTGGAGACCATCGCCGTCAAGGAGTCCTGACTCGTCCATGGACACCTTCGCTCTGGTCGTGACCATCGCGGTCGCGCTCTTCTTCACGTACACGAACGGTTTCCACGACTCGGCGAACGCCATCGCCACGTCCGTTTCGACCCGGGCGCTGACGCCTCGGGCGGCGCTCGCCATGGCCGCGGTGATGAACCTGGCCGGTGCGTTCCTGGGTTCCGGGGTGGCCAAGACCGTCAGCGAGGGCCTGATTCAGACGCCCGAGGGCTCGAAGGGGATGGGGATCCTCTTCGCGGCGCTGATCGGTGCGATCACGTGGAATCTCATCACCTGGTACTACGGCCTTCCCTCCTCGTCCTCGCACGCGCTGTTCGGCGGGATGGTCGGGGCCGCGCTGGCCGGCGGGACGACCGTGTACTGGGACGGCGTGCTGGAGAAGGTCGTCATCCCGATGTTCGTCTCGCCGGTGGTGGGCCTGCTGGCCGGCTACCTCGTGATGACGGCGATCATGTGGATCTTCCGGCGGTCGAACCCGCACAAGGCGAAGCGTGGTTTCCGTATAGCGCAGACCGTCTCGGCGGCCGGGATGGCGCTCGGGCACGGTCTCCAGGACGCGCAGAAGACGATGGGCATCGTGGTGATGGCGCTGGTCATCTCCGACGTCGAGGACTACGGCGACCCGATCCCGGTGTGGGTGAAGATCGCGTGCGCTCTGATGCTGTCGCTCGGTACGTACGCGGGTGGGTGGCGGATCATGCGGACGCTGGGGCGGAAGATCATCGAGTTGGATCCGCCGCAGGGGTTCGCGGCGGAGACGACGGGGGCGTCGATCATGTTCACCACGGCGTTCCTGTTCAAGGCGCCCATCTCCACGACCCATGTGATCACCTCGGCGATCATGGGTGTGGGGGCGACGAAGCGGGTGAACGCCGTGCGGTGGGGCGTTGCCAAGAACATCATTCTGGGGTGGTTCATCACGATGCCGGCGGCCGCGGTGGTGGCCGCTGTGAGCTTCTGGGTTGTGGACCTGGTGTTTCTGTAGGGGCCGCCGGTTGGATGAGCAGTGCAAACGGGCCCGCCCCCGGGGAAACCCAGGGGCGGGCCCTTGTCACCTCGCGGTGGCACCGCCATGCAGCACCGCGAGGGGTCTTCGGGGGCGGCTCAGCCGAAGCGGCCGGAGATGTAGTCCTCCGTGGCCTGGACCGACGGGTTGGAGAAGATGCGCTCCGTGTCGTCGATCTCGATCAGCTTGCCGGGCTGGCCGACCGCCGACAGGTTGAAGAAGGCCGTGCGGTCCGAGACGCGCGCCGCCTGCTGCATGTTGTGCGTCACGATGACGATCGTGAAGCGTTCCTTCAGCTCGCCGATCAGGTCCTCGATGGCGAGGGTGGAGATCGGGTCCAGGGCCGAGCAGGGCTCGTCCATCAGGAGCACGTTCGGCTCCACCGCGATCGCCCGCGCGATGCACAGGCGCTGCTGCTGACCGCCGGACAGGCCCGAGCCCGGCTTGTTCAGGCGGTCCTTGACCTCGTTCCAGAGGTTCGCGCCCTTGAGCGACTTCTCGACGACGTCCTGAAGTTCGCTCTTCTTGTACTTGCCGTTCAGGCGCAGGCCCGCGGCCACGTTGTCGAATATCGACATCGTGGGGAACGGGTTCGGGCGCTGGAACACCATGCCGACCTCGCGGCGCACGGACACCGGGTCGATGCCGTGCCCGTACAGGTCCTCGTCGTCCAGGAGCACCTTGCCCTCGACGCGGCCACCGGGGGTGACCTCGTGCATACGGTTCAGGGTGCGCAGGAACGTCGACTTGCCGCAGCCGGAGGGGCCGATGAAGGCCGTCACCGAGCGCGGCTCGACCGTCATCGAGATGTCGTCGATCGCCTTGTGGGCGCTGTAGTAGGCGGTGAGCCCGCTTACGTCGATTCGCTTGGCCATGTCGCTACTTCACTTCCAGAGAGTCGGTCGCTGTGGCCGCGTCAGCGACCGGTCTTGGGGGCCTTCCAGCGGGCGATGCCGCGGGCCGCCAGGTTGAGGATCATCACGAAGGCGATCAGCGTCAGCGATGCCGCCCATGCGCGGTCGTACGCCGCGCCCGAACCCGCACTGTTCGCGTACTGCTGGTAGATGTACAGCGGCAGCGACTGCTGCGCACCCTCGAAGGGGTTGGTGTTGATGAGCGAATTGCCCCACACCAGCAACAGTACGGGCGCCGTCTCGCCGGCGATGCGGGCGATCGCCAGCATGATGCCGGTGGTGATGCCGCCGATCGAGGTCGGCAGGACCACCTTCAGGATGGTGCGCCACTTCGGGATGCCGAGCGCCAGGGAGGCCTCGCGCAGCTCGTTCGGTACGAGCTTGAGCATCTCCTCCGTGGAGCGGACGACCACCGGCATCATCAGGATGGCCAGGGCCAGCGAGCCGGCGAAGCCGAAGGGCTGCATCTCGAACTGCAACATGATGGCGAGGATGAACAGACCGGCGACGATCGACGGGATGCCGGTCATCACGTCGACGAAGAAGGTGACGGCGCGGGCGAGGTTGCCGCGTCCGTACTCCACCAGGTAGATCGCGGTGAGCACGCCGATCGGCGCGGCCATCAGCGTGGCCAGACCGACCTGCTCCAGGCTGCCGACGATGGCGTGGTAGATACCGCCGCCCGGCTCGGAGTCGGCGATCAGACCCATCGAGTGGGTCAGGAAGTAGATGTCGAGGACCTTCACACCGCGCGCGACGGTCGTCCAGACCAGGGAGACCAGCGGGATCACGGCGAGCAGGAAGGCGACCCAGACCAGCGAGGTCGCGACCCGGTCCTTGGCCTGGCGGCGGCCCTCGACCCGGGAGGAGATCACGTACGTCCCCAGGACGAAGAGGATCGCGGCGAGCAGGCCCCACTGGATCCTGCTGTCCAGGCCGGCGGCCAGACCGATGCCCACGCCGAGGGCGAGGGAGCCCGCGGCGATGGCGTACGGCGACCACTTGGGGAGGGTGGCGCCGCGCAGGGTGCTCTTGGGCTTGTCGGCGATTGCGGTGCTCATGCGTTGGCCCCCGAGTACTCCTTGCGGCGGGCGATGATCGCGCGGGCCGCGCCGTTGACCAGCAGGGTGATCACGAACAGGACCAGACCGGAGGCGATGAGCGCGTCCCGGCCCAGTTCGTCGGCCTCACCGAACTTGCTGGCGATGTTCTGGGCGAAGGTGCCGCCGCCCGGGTCGAGCAGGCTGGCCTGGATCTCGAAGGTCGGGGAGAGCACGGTGGCCACGGCCATCGTCTCGCCGAGGGCTCGGCCGAGGCCGAGCATCGAGGCGGAGATCACGCCGGAGCGGCCGAAGGGCAGGACCGCCAGGCGGACGACCTCCCAGCGCGTGGCGCCGAGGGCCAGCGCGGCCTCCTCGTTCATCCGCGGAGTCTGGCGGAACACCTCACGGCTGACGTTCGTGATGATCGGCAGGATCATGATCGCGAGCAGGATGCCGACGGTCAGCATCGAGCGGGGCGCGCCCTGCTGCCACTCGAAGATGCCGGTCCAGCCGAAGTACTCGTCCAGCCAGCTGAAGAGGCCGTTCATGTTCGGGACGAGGATGAGGGCGCCCCACAGGCCGTAGACGATGGACGGCACGGCGGCGAGCAGGTCGATCACGTAGGAGATGGGACCGCTCAGCCTGCGCGGGGCGTAGTGCGTGAGGAACAGCGCGATGGCGACGGCGATCGGGACCGCGATGACCATGGCGATGATCGAGGAGACCACCGTGCCGAAGGCCAGGACGGCGATGCCGAACGACGGCGGGACGAGGCCCGTGTTCCATTCGAAGGTGGTGAAGAAGTTGGTGTCGTCCTTGCTGATCGCGATCGAGGCGCGGTACGCGAGGAAGCCCGCGATCGCGGCCATGATCACGAGCAGCAGGATGCCCGACCCGCGGGAGAGACCGAGGAAGATCCGGTCACCGGGTCGGGTGGCGCCGCGGGCCGCGCGCTTCTGCTCGGCGACGGTCGGCGGGGGAGTGGGGGGAGGGGCTTCGGTGTTCTTCGTGGTTATGTCCATCGGGTTCTCCGGTCTGCGGAGCCACACGTGCCGTGCGGCCCGGTGGAGCCGTACGCGCTGGGCGACGGCTCCTGGCGGCGGTGCACCGGACGGTGCGGTCCGGTCCGGGCCCGAAGGCCGTGGACCGGACCGCACTCAGGTCAGCTCAGGCTCTCGATGGTGGTGCGGACCTTGGCGATGATGTCGTCGGGCATGGGGGCGTAGTCGTTCTCGGCGAGGATCTGCTGGCCGGCCTCGGAGGCCATGTACCGCAGGAACGCCTTGGTGGCGGGCAGGGTGTCCGCCTTGTTGCCCTTGTCGCAGGCGATCTCGTAGGTGACCAGGACCATCGGGTAGGCACCCTCGGCCTTGGTCGCGTAGTTCAGCTCCAGCGAGAGGTCCTTGCCGGTGCCGACGACCTTGGCCTCGGAGATGGCCTTGGTGGCGTTGTCGACGGTGGCCTCGACGGGGGCGCCGGCGCCGGTGTCCAGGCTGACCGCCTTGACGCCTTCGTCACCGACGTACGACAGCTCGAAGTAGCCGATGGCGCCGTTGGTCTGCTTCACCTGCTGGGCGACACCGGAGGAGCCCGAGGCGGACTGGCCGCCCTTGGCCTGCCAGGCCTTGCCGCCCTCGTAGGGGAAGTCGCTCTTGGCCGTGGCGATCAGGTACTTGGTGAAGTTGTCCGTGGTGCCGGACTCGTCCGAGCGGTGGAACGCCTGGATCTTCAGGTTGGGGAGCTTGGCGTCGGGGTTCAGCGCCTTGATCGCCGGGTCGTTCCAGTTGGTGATCTCGTTGTTGAAGATCTTGGCGATCGTCGCCGAGTCCAGGGTCAGCTTGTCGACGCCGGCCACGTTGAAACCGACGGCGATCGGGCCGCCGACCATCGGGAGGTCGATGCCCTGGCCGCCGGAGCAGACCTTCTTGGAGGCGGTGACCTCTTCGGGCTTCAGCGCGGAGTCGGAGCCGGCGAAGGCGACCGTGCCCTGCGTGAACGCGGTGACGCCCGCGCCGGAGCCGCCGCCCTTGTAGTTGACCTGCACGCCACAGGCGGCGGTGAACTGCTTGACCCAGGCGTCGATCGCGTTCTTCTGCGCGGAGGAGCCGTCGGCGAGGAGCTGACCCTTGGCGTCGTCACACTTGATGCTGTCGGCCTGCGTGGTCGCGGAGGCGCTGCTGTCGCCGCCTTCGCTGGTGTCGTCCGAGCCGCACGCCGTGAGGGCCAGGGCGCCGGAGACGGCGAGAGCACCGAGAGCGAGGGCCCGCCGGTTCATGCGCTGAAGCTTCACTTGAGGGAGTTCCTTCCAGGAGCCGCCGTCCTGAATCCGGCGGCGTGCGAAGACTGAGTGATGCGAACACGCGGTTGGGAAACGGTCCGCAACGCGTAAGGCCGAAATTAGGCAGAACAGGTGAAGGCACCAATGGCCGTAAATGAACGGAGGGTGAACCCCTGAGGGCGGTGCGGTGAGGTCACGGAACGCTTACGTCGAGAACACGGAGTGATACCGCTCTTTCGCGCCAGATATGTCAGTTAAGCCAGATATGGCACGACTATGCCAGGTGGAGGGATTCCAGCAACGCGTCGACCAGGGTGCGGTCCCTCGGCTGGGTCAGGCGGGCGCGGGCCGCCGCCGGGGGCAGCCAGAGGATGCGGTCCACCTCGTCGTTCGGGGCGAACGCGCCCCCGGCGGCCTCGGCCGCCCAGTAGCGGACCTGCTTGGGACGGCCGTTCGCCTCGTAGTGCAGGGTGGGCAGCTCGGCGCCCGGTACGGCGCCGTAGCCCGACTCCTCCGCGACCTCGCGCAGCGCTCCGGACAGGGGGTCCTCGTCGCGCTTGAGCTTGCCCTTGGGGTGCGACCAGTCGTCGTACTTCGGCCGGTGGACGAGGCAGACCTCCAGCTCGCCGTCGACCGGCGAGCGGCGCCACAGGACGCAGCCGGCCGCCTGCACGGGATCGTCGTTCGTCTGAGTCTGGGTCACCGGTGGATCACCGCCTCCTGGAACGATGGGTCAGGGTGTGCGGACCGCCTGCTTCTGCCACGACTGCTGGAACGCGAAACGCGCCGCCTCCACCTCGTGCCGCTGGTCGGCGTGGAGCACGCCGAGCGCGTACGCCGTCGCCGGGGCGATCCGGGGCGTGCGGGCCGCCTGGGCGGCGGCCCCCGCCGCCTCCGCCGCGTCGCGGTGCCGGTCCAGGGCCTGGCCGGCCGCCAGCAGCCGTACGTCGACCGGCGCGGACTCGTGGAGCAGGACCTCGAGGGCGTAGCGGTGCAGGCGCAGCAGCAGGCGGACCTGGTGCCAGGGCGCGTCCTGCGGGTGCGGGGCCGGGTCCGGGGAGAGGCCGTGGATCAGCGCCTCCGCGTTGTAGGGGCTGCCGGCGACGACGAGGGGGAGCGCGGTGACGGCGTCGGTGAGGCGCTCCTCGGCCGCGGTGGCCAGCGGGTGCAGGCCGGTGCTGGGGGCGCCGGGAGTGAGCGGGACCTCGCTGGCCAGTAAGGCGATGTTGTCGGCGACCGCGTGGAAGCGGGAGGAGCCGAGGCACTGGAGGGCGGTGGAGTGCGCCCGGGTCCGGGCGAGGGTGAGCTGGCGTTCGAGCAGGGCGCCCGCTTTGGCCGCGCCCACGGTGAGGTTGCCGCGTTCCTGGGTGGCCGGCGGGCCGGTGTCGGACGGGGCCACCGAGCCCGACTGGGCGGGAAACACCGCCCCCGACAGCCGGTGCAGCGCCAGCAGCAGCCGCTCCAGGCGGGCCGCGTAGGCGTGCTCCATCGCCAGCGTGCCCGACAGCCAGGCCAGTTCGGGGCGCATGGCCTCCGACCAGTCCGGGTCGAGGAGCGGGCGGAAGGTGTGCAGGCTGCCGCTGATACGGCGGACCGAGCGGCGCAGGGCGCGGGCCGCGTCGACGGGGTCCTCCGGACCGTTCGAGCCGTTCGAGCCGATCGCCGTGCCGCCGCCGGTCTCCCGGTGCAGCCGCAGGGCACGGAGGAACTCCGTGGCCTGGGCCCGCAGGTAGCCCGCGAGGGCGTCCCCGGTCACCGCGCCGGCGTGCCTGGACTGGGGACCCGTCGGGTCAAGGTGTCGCTGTGCCACGCCGGCGCCTCCGGGCGTCAATGAGCATCTCCTGGACGTTGCGCAGGGGCTGACCGTCCCCGTCGGTCGCGTGCCGGGTCCACTCGCCGTCCGGACCCAGGTGCCAGGAGGCGGTGGTGTCGGACATACCGGTCTCCAGGAGCCGGTTGAGGGCCGCCCGGTGGGCCGGGTCGGTGACCCGCACGAGCGCCTCGATACGGCGGTCGAGGTTGCGGTGCATCATGTCGGCGCTGCCGATCCACACCTCGGGCTCGCCGCCGTTGCCGAAGGCGAAGACACGGGAGTGTTCGAGGAAGCGGCCGAGGATCGAGCGGACCCGGATGTTTTCGGACAGGCCCGTGACGCCGGGGCGGACCGCGCTGATGCCGCGCACCCAGATGTCGCACTGCACGCCCGCCTGGGAGGCGCGGTACATGGCGTCGATGATCGCCTCGTCCACCATCGAGTTGACCTTGATGCGGATGAAGGCGGGACGTCCGGCACGGTGGTGCTGGACCTCCTTGTTGATCCGCGAGATCAGGCCGTCCCTGAGGGACTTGGGGGCTACCAGCAGCCGGCGGTAGGTCTCGCGGCGGGAGTAGCCGGAGAGCCGGTTGAAGAGGTCGGAGAGGTCCGCGCCGACCTGCGGATCGGCCGTGAGCAGGCCGAGGTCCTCGTAGAGGCGGGCCGTCTTCGGGTGGTAGTTGCCGGTGCCGACGTGGCTGTAGCGCCGTAGCGTGTCGCCTTCCTGGCGGACGACGAGCGACAGCTTGCAGTGCGTCTTCAGGCCGACCAGGCCGTAGACGACGTGGCAGCCGGCCTCCTCCAGCCGCTTCGCCCACTTGATGTTGGCGTGCTCGTCGAAGCGGGCCTTGATCTCCACCAGGACGAGGACCTGCTTGCCGGCCTCGGCGGCGTCGATGAGCGCGTTGACGATGGGGGAGTCGCCGGAGGTGCGGTACAGGGTCTGCTTGATCGCCAGGACGTCGTCGTCCTCGGCCGCCTGCTCCAGGAAGGCCTGTACGGACGTCGAGAACGAGTCGTAGGGGTGGTGCAGCAGTACGTCCCGGGTGCGCAGGGCCGCGAAGATGTCGGCCGCGGACGCCGACTCGACCTCGGCGAGGTCGCGGTGGACGCCGGCGATGAACTTGCGGTACTTCAGCTCGGGCCGGTCGAGGCCGGCGATGCGGAAGAGGCCCGTGAGGTCCAGGGGACCCGGCAGCGGGTACACCTCGGCCTCGCTGATCTTCAGCTCGCGCACCAGCAGGTCGAGGACCTCGCGGTCGATGGACTCCTCGACCTCCAGGCGCACCGGCGGGCCGAAGCGGCGCCGCATGAGTTCCTTCTCCAGGGCCTGGAGGAGGTTCTCGGCGTCGTCCTCCTCGACCTCCAGGTCCTCGTTGCGGGTGAGGCGGAAGGCGTGGTGCTCGAGGACCTCCATGCCCGGGAAGAGCTCTTCCAGGTGGGCGGCGATGACGTCCTCGATGGGGACGTAGCGGCCCGGGGAGCTCTCCAGGAAGCGGGACAGCAGCGGCGGCACCTTCACGCGCGCGAAGTGGCGGTGGCCGGTGACCGGGTTGCGGACGATGACCGCGAGGTTCAGCGAGAGTCCCGATATGTACGGGAAGGGGTGCGCGGGGTCGACGGCCAGCGGGGTCAGCACCGGGAAGATCTGGTGCCGGAAGAGGGTGAAGAGCCTGGCCTGCTCCTTCTCCTGGAGCTCGTTCCAGCGGACGAGGTGGATGCCCTCCTCCGCGAGGGCGGGCGCGACGTCCTCGTGGTAGCAGGCGGCGTGCCGGGCCATCAGCTCGCGGGAGCGGGCCCAGATCATCTCCAGCACCTCGCGCGGCTGGAGGCCGGACGCGGAGCGGGTGGCGACACCGGTGGCGATACGGCGCTTGAGACCGGCCACCCGGACCATGAAGAACTCGTCCAGGTTGCTGGCGAAGATCGCGAGGAAGTTCGCGCGCTCCAGCAGCGGGGTGTTCGGGTCCTCGGCGAGCTCGAGGACGCGCTCGTTGAACGCGAGCCAGCTGCGCTCCCGGTCCAGGAAACGGCCCTGGGGCAGCTGCGGCCCGTCGTACGGCGACTCCTCGTACGCGTCGAGGTCGGCGTCGATGTCGGGTTCCAGGTCGGAGACGGCCCCCGACACGGTGTGGGTACGGTGCGCGGCGATGGAACCCACGGAGGGCTGGGCGTGCTGGATCTGTACCGGGGCGTTTGGCTGGCTCATAGAACCATTCTTCCGCGCCGACAGCGATACGGGCGCGTCGGACAGCGCGGGCGGGATCGTGGCGGCAACGCGCGCGTCCCCGTTCCCCGCGCTCCCCTCCGGGGGCGGCGGAGGCTCTGGCACAGCGGGCTTCATTCGCCGAGCCTCGCAAGCCCGTCTGAACCAATGGTTACGGGGACATGGCGTGTGGGACACCGGGGGGCGGCTCCCGGACGTCTACCTGGGCGGATACCTCGTCGGATACCTCTTCGGAGGTTGATGGTCCATAAAGTCGAGCGCCCTGTCATGAACCGATCGGCCGGGCTCGTCCGATGAGGAGACGTGAGCGAAACGAAAAGCGACGGGGAGCTGCTGCGGGCCATCGCGGCGGACGGTGACCGGCGCGCCTTCGAGGAGCTGTACCGGCGCTACGCGCCGTGGCTCACCGCACGGCTACGCGCCGTGGCTCACCGCACGGCTGCGCGGCCGCTGCCCCGACCCCGCGATCGTCGACGACGTCGTACAGGAGACGTTCCTCGCGGTGTGGCGGGGCAAGGCCCGCTACCGGGAGGACGGGACCGCGGCGGATCCGGCCGGGTGGCTGTGGCGCATCGGCTCGCGCCGCCTGGTCGACGCACTGCGCGGTGACGGGGCGCGCGGCCGGCTGCGGCAGGCGCTGGCGCGGCTGCGGCACCGGGACGAGGCGTCCGCGGAGGAACGCGTGCTCGCGGGGGTGGAGCACGGGGACCTCGCGGGCGCCCTGGTCCGGCTCTCGCCGGAGTTGCGGGCGGTCCTCCAGGCCACGGTCATCGACGGGCTGACCACCCGGGAGGCGGCCGTCCTGCTCGGGATACCGCCGGGGACGGTCAAGACACGGGCGATGCGGGCCCGTAAGCAACTACGGGAGGCGCTGGCATGACCTGGCATGTGTCCGAAGAGGATCTACGGGCCTACGCCCAGGGCGAGTTGGCGCCCCCCGTGCTGTGGTCCGCCGACGCCCACCTCACCGCCTGCGCACCGTGCCGGGCCGCCCTCGCCGAGGTGAGCGACCCCGTCGCCCTGGACGCCGGATGGGAGCGGCTCGACGCCGAACTCGACGCGCCCCGGCCCGGGTTGTTCGAGTCCCTGCTGGTGCGGCTCGGGGTCGCCGACCACACCGCGCGGCTGCTCGCGGCCACGCCCGTGCTGCGCGGCTCCTGGCTGGGCGCGGTCATCGCCGTGCTCGTGCTGAGCGTGGTCGCGGGCAACGTCGCCCGGACCGCCGAAACGCCCACGCTGTTCCTCGCCCTCGCGCCGTTGCTGCCGCTCGCCGGGGTGGCGCTGTCGTACGGGCCCGCGCTGGACCCGACGTACGAGATGGCCGTCGTGTCCCCGACGCACGGCTTTAGGCTGCTGATGATCCGTACGGTCGCCGTGCTCGTCGCCGGGCTCGGCCTCAACGGGCTCGCCACCCTCGCCCTGCCCGGGTACGGGCTGCGCGCCCTCGCCTGGCTGCTGCCCGCGCTCGCCCTCACCGCGACCGGGCTCGCGCTGACCGCCCGGCTGGGCCCGGTGCTCGCGCCCTCGCTGGTCGGCGGGGCGTGGATCGCGCTGATGCTGGCCGCGCAGGCGGCCCACCCGGCCGGCGGCGAGCCGCTCGCGCCGTTCACCGCGGCCGGGCAGGGGGTGGCGGCGGCGGTCGCCGCGCTCGCCGCCGGGCTGCTGTTCGCCGTACGGGACCGCTTCGACCGGTCTGGTCCTTTCGGCCGGTCTGGTCCTTTCGGCCGGTTTCGGGGGAGCGCCGTATGACTCCGCTCCGAGGGGAGCGCCGTATGACGTCCGCCGTTTTCCACTACCGCTACGGGAGTTCTGCATGACCCCCACCGTCTCCGCCTCCGGCCTCAGCCTCCGCTACGGCGGTACGCGCGCCCTCGACGACGTGTCGCTGCGGCTGACCCGGGGCGTCACCGGGCTGCTCGGGCCCAACGGGGCCGGAAAGACCACGCTGTTGCGGGTGCTGGCCACGGCCGTGCCCGCCGACCGGGGGGCCTTCATGGTGCTCGGCAACGACCCGGGCACGGCGCGTGGCCGGCAGGAGGTGCGGCGTGCGCTCGGGTACCTGCCGCAGACGCCCGGCTTCCACCCGGACTTCACGGCGTTCGAGTTCGTCGACTACGTGGCGATCCTGAAGGAGCTGACCGACCGGGCCGCCCGTCACCGCGAGGTGCGGCGTGTGCTCGACGAGGTCGATCTGGCCGAGGTGCGCGGCAAGCGGATCAAGAAGCTGTCCGGCGGTATGCGGCAGCGGGTCGCGCTGGCCGCGGCCCTCGTCGGCGACCCCGGCTTCCTCGTCCTGGACGAGCCGACCGTCGGCCTGGACCCCGAACAGCGCATGCGCTTCCGGGAGTTGATCGCCCACGCGGGAGAGGGGCGGACCGTGCTGCTGTCCACCCACCAGACGGAGGACGTGGCGATGCTCTGCCACCGCGTCCTGGTCATGGACGGCGGCCGCATCCGCTTCGACGGCACCCCGGCCGAACTGACCGCGCGAGCGGCCGGCCGGGTGTGGAGCAGCACCGAACGCGCCCCGGGCGCCAAGGCGGGCTGGCGCACCGGCACCGGCTCCTTCCGCAACGTCGGCGATCCGCCGCCCGGCGCCGAACTTCTCGAACCCACCCTGGAGGACGGCTACTTGCTCAGCGTCTCTGATCAGCTTAGGGAAACGTAGTCGGACGTAGTGTCCGGTACGTGTTCCCACCGGGGAGGAGTGGTGTGGGCGTGCAGGTGGAAACCCGCGCCCCGTGCTGCTCCTCGCGGATGGTGTGTGCTGATCGTTGTCACGCCCTGGTTCCGGAGGGCCGCACGAGGCAGCTCCCGGACCGTTGGAGCGTGTCCCTCCGGACGCTGGCCCGCCTGAGCGGGGGAGGGTGTCCGGCGTCGCCTGGGCGTCGGACATGCTGCTTTCGTCGGGCCGGTTTTGGACCTGTCCCGACTGGTCTGAGTGGCAGTCGGTGTGATGACTGCCTTGGTTTCGAGCTTGTCCACCACGGAGCGGATGACCATGTCACCGCTGGCGCGGTCGGTGACCGTCTTCGTCTGATGGGTGAGGCCGCGTGCGGCGATCCGGCGCCAGGCTCCCTGGTCCCGGTCGCCCTGCCAGCTGCATGACGGACAGATCGCCCACTTCCAGCCAGGAACCGTCGGACGGTCGGGAGACTTGCGGTGACGCAGCGGAACCAGGCACTGCGGGCAGTGCTTCGAGGTGTTCCGGGCCGGGACGGTCACCACGGCGATGCCAATCTCGGCGGCCAGGTGGCGCATCCGCTCCACGATCTGCCCGCGCACCGTCTGCGACATGCGGGTGTTGTGGTTGCGGCCCATCCCGCGGGCCTCCATCGAGCGGAGATCCTCGATGTAGATGACGGTGGCCCCGGCGCTGATTGCCTGGTCCACGGCCCATCGGGCGGCCGACCACGCCAGAGCGTCGTTCAGGTTCGACCGGCGAGCCGAGACGTGTCGGATTTCGTCGGTGAGAATCCGACGCCTGCCCGTCAGGGCGTGGTACTCCGCGTTGCTGATGAGGCGGTCGTAGTGGTCGGCCTTCGCGTGCAGGGCCTCGCCCTGGCGGCGCAGACGGTGCTGCTTCGACAGGACGCCGGATGCGCGGAACATGCCGCCCGAACCGAGAGTGGTGATCTTTCCGTCGTCGTGGAGCCGGGCCGCACCGGCACTGAGCAGGGTGTTCAGGCCCCAGTCCACACCGAGAGCGACCGTGTGGCCGGTGCGCTGCGTCTTTGGGACGGCATGCGTGAAGGCAAGGTCGGCCCGCACATGGTCCTGGTGGAGACGCAGAGTCGGCAGGTGCAGCACGGCACTGGCGGGAACGGTCGGCGCAAGTGCGACCGGACAGGCCACCCACGTCCAGTCCGCATACGACTGCGGATCCGAACGGGTCGGCAGCTGAAGTCGCAGCAGAGCCCGGCCCGGATCATCAGATCGTTCGATGCCGGCCTGCTGGTTGTCGCAGGCGGACAGAAGCAGCATGCGGGCAATGCAGGGTGTGCCTTCCAGCTCGAAGACGTCGGCCGGAAGCCGGTCGTGCTTCTGCTGGAAAGAGGCGATCTGCCGGGTGCGGGACGTGATGATGCTGGACGGAAGAGAGGTGCCACCTGGCACTGCCGCCCGGACGGCATCCCACTCGTCTGCGGTGCGCTTCTTCGGATCGGTGGGCCACGTCCTGAGGACACCGGCCGTCAGATCCGAACGCCACTTCGCGGAACGCAGGGTGCGTCCGGCCTGCTCCTGAGCCATGCGGACGATGCGGTCATTGACCTGGGCGTCGGAGCTGACGGTCCAGCCCAGGCGGCGCAGGGCCATCCAGGCGTTCGACGGCAGCCCGCGGCCCCCGGCGTCCTCACCGGCGGCCAGCACGTCCACGTCGGCGGTGTTCCAGTGCTCGGCCAGCAGGGCGGCGGCCATCCCGGACACCAGATCGGCAGCCCAGCCCACCCGCTCCGCCAGCACCGCAGCGGGCAGGAGTTCACCCGTCTTCTCCTCCACGCCCATGCGCAGCAGACCACGGGCGCAGGCGGTGCGGGCACTCTCGCCCTCAGCGAGCGGCAACTTCCGGCTCACCCGTGCCCCCTTCCCGCCCGCGATGCTGTCATCCGATCAACGACACTCCCCGCGGAAGGTCACGCATTCGATCCACGTACTCACACACGACACCGACCCCGAGCACACGGCATGACGCCGACGCATGACGAATCACTACGGATACCTAAGGAAATACGTGAGCCTCGATGGCTTCTGCCGCCTCCTGCTCGTCGTAGATGAAGGTTCCTTCGCCGCGGCAGTCGTCGCACTTATCCCAGACGAGCTCGGGTTCATCGTCGTCGGTGCCCCGAATGACTTGCACAGACCCGTCGCCGTCGCATTCGTAGCAGGGGAACTCGTACTCGCCGGGTACCAGTTCCATCGTGTTGTCCCTCCCCAGGAGCCTGTGTGGATTGTGGTCCTAGCCAGCCGCTGAGGTAGATCGTCACGGAACGTGCAGACGCACGATCTGACGCCGATTTTCCTCAAGCCCCGGTACGGTCCCGGGGACGCCGTACCGAAGGAGACCAACTGTGGCTGAGTACCTGACCGTTCTGACCACGACCGACGCCACCGAGAAGGCCCAGGCTCTGGCCGCCAGCGCGGTGGAGGCCAAGGTGGCGGCCTGCGCGCAGATTGATGGGCCGATCACCAGCGTGTACCGCTGGGAGGGCGCGGTGCAGACGGACCAGGAGTGGCGCGTGCTGTACAAGACGACCGCCGAGCGGTACCCGGAGCTGGAGGCGCACATCAAGCAGGCGCACGACTACGACACCCCGGAGATCATCGCCACCCCGGTCACGCACGGCAGTGACGCCTACCTCTCCTGGGTGAGCGAGGAGACGGCCAAGGGCTGATCAGGCGGCGAGTGCGGCGCGGATGTCCTCGGTGAGGTCCCGCGCCGCACTGTGCTGCTGGGGCAGCAGCGCCGCCATGGACGCCAGGCGCTGGCGGCCCATGGTCGTGGGCGTGGTGGTCGCGGCGTCCACGAACCGGCGCCCGACCTCCACGCCCCGGTCCACGTCGCCGGACAGCACATAGCCGGTGGCCGCGTCGGACAGGACCGCGATGGACACCTTGGAGTCGTCGTCCCCCAGGTGCGTCAAGGCGTCTTCGGTAGCCCGTCCAAGGTCGGGGTGGCGTAGCTGGAAGTACGTGGAGACCGTCAGGGAGTCCAGGCGGGGCCGCTGGTAGAAGCGAATCCACGCCTGTTCGGCCTCGGGGTTGGCGTAGTCAAAGGCGGTGGTCGCCCGGTCCAGAGCGCGCACCGCGCCCTCCCGGTCGCCGCTCGCGGCGGCTTCCTCCGCCTCCCGGGCGGCGAGCCAGGAGCGGGCAGCGGCGTACCCGGCGCCGCGTACGTGCTCCTGGGCGGCGGCCAGCATCTCCCGGGCCTTGTCCGCCGGTACGGCGTAGGAGGCGTAGCCCATGGCCAGGGCGACGACTGCCGGATGACCGGCCTCACGTCCGGCCAGAGCCGCCGTCTTGTAGTAGTGGCGGGCGGTGGCCATGTCGCCCACGTCGTAGGCCGCCCAGCCCGCGAGTGCGGCCGTCTCCCCGGCCGCGATGGTGAGCGCCTGGCGGTGGGGGCCGGAGCGGGGGATGAGTGCGGTCAAGGTCTCCAGGTGGCCGCCCAGGCGGTCGGCCAGCAGCTTGGCGGGGATGTGGTGTTCGCTCACGAACAGGTCCGCTGTCGCCTCCACCAGTTCGTCCGTGACTTGGCTGTCCACATTCGGACCGGCGAGTGCCGCCGCGAGCCGTCCCCATGGCTCGGTGGCGATCCCAGCGGCCAGTATCGAGACGCCGAGGAATTCACGTCGCTCCACGGGGGAAACCTCCTCTTGGTCCTCTAGTAATACCGATGTTGACACGAGCCTGCGATACCGGCGGCTGGCGGCCACCGCCCGCCGGACTTCCTCCACGGGGATGCCGTACCCCTCGGTGATCACGTCGTGCCAGTCCGGGATGGGGAGCCGCTTCTCCGTCTCCCAGCGCTTGATGTTCTCCGGGTCGACGAACCGGCCGCTGACCTGCTCCAGGTGTTCGGCCTGGTCGCGTCTGGTGCGCCCCGCCTGTTCGCGGAGAGCACGCAGCAAGTGGCCAATGCCGTCCGGACTCATCATGCGCTGCCCTCAAGTCTCGTTTGCAATGCCGGTTTTCATTCTGGCCCCCCATGCTGGCCCCCAGCCGGAAAACGCACCCTTTCCCGGCCCTCCCAGCCCCGCACGCGCAGTCGTTGGCTAGGTATGTGCCCACTGCTTAGCAGATGGACACGGTCCCCGCTCACGACCGACGAGGCTCTGATGACTGTGACCGCTTCCGCTCACCCCACAGGGCACCCGGGCTACACCGAGACCCTGCCTTGCGAGGAGGCCAGCGCATCGGCCGCCCGCAGCCTCGTGCGCACAGCGTTGACCGCTTGGGGGCTGGGGGAGCTGGAGGACCTGGCGGACGACAGTTGCGTGATCGTGTCCGAGCTGGTGGCCAACAGCTCGAAGCACACGGCGTCCCGGAACATCCGGGTCACCGTCAGCCGTCCCACCCCCAGGTGGGTCCGGGTCGCGGTCGTGGACAAAGCCCCGCGCTCTCTGCCCGCGATGCGTACCGCTTGCGCCACCGACACGGGCGGCCGGGGCCTGGTGGTCGTAGAGGCCCTGTCCGACCGGTGGGGAACGGACCTGCTGGGCTGGGGGAAACGGGTGTGGGCGGAGCTGCGGACGGACGTGAAGCCGTGACCGAGCAACCCGCCCAGGCCCTGCCGGACATAGCCCGGCTCCAGCCCGACAGCAGATGGCCATGGACTGCGCCCGCTGCGGCCGTCCCCTGGGAGCGGGCGGCCGGGTCTGGGGCGACACGCGACACCGTGGCCACCTGTTCCGCCTGTGGGTGTGCGCGCCCAACTGTCAGCCCCGCCCACCCGGTAGCGCGCCCTGAGCTGCTGCCCCGGCTGCGGTGACCGGACAGCCCACGGCTGGGGCGGCCTTGACCGCCTCCCTCCCCGCGTCCCCCGTCGGGGAGGGAGGCCCCCGCCCTCCGCTCCCGGAGCGCGGACCGTGCACGGACAGCAAGCCAAGCCCGAGGAGGCGTTCATGACCACCGACGTTCCCACCGTTCCACCCTTGCGCGAGCTGTTGACCCGGCCCAGCGTTGGGGAGGTCTTCGTGCACGCCGCTGCCCAGATCCACCGGGCCGCCGCCGACCTGTGGTCAGGCGCACCGGTGTGCCTGGAGCAGCACGTGCCCAGCGTCACCAGCTACGTGCACCGCGCCCGGGTGGGAGACCGAATCCTGTACGCGAAGGTGTCCGTCCTAGGCGTCTCCCTCGTGTCCCTGGTACGTGGCGCGTGCGGCAACTGGCCCAACGTCGCCCAGTCGCAACGCGAGTACGAGCAACGCGCGGACGGCCTGGTGGAACGGGAGGCCGTCCAGCTCCGGCTCCTGGCCGGCATGAAACAACCCCGAGTGTGTGCGCTGGCCGGGACGAGCCGGGGCGTGCTGTTCACGGAGCCGGTGACCGGCCCGACCCTGGGGGAGCTGCTGCTGGCATCCCCCGGGGACACGGCCGAGCTGCTGGCCGTGCCGCTCGCGGAGCTGCGCCCGCTGCATTACCCGGAGCTGGTGCGCCGTCTGGACCCTGGCGGGGTGATCGGGGAACGCAGCATCGCGGGCACGTTCCTGCGCAAGTTCAACGGCCTGTCCGGGACGGTGTACGTGGACCGCCTGGGCGCTGAGCGCTGCACCCCGGGCCGGCGCCAGGAGGTGGTGGAGCTGTTGCGCAGCGCCGTGGCGCGGCTGCACCGGCTGCGTATGCGCCTGGCCCCGGTCACGCGCACCACGCTGGCGTACGGGGACCTCAAGCCGGAGCACGTGGTGTTCCCGGACGGCCCCGAGGCGCGGCCGGTACTGCTGGACCCCGGGCTGTTACGGGCTGGTCCGAGCGTGGACGTGGCCAAGCTGCTCAGCCGTACCGTGCTGTTCCTGGCCGCCCGACAGCCGGACGCAACCACCGCCCGGCAGGTCGTGGAGGGGCTGGGCGTGTTTGGGCAGGCGCGGGCGCTGCGGCTGTCCCGCCAGGCGCGGCGGGTATGGCTGCGCGAGCTGCTGACGCTGTGGCTGATGGACACCACCAACATCCTGACCACGTACCTGTCCGCGCCCTCCGCGCTGCCGTTGCCCGCCCAGGGGCTGGCCCTGGTGGAGCGGGCCGTGGCGGTGTGCACGCTGGTGGACGTGGTGAGCGCCGACCTGGCGACCGGCGCGGACGTACGCGGCGTGTGGGACCGCGCCCTGGGTCACGCCCTGGCGGTGGCCTCGTGACCTCGCCCGCGCCCGCGCCCCCGGTGTCGGCGGTCGGCGTGGTCGGGGCCGGAGCGGTCGGGCAGGCCGTGGCCGGGGCGCTGGTGGCCTCCGGGCTGTGCGCCCGGCTGCTGGTCGCCTCCCGTACGCCGGAGCAGACTGCCGCCCTAGTGGCCGACCTGGACGACATGCGCGCGGCGGTCGGCTCCCCGGCGCGCCCGGCCGCCGTGCTCCTGGCCGAGCTGGTGGACTGCCGGGCTGTGGTGGTCGCTGTGCGCGCCCGGTTCACCAACAGCCACACCACGGACGTGCGCATGGGCGGAGCGCACGCCAACGCCCCCGTGGTCCGCGCTCTCGGGGCGGCACTGCGCGGCTACTCCGGCACGGTGCTGATGGTCACCAACCCGGTGGACGTGATGGCCCGCCTGTTCGCTGACGCCTCGGGCTGCGCGCGGGTGTTCGGCATCGGCTCCAACCTGGACAGCGCCCGCTACCGCCTCACCCTGGCCCGCCTGCTGGACGTACCGCTGGACGCCGTGGACGGCCACGTGATCGGGGAGCACGGGGACGCCGCCGTGGTGTGCGCCTCCGCCACCCGCGTCAACGGCCATCCCCTGCCCGTCCCCCTCCAGCAGGTACGCGACGAGCTGGCCGCCCGCCCCGGACGGATCAACGCCGGGATCGGGCGCACCCGGTCCGGACCGGCCGGTGCGGTCGTCACCGCGCTGCGCCTGGCGCTCGGCGTGGAGGACGGGCTGGTGGAGCTGTCCGCGCCGTACCGGGACGGGTGGCTGGGAATTCCGTTGCGGTTCACGGCCGGGCGTCCTCTACCGTGCCTGCCTGCCCTGGACGAGGCAGAGGCCCGCCAGCTCGACGCCGTCCACGCCAAACTCCGCGCCGCCTACCGGGCGTTGCGCGATACCCCATCCAGTTCCCTTCCGACAGTGAGGACCCCGTGACCACCTACGCCACCCGTCTGGAGGCCGCCGACGCGGCTGTGTCCGTGCTCTCCTCCACCCAGACCGTCACCGACTGGTCCCGCCGCTACTTCGGGCCGTGGTGGAACGCCGTAGACGTAGCTCCGGAGAGCGTGTGTGCCGCCCCGCTGGTCGTGTCCGACGTGGACCCCCAGCAGTACGCGGACGCCGCCCTGGCCGTGACCCAGGCCCCGCACACGAGCACCACGTACGCCAAGGCCCACACCCTGGTGGCACGGGACGAGGTGGAGGGCGTCATCACGGCCGTCTCCCCGGACGAGGCCCTGGCGTACCGCTCGGAGACCGCCACCGGGCGGCTGACCATCGTGGGGTGCGACACCGAGCCGGTGGCTACCGCCGCCGCCCGCCTGGCGCGAGAGGCCATGCGCGGCGTGCTGCTGCGCTCCGGCTGGTCCGTACTGCACGCCTCGGCCGTGGCTCTGGACGGACGGGTGATCCTGGCGTTCGGGTCCAAGGGCGCGGGCAAGACCACCAGCGCCGTGGCGCTGGCCGCGCGCCACGGGTGGGAGCTGCTGGCCAATGACCGCGTGTTCGTCCGCGTCAACGCCGCCGCGGGCGTGGACGTGCTGCCCTGGCCCTCGGCCGCCGCGCTCGGCCTGGGGCTACTGGACGCCCTGGGCTGGTTCGACGTGGCCCGGGAGCGGCTGGAGGCCGGGGAGTCGCTGCACCCCACCCAGGACCAGCGGGTGACGGACGCTCTGGTGGCCGGGCGTCGGGAACCGCTGTGGGACGGCAAGCGGGAGTTGAAGGCGCAGGTGTTCCCCGACCAGTTCCCCACCTGGTTCGGGCTGGACCTGGCGACCGGCGGGCAGGCTGCGGCGCTGATGTTCCCCCGCATCGAGCCCGGCGCCACCCCGAACCTGGCCGGGGGCGGGCGGACGCTGGGGGAAGGGGACTTCATGAGCGGGAAGACCGAGGACCGGTACCCCGACGTGTTCGAGCTGGCGCGCGTCGATGGAGGTGGCACCGCCGACGCGCGCCAGGCGGTCGCCGAGTGCCTGGCCGAACTCCCCCACCACGCGGTGGTCCTGGGCCACGACCTGGCCGCGAACGCCGACTTCCTGGTGAAGGTCGCCGCCGCGTAACCCGGCACGCATAGCCCACGGCCCCCGCTGCGACGGGGGCCGTCGTGCGTCCGGCCTCCCGGTTCCCCGGGTGCTACTCCTCCCGCGCCGGGCAGGATGACCCCATGCCGCCGAGAACCCGCCGCACGCGCACACCCCGGGGCTGGGACCTGTTCGAGGAGCCGTACTACAGCGAACCCGGGGCCGCCCCGCCCCGCCCGAGCCTGCCGGTCTTCACCCCGGACACGCTCCCGGACCGCTACCTGACGCGGAAGCAGGTGGAGGAGCTGGGACTGACGCCAGGGCGCCCCGTCGGGGTGCTGCGCTGGACGCCACCGGGTGCTGCCGTGTCGCGGGAGTGCGCGGTGTTCGACCGGCTGGCGGCACAGCCGACTCCCCCGCGCGAACCTGACCTGTTCGACGCCGTGAAGGAGGAGCAGCGCCGCCCACGAGGCCCTCGCGGCGGGCCTCCGGTCAGGCCTCCGCTCAGGTCTCCGTCCGGTACATCAGGTCCGTCTCGTACGTGACGAATCCCAGCCGCTCGTAGACCGACACCGCCGCCTTGTTGTCGGCGTCGACGTACAGCATCGCCGTGGGCAGGCCCTGGGCCGCGAGATGGCGCAGGCCGATCGTCGTCAGAGCCTTGCCCAGGCCGCCGCCCTGCGCACCGGGCCCGACGCCCAGGACGTACACCTCGCCCAGCTGCTCCTCCGCGTGGACCTTCGTCCAGTGGAAGCCGATCAGTTCGTCGCCCCGGAAGGCCAGGAAGAAGCCGGACGGGTCGAACCACGGCTGAGCCTTGCGGTCGTCGAGGTCGCGCTGGGTGAGGGAGCCCTGTTCGGGATGGTGGGCGAAGGAGGCCGCGTTGACGGCGAGCCAGGCCGTGTCGTCGGTGCCGGGGACGAAGGTGCGGACGGTCACGCCCTCGGGGAGCACCGGCTCGGGGAGGTTCAGGTCCGTCAACGGGCGCCGCATCTGGCGCAGTTCGCGAAAGAGGGTCAGCCCCAGGACCTGGGCCAGATGCCGGGCCGCGGAGTGGCCGCCGTGGGCCCACACCCGCAGCCGCTTCCCGGACGCGGCGAGCAGGGCCGCGCCGAGGGCCCGCCCGTGTCCGTGGCCCCGGTGCGCGGGGTGGACGACCAGTTCCGCGGCCGGCGCCTCCACCGGGTCGGTGTCCTCCAGCTGGGCGTAGCCGACGAGTTCGTCGTCGACGGAGAGGAGCAGGTGGGACACGCCCTCACGCGCCCGGCCCCGCAGCTGCAACCGGCCTTGTTCGGACACCGCTTGCCGTCCGTCGTTCCGGGCGGCCTCCGCGAGCAGTGCGAGCACGGCCTCGGTCTGGCCCGGGGAGAGCGCGGAGTGGGTTTCGATCGAGCGGGGGTTGCCGGACTGTGCTGCGGTGTCGTCGCTGGTCATGCGTACGAGGGTAAGGGGACGCCCCGGCAAAGTGGGGGCAAAGAAGCAACCAGGATGTAACCACGAACCCTCTGTCGCGCTACGCGCGTTGACCCTAGGCTGCGCCGGGAACAACGGGGCCACTTCCGCAGCAGAACCACAGGGGGGCGTATGCCAGCCATATCCCAGCCGCGCCAGGCCGAAGCCGTGCGCCGCAGACGTCGTACCTTCCGTCTGGTGGCCGCGGCCGCCGGACTCGCCACCGTCGGCGCCCTCGCCGCCGCGCTGCCGTCGGCGGCGAGCCCGGGCGAGAGCAAGGGCGGGCCGGGCGGTCACGCGCCGGGCCGCTACCAGGACGTACAACTGCTGTCCTTCAACGACCTGCACGGCAACCTGGAGCCGCCGTCCGGCTCCTCCGGCCGGGTCACCGAGACCCACGAGGACGGCACGACGACGACCATCGACGCCGGTGGTGTCGAGTACCTGGCCACGCATCTGCGCGAGGCCCGCAAGGGCAACGGGTACTCCATCACCGCGGCCGGCGGCGACATGGTCGGCGCATCCCCGCTCATCTCGGGTCTCTTCCACGACGAGCCCACCATCGAGGCGCTGAACAAGCTCGACCTCGATGTGACGAGCGTCGGCAACCACGAGTTCGACGAGGGCGCGCGCGAGCTGGCCCGGCTACAGAACGGCGGCTGCCACCCCACGGACGGCTGCTACTCGGACGAAGGCTTCGAGGGCGCCGACTTCCCGTACCTCGCCGCCAACGTCCTGGACGAGAAGACCGGCAAGCCGATCCTCAAGCCGTACTGGGTGTGGCAGAAGAAGGACGTCAAGGTCGGCTTCATCGGCGTGACCCTGGAGGACACCCCGGGCATCGTCTCCGCCGACGGCGTCAAGGGCCTCACCTTCAAGGACGAGGTCGAGACGATCAACAAGTACGCCAAGGTGTTGCAGAAGCAGGGCGTGAAGTCGATCGTCGCCCTCATCCACGAAGGCGGACTGCCGGCTTCGTCGTCGTACAACTACGACTGCGACTCGCCGGGCGCGGGCGACGGCGTCTCCGGCCCGATCGTCGACATCGCCAAGAACATCACGCCGTCGGTGGACGCGCTGGTCACCGGCCACACCCACACCGCGTACGTGTGCACCATCCCCGACCCGGCGGGCAAGCCGCGCATGGTCACCTCGGCCGCGTCCTTCGGCCGCCTCTACACGGACACGACGCTCACGTACGACCGTTGGACCGGCGACATCGCCCGTACGGCCGTGCAGTCGGCGAACCACGTGGTCACCCGGACCGTCCCCAAGGCGACCGACATGACCGAGCTGATCAGCAGGTGGAACACCCTCGCGGCGCCCATCGGCAACCGCACGATCGGCCACATCTCCGCCGACATCCCGAACACGGGCACGGAGTCGCCGATGGGTGACCTGATCGCCGACGCGCAGCTCGCCGCCGGCAAGGAACTGGACCCCGAGACCGACCTCGCGCTGATGAACCCGGGCGGTGTGCGGGCGGGCCTCACCTACGCGGCGAAGGCCGGTGAGGGCGACGGCGTGGTGACGTACGCCGAGGGCTTCACGGTGCAGCCGTTCGCCAACACCGTGAACCTCCAGGACTTCACGGGCGCCCAGCTGATCCAGGTGCTCAAGGAACAGGTGAGCGGCACGAACACCGCCTCGCCGAAGATCCTTCAGCCGTCGACCGGTCTGACGTACACCCTGGACCTGACGAAGACCGGCGCGGACCGGATCGTCACCGACTCCGTCAAGCTGAACGGCACGGCCATCGACCCGGCGGCCACCTACCGCGTCGCCACGAACAGCTTCCTCGCGGGCGGCGGCGACGGCTTCACCACGCTGGGGACGGGGACGAACGACCTGGTCGGGGGCGACGACCTGACGGCGCTGGAGCAGTACCTGACGGCGAACTCGTCGGCCACGAACCCGATCGCGCCTCCGGCGGCCAACCGGATCACGGTCGTGAGCTGAGTCGCATACGCCCACGTTGGGGTGTTCCTCGGCGGACAGCCAGGGTGCCGAGGAACACCCCATCACGATCGTGAGCTACATCGCATACCCCCGATAGAAGTTGCGAGTGAGGCCGGTACGCATGTTCGGATGAATGATGCGTACCTCCCCCCACCACACAGCGACGCATCCGAGCCCCGACCCGTACGAACGCGCCCATCCCAACCCGTACGACGAACTCGGTGCCCTCGATGACGGCCCCCTGGAGGAGTTAGCCGAAGAGGACACCGAAGAGGACACCGACGAGCAGGGGGCAGACCGGGCCTCCGGGCAGGAAGAGGACTGGGTCCAGCCCAACCACCGCCAAGGCGGCCGTCGCCGCAGGCGTGGTCGTTTCGCCGGGCTGCCGTTCGCGCTGAAGGCGGTGGTGGGCCTCGTGGTCCTCGCCGCCTTCCTCACCCTCGCCGACCGCTGGGCCGTGCTCTACGCCGAGCACCGGGCGGGGGACGCCCTCAAGGACCGCATGAAGCTGACCGCGGCGCCCGAGGTGAAGATCGACGGCTTCCCCTTCCTGCCCCAACTCGTCGACGGGCGGCTGGACTCGGTGCAGCTGACCGTCCCGGACGTGGCGGCCGGCCGGGTCACCTTGGCGGTGACGGCGACGGCACACGACATCACGCTCGACGGCGACGGGCCGACCTCCGTGCGCGGGGCCCGCGTTCCCGAGCTGAACGGTGACGCGCTGCTCTCCTTCGCCGACATGAACCGTGAACTCGGCGCCTCCCAGCTGACGTTCGAGCGTGCCGACCGCGACCGGATCCTGGCGCGCGGCAAGCTGCCGGTCGCCGGACAGGATCTGCGGCTGCGGGCCGACGTCCGCGTCGGGCGCGCCGGCGACCAGGGCATCGCCACGACGATCGGCGGCATGCGCCTGGACGTCGGGGACCTGGCGACGTACCGGCCCGGTGTCCGCGCCTCGGAGGGCCTGCACCTGACGCCGAAGTCGGCCGCCCAGCTGGCCCGCGAGACGCGCAAGGTGCGGGCGCTGCTGGGGGTGCCGTCGGTCGTACGGCGCATGGGGGTGCCCGACGCGACGGTCCGTGAGGCGCTGCGCAACGACGACAAGCTCGCCGAGCTGACCGGCTCCCCCGGCTTCGTCCGCCAGGCCATGCGGGTCAACCTCCTCGACCTGGCCCTCGCCAACCCGGAGGTGCTCGACCGCCTCGGCTTCGACCCGGCGCTCCTCGACTCCCTCTCCCGGCTCACCCGCCCGGTCCTCGCCGACCAGCTCTCCCTGGGCTTCCAGCTGCCCGAGCTGCCCCAGGGCGAGCTGCGGCTGCGGGACGTGCGGGTGGAGCAGGACGGGATCAGGGTCCGGCTGGCGGGGCAGGGGCTGGCGTTCGGCCGGTAATAAAGGCTGTGTGAGTTCCCGTTCGGTTCCAGGTGACTCCTGAAATTTTCTCTCAGGTGCAATTCATCGAGGTCTCAGCGGAATTGGCTTTTCCCGGCTCCGGCGTCCCGTAATGTTTTCCATGTCGAAAGCGAACGACGCGAAAGCAAAGAAGGAGAGCCGCATGAGCTTCCACAAGATCGCCCCTGTCAAGAAGGCCTGCA
Organism: Streptomyces sp. NPDC050619; assembly: GCF_040654815.1. Classification (NCBI taxonomy): domain Bacteria; kingdom Bacillati; phylum Actinomycetota; class Actinomycetes; order Kitasatosporales; family Streptomycetaceae; genus Streptomyces; species Streptomyces sp. NPDC050619. Next base: position 32,152 of record NZ_JBFAIR010000048.1, on the reverse strand, counting down.
AGCCCGCTGCCCCGGCGCCCAAGAAGAAGGCCGTCAAGAAGGTCGCTCCGAAGCGTCGCCCGGTCGCGCACAAGGGCTGACCAATTCAAGCAATTCAAGCAATTCAAAGAATTCGAAGAATTCAAAGCGATTCACAGGCAGAGGAGATAAATTCCATGAGCTTTCACAAGGTCGCCCCGGTGAAGAAGACCCGCAAGCCCGCTCCGGCCCACAAGAAGGCCGCGCCGAAGAAGCACGCCCCGAAGCGCCGCCCGATCGCGCACAAGGGCTGAGGTCGGACGCCACGAGGCGGGGGCCCCGGCCGGCGAGCGCAGTGCGACTCGCCCCGGGGGCCCCGCCTCGGCCATGTCCGGAGCAGGAAAGGACCGGAGCGGGAAAGGAAGGGAATGATGAGAGCAGTCCGCGAGGCCTTCCGCCGCTTCTGGCCGCTGACGCGCGGCGACCGCAAGTGGCTGGCGGTGATCGTCGCGTGCGTGGTGGTGTCCGCGCTCGCCGAGACCGCCTCGATCCTGCTGTTCGCGGAGCTCACCGACAACGCGCTGAAGTCCGGCTCGCTCGCCGCCTTCTGGGGCCCGGCCGGGGGCTGGCTGGCCGTCGCCGTGCTCGGTGCGATCGTCGGCTACCTCGGCAACTCGCTCGCCACCTGGACCGCCGAGAGATTCGTCCTGCGCCTGCGCGCGAACGTCTTCGGCCATGTCCAGGACCTGCCCCCGCACTTCTTCCAGCAGCACCGCCGGGGCGACCTGGTCGAGCGCCTGACCGGAGACGTCGAGGCGATCGAACAAATGGTCGTATCCGGTGTCGTGGGCACGGTATCCGCCGCCTTCTCCGCCGTCTTCTACGCGGCCGCCGCCTTCTGGCTCCGCTGGGATCTCGCCCTGGCCACCTTCGTCCTCGCCCCCCTCTTCCTCCTCGCCGCCCGCCGCTTCTCCGGCCGTATCAGGCAGGCCTCCCAGGACGAGCGGGTCGCCGACGGCGCGATCACCTCGGTGGTGGAGGAATCGCTGGGCAACGTGGTCCTCACTCAGGCCTACAACCGCCGCCGCGACGAGGAGGTCCGCCTCGACCGCGAGGCCCGCGCCTGGATGAAGGCGTCCGTGCGCGGGGCGCGGCTGAGCGAGATGTACGAGCAGTTCGTCGAGGTCGTGGAGACGCTGTGCGTGCTCACGGTGATCGGCCTCGGCGTCTGGGAGATCTCCGCCGGCCGCATGACCCTGGGCCAGCTCCTGGCCTTCGCCGCCTTCATCGGCTATCTCTACCCGCCGATCCGCGACCTCGGCCGGCTCGGCCTCACCCTGACCGCGGCCACCGCGGGCGCCCAGCGCCTGGGCGAGCTCCTGGACGCCGAGCCATCGGTGAACGACCCCGCCGAACCGGTCCCGGCGTGGCCCGTCCGAGGCTGGGTGGGCTTCCACGGAGTGAGCTTCCGCTACCCGGGCGCGGCCCTCGGCTCCCTCGCCGACGTGACCTTCACCGCCGCCCCCGGCGAACTGGTGATCCTCACGGGCGCGAGCGGCGCGGGCAAGTCCACCCTGTCCAAACTGCTCACCCGCTTCTACGACCCCTCGGCGGGCGTGATCACCCTGGACGGCGTCCCGCTGCGGGACGTACCGCTGGAGTTCCTGCGCGAGAACATCGCGCTGCTGCCCCAGGAGACCCTGATCCTCAACGGCACGATCCGCGAGAACATCGAGTGCGGCCGCCCGGGCGCGCGCCAGGACGAGATCGAGCGGGCGGCCCGATCCGCCGCCGCCCACGCCTTCATCAGCCGCCTCCCCGACGGATACGACACCGAGATCGCCCCCGGCACGGCGGCCCTCTCCGGCGGCCAGCTGAAGCGGATCACCATCGCCCGCGCGATGCTCCGCGCCGCCCCGGTCCTGGTCCTGGACGAACCGACGGCCGGCCTCGACTCGGTCGCCGCCCGCCAGGTCGTCCAGCCGCTGCGCCGCCTGATGTCCGGCCGTACGACCATCATGATCACCCACGACCTGAGCCTGGCTCCGGACGCCGACCGCATCCTGGTCGTCGACGAGGGCCGCCTGGTGGAGGCGGGCACGCACGCGGAACTGGTGGCGCGGGGAGGGGCGTACGCGAGGTTGGCGGGACCGCTGCCGGAGGCGCTGGCCGCGGGCGGCGGGGACGACACGCTGACGCTCCGGCTCTGAGCGGCGGGCGCCCTCGTGTTCCCGACACGGACGACTTTGCAAAATCTCATTCAAGGCGCGAAAGTTTAATTAGTGACTATTTTGATGGAAATGTTCGGCCTTAACTTCACAATGAGTAATGACTCTATTGCGGCAAGTCGGACTTGAGGGGCAAATAGCCTGTCGCGCGGCTCGCGTTCGTCCAAATCGTCACCATGGGACGGTGATGACAGGTTGTGGGTTCGATGTGAAGATCTCGCTCATCTAGGGCGTAACTGCGCCAGTGAGGACTTCACATGCTTCCACCCGATGCAGGTGCGCTCGCCATCAGTATTCGTGAAGTGGTCGCTCTCGTGGAAGTTCTCGAGCATGCCCATGTTCAGATCGCCAGGCTGAGCGATGCAGATGAGAGGGTAATCAGCAACGCCAGCGGATCCCTCCTCATTCCCACGCTCTACGCGCGGGCCGGGTTGGCCGCAAGTTGGGGACGCGACCGGATTCCCCTGCTCGCCAGTGAAGTTGGGCTGCTTGAGGCCGCAGTGGTCAACCTCGAGTCCTATGAGGGAAACGAGGTGGTGCTGTGCTCCGGCTACGAGCTGCTCGAGGTTCTCGCGACTCGAAAGCAAGAACCTCGTTCCCTACGCCACATACACGGGATTCTGGCCTTCATTTACGATCCTGCTCGTACTCGCTGAGCGCGGCCTTGATGTCATCGGGTAGCCCTGACGAGCGATGATTACCGTTCGTGTCTCGATCGTCACTGCTCGGGCGTACGCTGCGAAGGGGGTCGATGTTGGCGGCGGCCCCAGGCAACGGTGAGGTGACATGGACGAACTCGTTGACGGGGCAGGGCAGTCGGGGCGGGCCGTGCTGGGGCGGACGCTTCGGTTTCTGCGCGAGAAGGAGGGCAAGTCGCTCGGCCAGCTGGCCGACGAGAGTGGGTACGACGAGAGTTATCTGAGCCGTCTGGAGTCGGGTGAGCGGCTGTCCAAGGTGACGGTCATGGAGGATCTGGACACGTATTACGGGGCCGGTGACCTGCTGGTCAGCCACTGGAGGGTGGCGCGGATCGACGCGTTCAAGGACAAGTACAAGGAGTTCATGCGGCTGGAGGCGACGGCCCGGATCATGCACAAGTACACGCCGAACGTGCCCGGGCTGCTCCAGACCGAGGCGTTCGCGCGGGAGGTGTTGTCTGAGCCCCAGACAACGGCCGAGGACGCCGAGGCGGTTGAGGAGCAGGTGGCCGCACGCCTGGGACGACAGCTTCTGCTGCGCAAGAACCAGGCGCCCAGCGTCCGCTTCGTCATCGACGAACTCGCCTTCCGCCGCCCTTCGGCCGATGCGGAAACTTGGGAAGGCCAGCTGCTGCACATCGAGGCCGTCGCGCAGTGGCCCAACGTCGTCGTCCAGGTGCTGCCGTTCTCTGCCGGGATCCACCACCTCATGGCGAAGGGATCGTTGACCCTGCTGTGGCAGAAGGACGGAAGTGCCGTGGCCTACACGGAAGGTGACAGCAGTGGTCTGCTGATGGACGATCCGGAGGATGTCCTGCGTCACCGTTTGTCCTACGATCGGCTGCGGGATCTGGCGCTGTCCCCGTCGGACTCGCTGGCGTTCATCCGGGACGTACTGGAGGAGCACAGATCATGACGCACGCCCCCGACCTCAGCACCGCCGTCTGGCGCAAGTCGAGCTACAGCGACGGGGGAGACAACAACTGCGTCGAGGTCGCCGACGGCTACGCCAGCCTGGTCCCCATCCGCGACAGCAAGGTCCCGGACGGCCCGCTGCTCGTGTTCGGTGCGACGTCGTGGGCGTCGTTCGTGACAAAGGTCAAGCGCGAAGTGCGGTGATCGTGCAGTGCGTCACAGGGCGTCTGGACCCAAGTTCCTTCGCAGGAACCGCAGTTGATGCCACAAGAGCTGCTCGCTCATCGCCGTTCCCAGCGCTTGGTGACCCACCCCGGGCAGGAGCAGCACCTCGTGCGGGCGTCCGGAGGCGAGGAGTGCCTTCGACAGTCGTAGCGTGTGGGCGGGGTGGACGTTGTCGTCGGCGAGGCCGTGCATCAGGAGCAGGGGGCGAGTCAGCTGCGGTGCCGCTGTGACCAGTGAGGATGCCTGGTAGCGGGCGGGGTGTGCGTCGGGGTGGCCGAGGAACCGTTCGCGCCAGTGGGCCGCGTAGAGCCGCTGGTCGGTGACGGCGGCTCCGGCGACCGCGCAGTGGAAGACATCCGGGCGGCGCAGTACGGCCAGTACGGCCAGGGAGCCGCCGAAGGACCAGCCGCGGATGCCGACCCGGTCGAGATCGAGTTCGGGGTGGAGCCGGGCGGCTTCGTGGAGCGCGGTCACCTGGTCCTCCAGGACCGGTCCGAACAGGTCGCCATGGACCTCCCGTTCCCAGTCCGGGCCGCGCCCTGGTGTGCCGCGCCCGTCGGTGACCAGGACCGCGAAGCCCTGTTCGGCGAGCCACTGGGAGACCAGGGAACGCCAGTCGAGTTCAGCCGTGACCCGCTGTCTGCTCGCGCCCCCGTACGGGTCGACCAGGACCGGCAGCCGTCCGCGGCCCGGGCGGTGCCAGGAGGGCAGGTGCAGCATGGCGCGCAGGTGGCGCGGTCCGAGGACGAGCCGCGTCGCATGGACGTCGAGGACTGGTCGTTCGACGAACGATGCGATGGGGACGGGAGGTTGTGCGTCCCGCCGGACCGTGGTCCGTCCGCCCGGCCGATCCGTGGACCGGGCGGTGTGTACGAGGGTCCCCGCGCGAAGGACACCGGAGTGCACGCCGGACTCTGTGCTCAGGCGCTGGGTGCCGTGTCCGGGGCGATGTCTCCACAGGTGGGTCTCGGTCGGCTCTTCCGACGCGGTGAACAGCACGTCCTCGCCGTCCGTGCCGAGTACGGCGCGGAGTTGGAGGCCGGGTGCCGTGACAGTGGCCCCGTCCACGGTGAGGTAGCGAGTTCCCTCGCGGTCGAGATGGGCGACGACCGACCCGGAGGGGGTGCGGGCCGGCAGGCCGGGCACGAGCTGGACCCAGCACCGGTCGTGCTGCTCGTTCAGCACACTGGTCCGGCCGTTGTCCGGGTCGATGGCGAGGAACCGGACGGTGCGCTGGTCGCGGGACTGGACGACGGCGTAGGGGCCGTGCGCGTCCCAGCCGGCGCCCACCACGTACTCGAAGGCGTCCCGATCCCAGTGGGCCTGGCTGCGCGAGCCGTCGAGCCCGATGATCCAGAGGGTGACCTCGGCATTGGCCGTGCCGGCCGCCGCGTAGCGCACCGCGAGCGGCGCCTTGCGGGGATCGGCCGGGTCGGCAAGGTGCCACAGCTCGACGTCTGCGACATCCGTGCGAGCAACCAGCAGCCGGGGTTCCTCCGGCGCCCACCAGTGGCCGCGCGGGCTGCTGCCCGAGGTGCTGCCGGTGTGCTCGGCGATCCCGAAGGTGACGTCCGGCCCGTCGGGCACCGCGATCGGGCGAGCGAAACCGTTCGTCCTTCGCGGTGTCGAACTTCGCGCTGTCGAAGGTCGCGCCGTATCTCCGCTCACCTCGGCTTCGATCACCCGCAGGGCGCCGTCGCAGACGTACGCGATCCACCGCCCGGCCGGATCCGGACGCGGGTCCATGACCGGGCCCCGAGCCGGAAGGCGCCGGACGGTCCCCGTACCGACGTCCACGGTCCACAACTCGCCGGCCAGGGCGAAGGCGGCCAGCCGCACCGCCCGGTCGGTGGCGTAAGCCGAAATCCCGGCGGCTGGTTCACGCGCGGCGTCGAGCAATCCGGCAGGATCGGCGAGGAGCCTTTCCGCGCCTGAGGGAACGTCCAGCGCCCACAGGCAGGACACCGGATCGTCCCCGGCACGGCTTCTCAGGAACAGCACGGTCGCTCCATCGGGAGCGACCGCGAACTGCTCGGGCGCTCCGCGCACGAAGCGCCGCGTGCGGCCCAGTTGACCGGGCAGAGAGACCATCGCCATGAGCGGGAACCTTGCCATGGCTACCTGTGTGGCTACGTGAGAGTAGAGGCGGTTTCGCCTTTCTCCCTGCAACGTTATAGGTACACAGCGTCGCGCAGGACTCCGAGACTGATCAGACGCGCCTTCCGCATGGCGTGCCGGCCTAGTTCGCAATAGGCATGAGTGAACCGGAAGGGAATTACATGCGAGTTGCACGGATGGTCGCAGGATCGACAACCATCATCACCGCTGCTCTCGGGCTGAGTATGGCGACCGCCGGCCCCGCCGCAGCCGCCGACAGCGGCAGCTGGCGTGCTTACGGCAACACGAACCCGATCACCTCCAGCTCCAGTACGTGGCATTGCGCCGGCACCAAAGCGCTCGCCACCGATGTGGGCGCGCAGGTCTGCGCGATCAGATCGTCCGGCGGGGGCGCCGTACAGGGGGCGGTGATCGTGCGTAACAACCGATCCAGCCTCTACTCCGTCCAAGCAGGGATGGACCTGTACAACTCATCCGGCAAGCTGGGCGCCTGGGTTTGCTCGTCCTCAGGGGTCGGGGCGAACTCGTGGTCGGTGTGCTTCGGGGAAACCATCTCCCAGAGCGGCTCGGTGGACTCGGTAGGGATCGCCAACGGCGTGAACCTCGGCATATCACCGAAGGTCTGAACGAGAAGAGCGTGACGGTGATGGTCCCGGGACCAACGGGACCATCACCACACCGGCACTGAACAGTGCTGTCGATTTCCTGCGACCTGATCCAAACGACAGGCCCTACACGAGCTCCGCCGCCAGCAGCCCAGCGGTCTCTGCCACCAGCGGGTCGTCGGCCGGTGCCGCTTCCTCCGGTTGGGTCGTCAGGACGGACAGGACGATCGGTGTGCCGTCCGGCGGCCAGGTGATGCCCACGTCGTTGGAGCCGCCGTACCGCGCGCTGCCGGTCTTGTCGGCGAGCAGCCAGTCGGCGGGGAGGCCCTTGCGGAACTTCTCGGTGCTGGTGGTGTTGCGCAGCAGCCAGTCGGTGAGCCGTTCCCGGTCCCGGGGTGCCAGTACGTCGCCGAGTGTGAGGCGGGCGTAGGTCAGGCCGATGGCGTGCGGGGTGGTGGTGTCGGTCGGGCGCCAGGGTTCCGCGGAGTTGAGTGCGGGCTCCCATCGGTCGAGGCGGGTGATGCCGTCGCCGATCGAGCGGCAGAAGCGGGTGATGGCGGTCGGTCCGCCCAGCTCTCGGAGCAGCAGGTTGGCCGCGGTGTTGTCGCTGAAGCGGAGGGCCGCGTCGCACAACTCGCCGACGGTCATTCCGCCGGCGATGTTCTCGGGCTTCCCGGTGACCGGGGCGTAGCCCGACTCCTCGACGGACTCCTGGGTGTAGCGGATGCGCTTGGCCAGGTACTCGCCGTCGCGGTCCAGGTCGCGCAGGACGGCCGCGGCGGCGAGCGTCTTGAACACGGAGGCCATCGGGAAGCGTTCGTCGGCTCGGTACGACACCGTCCTGCCGGTGCGCATGTTGCGGGCGAACACGCCCAGCCGGGCGGTGTGTTCCTGCTCGAGTTCCCTCAGCCGCGAGCCGATGCCACCCGCGGCGGGTAAGGCGTGGGCCGTACCGCCGCCCAGTGCGAGGGTGGCGGACAGTGCGGTGCCCGCGCCCAGAGCGAGTGCGGTACGACGGGACGGACGGGACCGATGGGACGGACGGGGTCCGTTCGAGTACGTGTGCAAGGTGTCTCCTCTGAGGTGATCACTTACGTACGTCAAGACGCCCTGGCGGCACGGCCTGGTTTCGTCCGCCGCGGAGCCCGCGCCGTCTCAACCCCCCGACCGCCTGCCGCGACCGCGACCTCCGTACTCGCCCGGACGAACGCGGCCACCGCCCGCGACCGCGTCCGTTCGGGCCACGCCAACAGGATCGAGCTGCTCGGCGCGTCGAGCACCGGCACACACACCACGTCCGACCGCGCGTGGCGCCGTACCGATTCCGGGACCACCGCGATCAGCCGGCCCAGGGCGATCAGTTGCATCAGCTGCCCGGTGTCGCGCACCTCCGGACCGCTCGCCTCATCGGAACTCGGCTCGGCCCAGCGGGGAGTCGGTTCGCCGTCGAGGTCGGCCAGCGTCAAGGCGGCGCGGTCGGCCAGTCGGTGGCCGCGGGGGAGAACCGCCACCTCGTCCTGGGTCAGCAGCGGTTCGGTGTCGAACCCGCCGAGGTCGTCGTGCGGGGCGTGCAGGAACGCGAGGTCGACGCGCCCGTCGCGCAGCATCCGCGCCTGCTCGCCGATCCCGCACACCACCACCTCGACCTCGATGGCGTCCGGGTCCCGCTGGTACACCGGCATGATCCGCTCCAACAGGCCCGCGTCCCCATCGGGCTTCATCACCACCAGCAACCGCGGCACGTCCCGCCCCGCCCGCTGCGCCCGCCGCACCGCGGCGGCGACCGCGTCGAGCGCCTTGTGGCACTCGGCGAGAAAGACACTGCCCGCCGGTGTCAGACGCACCGCGCGGCTGGTGCGCTCCAGCAGCACCACGCCCATCCGCCGTTCGAGCCGCTGGATGGCGCGGGACAGCGGTGGCTGCGCCATGCCGAGCCGCTGGGCCGCGCGGCCGAAGTGCAACTCCTCGGCGACGGCCACGAAGTACGTGAGCTCTCGCGTCTCCACTGCGTCCATACCCGCACGGTAACTGCGTCCGTACCCGCACGGTATCGGTCGAGACCACATCGGTGTTGGCTCGTGCGAGCCGCACCATGGTGGCCTGGAGTCATGAATGACACCAAGATCACCAGCGAAACCGTGGTCACTGAATCCGTGGTCACTGAATCCGTGGTCTCTGAAACCATGGTCACGATGGTCACCGGCGCCAACAAGGGCATCGGCCGTGAGATCGCCGCCCAGCTCGCCGCCCTCGGGCACACCGTCGTGATCGGTGCCCGCAGCGCCGAGCTCGGTGAGAAGGCCGCCGCGGAACTGCGTGCCACCGGCGCCGACGCCATCTCCGTCGTGCTCGACGTGACCGACCCCGCCTCCGTGGCCGCCGCCGCCGAAGCCGTCAAGTCCCGATACGGCAGGCTCGACGCCCTGGTCAACAACGCGGCTGTCGCCCTTCCCCCGGGGAGCGACATGACCGGCCAGCGCCCCCGCTCCGCCGACCTCGGCGTCGTCCGCCATATCTTCGACACCAACTTCTTCGGCGTCATCGCCGTCACCAGCGCCCTGCTGCCGCTGCTGCGCCGCTCGAGCGCCCCGCGCATAGTCAACGTCTCCAGCCGCGGCGGCTCCCTGTCCGTCATGGCCGACCAGGAAGCCTGGGCCGACGACCAGCCCCCACTCTCCGCCGGCTACAGCCCGTCCAAGTCCGCACTGACGGCTCTGACCCTCCAGTACGCCAGGGATCTGCGCCCCGACGGCATCCTGGTCAACGCCGTCTGCCCCGGCTTCTGCGCCACCGACCTGAACCACCACGCCGGCCACCGCACCCCCGCCCAGGGCGCCGTGGCCGCCGTCCGGATGGCCACCATCCCCGCCGACGGACCCACCGGCACCTTCACCGACGACCAGGGAACCGTGCCCTGGTAAAACGGTGATACGCCGTATCTGTGCGGTACGCGGTTCGTGCGCGTGAGTCCGTCGAGGTGAGGCCGTGGCATGAGGGCGATCGTCGTGGGAGCGGGTATCGGGGGACCGCGACGCTGAGCCTGCGCCGGGCCGGCTGCGAGGTCACGCTCGTCGAGCAGGCGCCGCGGTTCACCGAGGTCGGTGCCGGGATCCAGCTCGCGCCCGACGCGACCCGAGTGCTGCGCCGGCTGGACCTGCTCGACGCGGTCGCCGCACAGGCCGTCCACCCCTCCCACGTGAGCTTCCGGACCTGGTCCGACGGCGCCGAGATCTGCCGCTACACGCTGGGCCGGGAGGCCGAGGACGCGTTCGGGGCGCCCTACCTGCTACTCCACCGCGCCGATCTGCACGAGGCCCTGGCCGCCGCGGTGCCGTCCCCGTCGGCCAGTAGGAGAAGTTCACGGCCTGCACCGGGATCTTGTTGCCGAAGTGTCACCTGATGACCACCAGGTGACCGCCACTCGCCGGTCGGTTTGTCGGATCGCAGGAAACGATGGGAGACGTCACCGCTCGCAACCAGCCGCCGACACGCCGCGCGAAACACCCGAACCGCGCTGGAAGGACACGCCATGACCGCGCCCAAGGCTCCGACTGCACCAGGGGTGCGGTCCTGGTGGGGAATCCCGTACGCCACCGCCGAGCGGTACCACCGCCCCGTGGTCGCCGATTTCGCTCCGGACCACCCCTACGACCGCAAGGGCGTCGTCGCTGTCCAGCCCGACAGCGGCGACTGGCTCGAAGCGGACAGCGGGATGGGCGAGGACTGCCTGAACCTGAACGTGTGGGCCCCTGAGCAGCCGGCCGGCAAGGCGCTTCCGGTGGCCGTGTACATCCATGGCGGCGGATTCGAGTACGGCGCGAACACGCAGTTCACCTCGAACGCCGCCGGTCTCGCCGCGTCGGGGCGCGTGGTGGGGGTGTCGATCAACTACCGGCTCGGCGCGCTGGGCGCGCTCTCCCTCTCCCAGTACGGCGGCGCCCTGGCTGAGGCCAGCAACCTCTTCCTCCAGGACGTCATCGCCGCGCTCACCTGGATCCAGCGGAACATCGCCCACTTCGGCGGCGATCCCGACAACGTCACCGTCTACGGCCACAGCGCCGGCGCCTATGCAACCTTCGGGCTGCTCGGGGCCTCCTCCGCCGACGGCCTGTACCGGCGCCTGGCCGGGTTCTCCGGCGGGCCCGCCCGCAGCATCCCGGTCTGGTGGGCCGAGGAGCTCGCGGAGCGGTTCGTCACCGAACTCGGCGTCGCGGGCAACCCGGAGAAGCTGCTCGACCTCGACGCGACCTCCCTGAGGGACGCCCTGAGCAAGGTCGCCCCGACGGATCTCGGAGTCCGGGGCGGGATGGACAACCAGGCCACCGGCGTCGTCCTGGACCTCGGGCAACCCGGCGCGGTGGTGCACGCCCATCCCATGGACGTCCTGGCCTCGGGCGCGCACCGCAATGTCGACGTGCTGCTGAGCATGGCCAGCGACGACATGGGCTGGTGGGTGGCGAACGACCTCGACCGGTTCGACCCGCACACCGTCGACCGCATCGTCGACGAGGTCGCCCGGTGGCGCATTCCCCGCTCCCGCGCCAAGAAGATCGTCAATTCCCATGGCCAGGACGGCCGCACCCCGGCCGAGGTTCGCGCCGCGCTCATGGCGGACTACCTCTTCGCGCTCCCCGCCGCTCGCGGCGCCCTGGCGCACGCTGCCGCGGGCGGCACCGCTCATCTGCTGATGATCGGGCCCGCCGAGGGCGCGCCCGCCGTGCACGGCACCGAGATGTACGCCCTGGTCGGCCAGGAAAAGCCGGGCCGCAGCCCCGAGCAGGCAGAGCGTGACACGCGTATCCGCGACATCGTCCTCGACTTCGTCACCGGCGAGCAGACCCGCCTGTGGCCCGCCGTCACGGACCGGCCCACCTCCGCAAGCGTCGGCAGCCCTCCCTTCGAGGCCGGCGCCCACTACCAGGCGGCGCTCGACCTGTGGGAGGGCATCGACCGCCCCTGACGGCGATACGGACCAGCGCACCACGGGCGCGAACAGAAGAAGGAGCTCGGCATGAGCCGACCGACAGCAGCCGCCGGCGCGGTACCGGCGACGATGCGGGCCGTCGTCGTCACCCGGCCCGGCGGCCTCGACGCACTGGAGATCAAGGATGTGCCGGTGCCCGTCCGCAAGCCCGGCTGGGTGCGGATCAGGGTGAAGGCGTTCGGCGTCAACGAGTCCGAGGTCACCACCCGCAAGGGCGAGTCGGACGCGGAGGTCACCTACCCGCGTGTGCCCGGCATCGAGGGCGTCGGCGTGGTCGATGAGACCGACGAGGACAGCCGGCTGCGGCCGGGACAACAGGTGGCCACCATGATGGGCGGCATGGGCCGCTCGTACGACGGCGCGTACGCCCAGTACGTGACCGTCCCCGCAGGGCAGGTCATCCCGTTCGAGACCGGCCTGCCGTGGGAGGTCGTCGGTGCGCTGCCGGAGATGTTCCAGACCGCCTACGGATCGCTGACCACCGGCCTGGACCTCAAGGCCGGGCAGACGCTGTTGATCCGCGGCGGCACCTCCACGGTCGGGCTGAGCGCGGCCACGATCGCGAAGGACCTCGGAGCCACCGTGCTGTCCACCACCCGCAGCCCGGAGAGGGCCGGGGAACTGCGGGCCGCGGGTGTCGACCATCCCCTCATCGACAACGGGACCATCGCCGACCGGGTGAGTGAGCTGGTGCCGGACGGTGTCGACGCCGCACTGGAGCTGGTGGGCTGCTCGGTCCTCGCCGACACCCTCAACGCCGTCCGCCGGCACGGCACGGTCTGCTTCACCGGAGCCCTGGCGGGCCAGTGGACGATCCCCGATTTCACCCCGTTCATGATCCCGGGCGGGGTGCGGCTGACCTCCTACGGCGGTCAGGCCGCCGATCTGCCGGCCGACGTCTTCGCCGGCCAGCTCCAGGCCATCACCGAAGGGCGCCTCAAAGTCCCGGTCGCGAACGTCTACCACGGCCTGGAGCAGATCCGTGACGCCCAGGCCGGCGTCGAGTCCGGCACCACGCCGGGCAAACACGTCGTCGTCCTGGACGACTGAGAACTGATCGCGGGACGCGACAAGGTCACCGCACACATCGACTCGATCTGCTCGCACCTTGCGACAGTGCCCGGTCACTCGCCCGAGCCTCCCGGGCATCGCTGAGCGAGGCGCCACTTCGAGGGCTCGGGGCGCGGTCAGTTCTTCGTAGTCGCGGGAAACAGGAGCTCCACGGCCGTGATGATGGCAGCTCGGCGCGCCGCCAGGAACGTGGCGCGACCCTCGCCGGACGGGGGCGGCAGGTCAGGCTGTGCAGCCCAGGCGGTGGCGAGCTGGTGGACGAAGACCAGGATGTCGACCGGGTCCCAGTGGGCGTCCAGCCGGCCGGCTTCCTGGGCCTCGCGGAGTTGCTCGACCTTGCGGGCCACTGATTCCCGGAAGGAGTCGTAGGGGAGGGAGTCGCCGGCGTGGAGTTCCAGTTGCCCCCAGCTCATGAGCCGGAAGCGGTCGGGGTGGTCGGTGAAGTAGTCATGGAGGCGGCCGGCGTAACCGGGCAGGTCGGTGGGGTCCATGCGGGTCGCTTCGGTCACGGCCGCGAGCTCCTGGGCGGAGACGAAGCGGTAGAGGGCCACCTTGCTGGAGAAGTAGGCGTAGACGCGTTCCTTGCTGGTCCTGGCGGCCTTGGCGATGCGGTCGATCCGCGCCCCGGCGATCCCGTGCTGGGAGAACTCGGCCTTGGCGGCACTCACGATGCGGTCGTGGACCGAGTCTGCGCGGGTTGAGGCACTCATGCTGCCACGCTACCCGACCAAACCGTTTGGTTTGCCGCTGGGCGGCGGTCGGCGTAGGCTAAAACCGAACTGTTTGGTTTGATACAAGGAGATCCGCATGCACCAAAGGACACTCGGCACCCAGGGCCTGACCGTCTCGGCGATCGGCTACGGCTCGATGGGCCTGACCATGGGCTACGGCCCTGGTGACGAGCAGGAGGGGGTCGCCGCCATCCGCCGCGCCCACGACCTGGGCGTCACCTTCTTCGACACCGCCGAGCTCTACGGCTGGGGCACGAGCAACAACGAAGTCCTGCTCGGCAAGGCGGTGAGCGACTTCCGCGACGAGGTCGTACTGGCCACCAAGTTCGGCTTCGCGCAGACCGAGCAGGGCCTGGGCCTCAACAGCCGCCCGGACAACATCCGCACCGTCGCCGACAACAGCCTGCGCTACCTCGGCGTCGACCAGATCGATGTCCTCTACCAGCACCGCGTCGACCCGGACGTGCCGATCGAGGATGTCGCGGGCACCGTCAAGGAGCTGATCGACGCGGGCAAGGTCAAGTACTTCGGCCTCAGCGAGGCCGGCCCGCAGACCATCCGCAAGGCGCACGCCGTGCAGCCGGTCTCGGTCCTGCAGACCGAGTACTCGCTGTTCGAGCGCGACGTCGAGCAGCTCTTCCCCGTCCTCCAGGAGCTCGGCATCGGCTTCGTCCCCTATTCGCCCCTCGGCCGCGGCTTCATCACCGGTACCGCGAAGCCCGCGGGACAGTACGACGCCACCGACTTCCGCAACACCAACCCGCGCTGGCAGCCCGGCAACTTCGAGAAGAACGTCGAAGCCGTCGAGCGACTCGGCCGGCTGGCCACGGCCAAGGGCATCACCGTCTCCCAGCTCGCCCTGGCCTGGCTGCTCGCCCAGGGCGAGCACATCGTCCCGATCCCGGGCACCCGCAGCGCCGCCCGCATGGAGGAAAACGCCCACGCGGCCGACGTCACCCTCACCAAGGCCGATCTCGCCGCGATCCACGAGATCCTCCCGACCGGCGGATTCGGCGCCCGCTATGCCGAAGAACACATCCCCAACTGGGTCTGACCCCAGCCCGAGTGGACCTCCGAATCGATCGGCAGTCCCGTACGGTCAGTGGCCGCAGGCCGCCGCGCTCTGCTCACGGATCGGTCGTGGTGTCGCGTGCCGCGAAGGCGGCCGGGGTGAGGCCGGTGCGGTCGCGGAAGAAGCGGCCGAAGTTCGCGGGGTCGGTGAAGCCGAGGTGAACGGCCGCCGTCCGGGCGTCCCACCGGGCGCCGGGCTTCGAGGAGGCGTCACCTGTCCCGGTCTCTCGCCGCGGGAGACGCGTCGCAGTTCAGCTACGAGATCGGCAACATCGTCTACTGGTCACCCGGTCCCGACATCGCGATCTTCTATGACCACGACGGCCAGTCCATCCCCGGCCCCGGCATCGTCATCCTCGGCGAAATCGACTCGGGGGCCGATGCTCTCAAGAAGTACGACGGCACGGTCGACGTCACCATCGAGGCCGTCGACTGAGACCCAGCCGGAACCACCGAGATCGTCAACCAGGGAGAGGAGGGGGGACGGTCGTGGCCTTGCCGGAAGCGAAGGCGGCCGGGGTGAGGCCGGTGCGGTCGCGGAAGAAGCGGCCGAAGTTCGCGGGGTCGGTGAAGCCGAGGTGGTCAGCCACCGTCCGGGCATCCCATTGGGCGCCTCTCAGCAGGCGGCGGGCTTCCAGGAGGCGCCGCTCGTCGATGAGTTCACGTACCCCCTTGCCGGTGGCGTCCCGGGCGGCGCGGCTGAGGGTGCGGACCGAGCAGCCGAGCAGCTCGGCGTAGTCCGCGGCTTGGTGCAGCTCGCGAAAGTGCAGCTCCAGGGCGTCCAGGAAGCGTCCGTACCTGTCGGCGCGGCCGGTGCCGGCCGTGGCCGTGCCGATGGGGGCGATGCCCGGGGAGTTGGCCAGGCGCAGTAGCAGCGATTCGAGCAGGCTGCGCCGCAGGGCGTGGTGGATGTCGAGGGGGCGGCGCCCCAGTGCGCGGTGTTCGTCCAGGAGCTGGAGTGCCGTCTGCTGGAGCCAGGCGGTGTCGTCGGGGTGCGGGCTGAGCACGGCAGGGGCCTCGTGCGCGGTGAGCGGGGCCAGGAGACGGGCGAGGTCGGGCCGCAGCACGTCCGGTTCGAAGAGGATGAACGGGCCGCGGGACGTGCCGGGCGGATGCCAGCACTGCGCATGCCCCGGACGCACCCACAGCCACTGGCCGGGGACGACGGTCCGCGTGACGTAGTCGACGTCATGCAGCAGCTCACCCTCGGTGACCAGGATCAGGTAGTGGAAGGTGGCCCGGCCCGGACGGGGCGGGTTCCACGGCCAGTCGTCGTGCTGGGCGAAGAAGTCCTCGACGGTACTCACCTCAAGGCCGTAGGGAGTACCGACCGGGGGCTGGAAACCGTACAGCGGAACCGGGGCCAGTCCGGCTGCGGTTCCGCTCGGGTGGGGGTGTCGCTTGTCGACCATCACGTGTCTGCAGTCTACCGCCCCTCCGGTCGGCTTCGACGGAAGGATGGAATGTGCCACCGCGCCCGGCGCGCCCTCCGCGTCCTTTGCTGCCACAGTCCGTCACCACCTGAGAAGGCTCACCGCCCATGAACGCATCGACCCTGCACGAGACCGCCGCCGACCGCGCGGAGGAACTGCCCGGAGCCCGGCTGGAGCATCCCTTCGGCCCGGACTGGGAGGTCTTCAAGGTGCGCGGCAAGGTGTTCATGCTGATGACCGAGGTCCCCGGGCGGCCCGTCGTGATCCTCAAGGCGGACCCCGGCGAGGCCCACGCCCTGCGGCAGCAGTACAGCCACATCACCCCCGGCTACCACATGAACAAGAAGCACTGGATCACCCTGGAGAGCGGGGAAGGCGTGGACAAGAAGCTGGTCGAGGAACTCGTCACCGACTCCTACCGGCTCGTGGTCGCCCATCTGCCCGAGGCCGAGCGGCCCGTCGACCCGCACACCTACGGCACCGGCACGCGGGCGGCCCGGTGAGCGCGGCCGGCGACCGGCTCCAGGACACCGCCCGCCAGGCGGCCCTGGCCCTCCCCGACGTCAGCCACGGATACCCCTTCACTCCCGGACTCGACGTGTACAAGGTCGCGGGGAAAGTGTTCCTGATCGTCACCGACGACCCGGACGAACAGATCATCACGGTCAAGTGCGAACCCGAACACGCCCGCGCTCACGTACGCGGCTACGCCTCGATCACACCGGGCCGCTATCTCGACAAACGGCACTGGATCTCGCTTGGGCCGGGACCCGGCATCACCGAGCGACTGGTCACCGACGCGGTCGAGGATTCCTACGACCTGGTCGTCGAGCGGCTGCCGCGACCAGCTCCTTGAGTGTGTCGGGCGCGACGCCGGCGGGTGCCGGTGGAGACGCGGGCCTCCCTGGCGATCTGGGCCAGGGAGGTCTTGTCGTATCCCCGGGCGAGGCCTCTGTACGCGTGCCCCGCTCGCGCGGTGGAACGCCGGGCGGGTGACCCTGCTGGGCGACAGCGCCCACGCGATGGCCGTTCCAGGCCCAGGGTGCGGCGCAGGCGATCCTGGACGCGGCCGTGCTCGGCGACGTCCTCGCGGGGGCGACCCCGGCCGAGGTACCCGACGCGCTCGACCGGTACGTATGCCGACGGCTGGCGACCGCCACGAACGCTCAGTCCGGTGCGGCCCGGGCGGGCGAGGAGTTCCACCTGCCCGACGGCCCCGAGGCCCGGGCGCGGAACGCCCGCATGGCGGCTACGCGGCCGAGCACCGCTTCCTGCCGCAGGCGACCGTGTGGGCGGCCGACGTCCTTGACGAGCAGGCGCCGTCGTGAGCGGCCGCCACGAGAGGGATTCCCCGGTTCACGGCGAAGACGCCGGAGCCGCAGCCGGGTCCTCGCCCGTCGTGGCTCTTCGGTTCTGGCGGCTCAGATGAACGGCGTGCGCCAGGGTGCCGACCGCGGCCACGCCGCTCAACAGGGAGCCGATGGACGCGATCAGGACGCCCCCGTCGCCGCCGCCTCCCCCCGGGATGGCGATGACCGTCTGGGTCACGACCGGATCCGGGGGCGGGGACGCGGCCGATTCCCCGGTCGGGCCGGTCGGTTCTCCCGTCGGTTCTTCCGTCGGTTCATCCGTCGTGCCTCCGCCGGAGCCGCCCGATCCTCCGCCGGAGCCGCCCGATCCTCCGCCGGAGCCGCCCGTGTCGGTTCCCTGACCCCGCGGACTCGACGCGGTCGGCGGCTGCGTGGTGTACCAACTGGTCGTCGACTGCGGGGCGTCGGCGTTTCCGCTCTCCTCCTGCTGTGTCGCCACCACGAGGAGGGACACGGCGCCTGCCAGGAACACGAAGGCCAGAGAGACCCACAGGGCGATCCTCTGGCGCGGCTTCTGCAACATAACTCCCCCTCACCTCCAGCGTAGGCGCGGCTCCTCAGAACGGCTCCGCCGCCGCAAGGATCCCCGCCGGCAGATACGGCGACGTCACCCCGATGTTCCAGCCCCGGCGGCGGGCATGGCAGGTCAGGGCCAGGATGTCCAGGTTGATCGCGGCGTCGCAGTCCGTGGCGCGGTCGGCGACCCGGTGATGGTCGCGGTGGGCTTCGAGGGCGTCGAGGAGGGCCAGGTTGAAGCTTTCCTCGTCGCCTTCGACCAGTTGGGAGAAGAGCACCGCCGGGGGCGGGAGGAAGGTCTGGTCCTTCGCCTTCTCCCAGTCCCGCAGCGCGCGCTCGGTGGCCGGTTCCGGGTCCTGGCCGCGCAGGTAGTCGTGCACGGCCTCGCGGTACGAGGCGAAGAGGGACCCGTCCTTGCGGGCGCGCGCCGGACCGGCGAGGACCAGCGGTGCCAGGTCCTCGCGGCGGCCCGTGATCAGGGCGAAGTCGACGGCCTTGTGCCAGGCGTCGGGCCCGGCGTCCTCGTCGAGGCCCCCGGGATACGTCACCGTCGTACCGTCGATCGTCACCTCGACGTCGGAGCCGGGTTCGGCGAGCGTCGTACGGAAGAGCGCGGCGCCCAACTCCGCGGCGAGCCGCAGGTTTCCGAGCTGGAGGTCGGTGGCGTCGGCGGAGTGCGAGGCGCGGGTCTTGAAGAGGATCTCCTGGTCGGTCATCGCGTGCGCCAGATGCCAGACGGCGAGCCGCTCCCCGGCCACCGGCGTGAAGGCCTCCCTGGTGTACCGCTCGAACTGGGCCGCGCTCTCCAGGGTCAGCGGCTGCGGATCCACAGGACGCTCGAACTCGACCACACCGGCGCTCAGTTCGGCGCCCGCGTCGGCCCGCCGGTCACGGCCGTACGCCCCCACCCGGGGCGGCGCGGCCTCGAAACCGGTGACCAGCGCGCGCGGGAGGTAGTCCGTGTCGACGGGCGGCGGCCAGCCCTCGCGGCGGTGGGCGAGGGCCGTCAGGGCGAGGGGGAGGAGCGGCAGCAGGGTGCTCGGCGAGGCACTCGGGCCGGGGAGGGCGGAGTACGGGAGCAGCAGCCGCACCACCGCCCTGCCGAACGCCTCCTGGTCGCCGGCGGTCAGGGCCCGCAGGGCGTGCAGCGCGGTGGCGTGCGGCAGGGCGGTCAGGTCTCGGGCGGTCAGGTCTTCGGGCATCTCGGCGACGAGCTGCGCGTCCAGAGCCTGGATCCGGGCCAGCGCCTTGTCGATCGCGGCGAGCTTCTCCTCGCGGGACGGCGGGTAGTTCGCGCCGTCGTCTCCGGTGTCGCCGATGACGTACGCCAGGAAGCCGTTGATCAGCTCGGCGTCGGGGCGTCCGGACCGGCCCTTCTGGGGCCGCTCGCGGGCGAAGTGGAAGGCCTCGCCGTGCCATTCGGCCTTGTCGGCGAGGACGGCCAGACAGAAGGCGTCGAGCCACTGGCCGGCGCTGATCGACTCGGGACCGCCCTCCGACTCGACCCCGGGGTCGTACGACATGCCCCAGTTCACGTAGGTGAGGAACACCTGGAAGTGGTGGTGCGGGTAGTACGCCGCGTAGGCCACGGCTCCGGCGGCGGCCTCGGCGGCGTCCAGCAGCACCGCTTTCGCCTCCGGGGTGTGGAGGTCGGGCGTCTCGACGGAGAGCGCGCCCAGGTACGCGACGAACTCCTCGGCCAGCGTCCACCATTCGTACGTCGTCACCGGCCCGGCCTTCGACATCGACCGCACCTGTGAGCCGATCCGGTTGACGAAGTCCTCACGCACCGCGGAAACCGCCGACTCGCCGACCCGGTGCCGCTCTATTCGCACTGTTGCGCTCCCGCGTTGTTCCCTGTGGCTCCGGCCGTTTCCATGATCCGGCCCCAGCCTAGATCGAAGGTCGCTTCGATCGGGGCCGGGGCCGGGGAAGACGGTAACGGGACGGGAACCGGACGTCAGGAAGCGGCCGGTGTCCAGTCCCCGAGCCAGTCCGCGACCTCCTGGCCGGAGGCCTGGGCGTCGGTCAGCTGCGGCCGGTCGGAGCTTGCCGATCCCGAGCCCGCGCCGGTGTTCTTGTACTCGGCGAAGCGGTCTTCCTTCCAGGAGAAGCCGCTCATGTCCGTCCACGGGGTGGACTTGATCGCGGCGCTGAGGCTGGTGTTGCGGACCGTGGTCTGCGGGTCGAGGGAGGCGTCACCGCCGGCGTGCCAGGGGCGGCCCAGGTAGAAGGTGCCGGATGAGACGTTGCCGTTCACCGTGGAGTTGGCGATCAGGATGCCCTTGCGGTTGGCGGCCGTGCTGGGGGCGGTGATGTAGCCCGCCGAGGTGCCGTTCCAGCGCTTCTTCAGGGTGATGACCGACTTGTCGATGACCGCCGTCGCCCGGCCGAAGATGAAGTCGACATTGCCGGTGACGTAGGAGTTCGAGACGTACACGCGGCCGAGCTTGTCCTTGGCGGCCGTGTCCAGCAGGAGCGTGTCCTGGTCGCCGTTGACGATGACCGAGTCCAGGACGACCTTGTCGGCGGCCGTGCGCAGGGCGACGGCCTGGTGGCCGGAGAGGGACTGGTTCGCGGCCTCGTCGAAGTCGTTGGTGATGGTCAGGTTCCGGGCCTGGAAGTCGTCGGCCTCGACGGCGACGCTGGCGCTGCCGGAGGTGCCGTACGTGCCGCCGCCGGGCTTGGGTGTGCCGCTCGCGTTGTTGTAGACGATCACTGTGTCGTTACGGCTGGCGCCCGTGCCCTGGATCGTGACGTGCGGCTTGTTGGAGGGGACTTTCACCAGCTCGCGGTACGTTCCCGGCTTCACCGCGATCACCACCCGCGAGGGGTTGTTCGCCGGCACGGCGTTCACCGCGGCCTGCACGGTCGAGTACTGCCCGCTGCCGTCCTTGGCGACGGTGAGGGTGGTGGCAGCGGCAGCGGTGGTCGTTGCCGTCGTACCGATCGAGTTGCGCGGCCCCACCCCCGACTTGAGAAGCTTGGGCACGTCCGCCGTCTTGTCGAGCGTGTAGGAGTAGTACGACTTCGGGTCGAAGGCCGTACCGCCGCTCTCGTTGCGCCCGGTGGTGGAGACGAAGGTGTTGCCCTTCTGGACGATCGCCGCGGTGCTGTCCTTGGTGACGGGGTTGTTCATGCCCTGGAAGTAGGAGTTCTCCAGGACCATCTTGGTCGCGCCGCGCGAGTAGTTGCCGTAGGACGACTTGATGTCGGTCCCCGCCAGGTCCTCCAGGAAGTTGTTGTAGAGGTGCGCGTGGGCGGCGTTGTCCGTCGAGGGGTTGCGCTGCTCGGTTTCCTGGATCCAGTTGTGGTGGATCGTGATGTCGGTGACGACGTTCTCGGTCCAGCCGATGCCGAAGGCCTTGTTGTCGTGGCTCAGCTTGTTCCAGGACACGGTGACGTTCGTGCTGTCCTTGCGGACGTCGATGAGCCCGTCGGCCATGTTCCGCAGGTCGTTGTGGTCGATCCAGACGTGGTGGGCGCCGTCCATCTGGATCGCGTCGAAGTCGTGGTCCTTGTCGTTCCAGACGCCCTGGTACGCGTCCCGGATCGTCAGGTTCCGGATGATCACGTTGTGGACGCCGGTGCCGAGGAAGAAGCCGCCGCCGACGATCTGCCCGGAGGTGCCGGCCCCGACGATGGTCTTGTCGGACTTGACCTTGATCTCTTTGCCGACCGGGTCCATCTTGATGGTCGCGGCGACGACGATGACGTACGGCTCGGCGGCCGTCGCGTACTTCTCCAGGTCGGCGAGCGTCTTCACGGTGACCGTCTTGCCGTCCCGGCCGCCGTACGTGCCGTTCTGGCCGAGGGAGTTGACGGAGGCGAAGCCGTCGGCGGTGTCGGCTGCCCAGGCGGGCGCGGCTGCGGTGGCCGCGGTGGCCGCGGAGGCCGTTCGCTGAGTGTCCTCGCCGAAGACGCCTAAGACGCCTAAGTCCGTGCCGTAGGCCATCGTGCCGGCAGCGGTCAGCGCCAGGGGGACGCCGACCGCCAGCACGGTCTTCCTTCTGCGGTGACGAGGCTTGCTGCGGGTTTCAGTCACGACTGCTTCCGATCAAGTCAAGTGACGGGGGGATCAGGTCACTTGCTTGTCGGAGCTGGGGAGGGAAAGGTTGCCGCGCTCCCGATTACTCGTCCACTCGTCTACTCGTCGTTTACTGGGCGCAGGTCTTCGGATCCAGCTTCTCCTCCACCTTGTCCTCACGGCCGTCGGGCTGGCCGTTGGGGAGAAGCTTGTCGGAGGTGCCGTCGATGTAATAGCCGTACGAGTAAATCGTGTTGTACCCGCGGTCGCGCCAGCTGTGCACCGTCTTACGGCCGTCGCCCTTGTTCCATTCGTAGTCCTCGACGTAGAAGACCGGGTTCACGCGCACCACCCGCTGGTACGGCGTCCAGGTCACGGCGACCTGGGTGCACGGCGGGATCGTCTTCTCGCTGCGGCGCTCGAAGGACGAGGTCTTCTCCCAGCCCCACTCGTAGCCGGCGGTGCCGCCCACGGTGCCCGAGAAGATGCTCTTCGCGATGGAGAGGCTGATCGAGGCGCCGACGCTCTTCCTGGCGAACGTCTTGGTGCTGTAGCCGCTGACGAAGGTCTCCTTGTCGTCCTTCGAACCCCGGTTGCCGATCCACGGCGAGGTCCGCTCCGGCTCGCCCTTGATGGACCAGGTCGAGGACTCCGCGTAACCGCACCAGCCGCGGAAGAGCTCCCACGGCCCGGCAGGCTCCCACAGACCGAAGACGTCCTCCAGGTACTCGTCCCGGGTCTTGAACTCGCCGGTGTCGACGTTGAGGGCGCCGTAGACGCCCGTCAGGCTCCCTTCCTGCTCGCAGAGCCGCTCGATCATCAGGTCGGTGTCGCCGGGGTCCGTGCCCCGGATGTTCGTCGCGCCGCCCGGCCCGCTGCCGGCCGCCTGCGCGGAACCCGTGCCGGCCAGCAGGCCGGTCAGGGCGAGGGCGGTGGAGGCCGCGATCAGGGCGCTCTTCTTGAGGGTCGATATGCGCATGCGTCGCATGGGGGGAGGCTCACATTCCTGTGTGCTGTGCGCGCAGATGCTCGGGCACCTGTCTGACAGCCAGGAAGATTGCAGAGAACTCACGGGTAGGGTCGGAAGTGCGTGAGGGATGACAGGACATTGACAGGAAGGTGGGTGAGCCTGTCGGTCTTTGCCTGATTGCGGCCTGCCTACGTGAGTAACTCCGCGAGCTCGTCCGCGAATTGGACGAGCGACTCCCGTCGCAGCCCGCCCCGGGCGACCCCGAACCCGTGCCGGCGCCCGTGGAACGCGGTCTCGACCGCGTGGAACTGGGCCCAGCGCCGGACGCGTTCACGGTCGAGTTCCGCGGCCTCGGCGAAGACGTCCAGAGCCCGGTGGACCGCCTTGGACAGGTCGGCCGCCTCGAGGAGGGCCACGAAGCGTGACTTGAGCAGGGTGCCGCCGTCGTAGGCGGGGTCCCCGGCGTAACCCTTCGGATCGACGGCCAGCCAGGGTTCACGGTCGGCGCGCAGGATGTTGCGGGCATGGAGGTCGCCGTGCACGAGGGTGTCCGGCCGGCCGGGGCCCAGCTCGCGGACGGTCGCGACGGCGGCGTCCAGTACGCGCCGCGGCAGGGTGTGCGTCAACTCCTCGTCGTCCGAGCGCAGTTGACGCTCCCACTCGTCGACGCGCTCCCGCAGCCGGGGCAACTCGGGCGGCGCGGGGACGGCCAGCCGCCGGTTGAGCCGCCCCGCGACGGTCATGATGCCGTCCTCGTCGCCCGCCCCGATCTCCCCCAGGGTCTGCGTCCGGGCCCGCTCCAGCAGCATCGCGAACCGCTCGTCGTCCCGCTCGTACAGCAGGACGGCACCCCGCCCGCCCCACACCGCGAACGCGTCCGGTTCATGGACGTTGCCGGGATGCGGAAACGACACCTTCAAAACAGCTGGTACGGCGGGCTCTGCGCCCCGGCGCAGCACCGGGACGATCACCCCGACACCACCGTGCACGACCTCGCCGTCCGGCACACACTGCCACCGGTCCAGCAACTCCCCGACCAGCGCCGGGAGTTCGGCGATCCAGGCCGCTCCAGCCGCACCCTCACGCTCGACGGTGCTCCGTACGAAGTTCTCCGGTACCGCGATCATGCGGGCACCTTACGGGAGCGACACCGAGGCGGGGAGGGAGTGCGCGAGGTGCTCAACTGTGCGCAAGCCGACCAGGATTATGACAAACATCGGTCATGAGTCTGCCCGACTCTGCCTCCATATGGCTGAAGTCGGTCAGCCGCTGCTACTTTCTGCGCGTGACATCGAGCAAGCGGCGTGCGCGGATCGTGAAGTCACTCCGGGTGGCGGGAGGCGTGGCGTCCGTACGCGAGCTGGCGGACCGACTCCAGGTGAGCGAGTCGACGATCCGCCGCGACCTGACCCTGCTGGACCGCGACGGCGAACTCATCCGCACCTACGGCGGCGCCGCCCTGTCCCTGCGGGCGAGCTCACTGCGCGCGAGCACCGCGGCCACCGCCGAGAAAGCCGTGGGCGAAGAGCCGTTCGATGTCGCGGCATCGCATGACATGGCGATGAAGGAGGCGATGGCCGCGCGTGCCGCCGAACTCGTCGCGGACGACAGCGTGGTCGTGCTGGACATCGGCACCAGCACCCCGTTGATCGCCCGTCGGCTGCGGGGCCGCCCGGTCACCGTGATCACCAGCAATGTGGCCGTACTGGACGAACTGCGCGACGACGACACCGTACGGCTCGTCATGCTCGGCGGCGTGCTGCGCCGCAACTACCAGTCCATGGTCGGCTCCCTCACCGAGACGGCCCTGCGGCAGATCAGCGCCGACTTGGTGTTCCTGAGCTGCACGGGGGTGCGCGCCTCGGGCCACGTCGTCGACGACATGGCCGTAGAGACGCCCATCAAGCAGGCGATGATCGAGGCCGCCGACCGCGTGGCGCTGGTGGCCGCCGCGACCAAGTTCCCCGGCACCGGCAGCCTGCGCCTGTGCTCCCTCTCCGACGTCGACGTCCTGGTCACCACCGCCGGCGCCGACCCTCAGACGCTGGACATCTGCCACCAGGCCGGCGGAACGGTGATCCAGGCCTAAGGAGCAGTTGCGGCCCGCTCTACTCAAGGAGTTCCGGACATGCACAGATGGCGCAGTTGGCCTCGAAGAATGCCTCGAAGAATGCCTGGAAGGATATGGACCCTCGTGGGCGTCACCGCCTGCGGTGTCGTGGTGTCCCTGCTGGCGACCGCCGTACCGTCCCAGGCCGCCCCCTCCCCTTCAGCTCCCGCCACCGCTCGTATCAGGGCCACCGCGGCCGTGGACGCGATGATGGGCTTCTACGACGCCGAGACCGGCCGTTGGCAGCCCGAGTCACCGTGGTGGCAGTCGGGCAACGCCCTCCAGGCGCTGCTGGACTACATGGCGAAGACCGGCTCGCGCAGGTACATGCCGCAGGTCAAGAACACCATCGCGATCCAGCGGGCGCCCTTGGAGTGGTGGCCGGAGGGCGGAGGCGAGTTCAGGGCCGATTCCACCGACGACACCGGCTGGTGGGCGCTGGCCATGACCCGCGTGTACGACCTCACCCGCGACAAGAGGTACCTCGACATCGCCGAGCTGGACGAGGCCTACATGCGCGACTACTGGGACGACACCTGCGGCGGTGGCATCTGGTGGGACATCCCGGCCAAGAGCTACAAGAACGCGATCAGTATCGAGCTGTACATCAAACTCGCCGCGTCGCTGCACAACCGGATTCCCGGCGACAAGGTCTACCTGGCCCACGCCCTCGAAGCGTGGCGGTGGTTCAAGGGCAGCGGGATGATCAACGGCGATCACCTCGTCAACGACGGCCTCAACACCCAGGGCGGCGGCTGCGCCAACAACGGGGGCACCACCTGGACCTACAACCAGGGCGTGATCCTGGGCGGACTCACCGAGCTGTACAAGGCCACCGGCGACAAGAGCCTGCTCGCCGACGCCCGCGACATCGCCGACGCGGTGATCGCCAGTCCGTCCCTCACCCAGCACGGCATCCTCACCGAGCCCTGCGAGCCGACGGGCACCTGCAACGCCGACCAGGCTGCCTTCAAGGGCATCTTCGCCCGCGACCTCGGCGAACTCGACAGCGTCCTCACCGGACACCCCTACCGGAACTACCTGCGCACCCAGGCCTCCTACGCGTACGCCAACGCCCGCAACAGCGCGCACCAGTACGGCCTGAGCTGGTCCGGCCCGTTCGACCAGGCAAGCATCGGGAGCCAGTCGTCGGCGGTGTCCTTGCTGACGGCCGTTCTCTGACACGCGACGTTCCCGTGGTGATGTAGGTGATGTAACAGAAAGGGAGGCGTGAGGCGTCAAGGCCATGTGAGCGCAGACGCGTTACAGGGAGGGTTACTCACATGGCCATGGCCAGATCGTCACAACGGTCGGCGGAGATCGAGGCGTTCATGCGGGACGTGAGCCCCCGCCTCTTCCGCGCCGCCCTGCTGGTCTGCGGCGACTGGCACCTCGCGGAGGACCTGGTGCAGACCACCCTGGGCAAGGCGTTCGTCTCCTGGGGCCGGGTCCGCAAGGCCGACAGCCCGCACGCGTACGTGCGCACGATCCTGATGCGCACGTATCTCTCGCACGTCCGGCTGCATCGGACGACGTACGAGAAGCCCGTAGGCGAACTGCCCGAACAGCCGACCGCCGCCACCACGCACGACCCGGCCCTGCGCCTGGCGCTGACCCAGGCACTGGCGTCGCTGTCGCCGCAGGACCGGGCCGTGGTGGTGCTGCGCTACTGGGAGGACAGAAGCGTCACCCAGACCGCGACGGAACTCGGCCTGAGCGCCGGGAACGTACGCATCCGGAGCATGCGGGCGCTGTCGACTCTCCGTACGTCGCTGGGCGACGAGCACGACGTTCTCGCGGGTCGTTGACCGAGACCAATGGGGAAGGACTGAAAGTTTCATGGATCAGATGGATCAGATGGATCAGATGGAGCGGGACGAGCTGGAGTTCGGCCCCCGACTGGAACACATGCTGGACGCGTACGCCGCCGAACTGCCCACCCCGGCAACGGATCTGGTGAGCGGGGGACTAGCACGAGGCCGACGACTGAAGAGGCGAAGGCGGACCCTATGGACCGCGACCGCGCTCACCGTTGCGACAGGCCTGGCGGGCGGGGCGTTCGTAGCGGGGATGCTGCCGGGCGATGCGGGCAGCGCTACGGTGCACCAGGCAGCCGCCGACACCACCGTGACCATCCCGGACTTTTCCCTGACGGCAGCCCAGGCATCCGCACCGCCGGGCAAGGTAGCGGTCACGGGGAAGGCAACGGTCGCAACACTCCGGGATCTACTGCCCGGAAAGCCCACGACAAGCGGCTACGACTGGTGGGAGAGCAAGGAGGGCGCGGATTCGGCGAGCGCCGGTGGACGACTACTCGTCGCCGCCGAGGGAGGCCAGGCGGAGACGACGATCAGCCTCCAGGGCAGCTTCCAGCTAACGGCGTTCGACGCACTGAGCAAGGAGGAGGGAGGGTCGGGGCAGGACAAGACCGGACAGACGGCACCGGACAAGTCCGCGGCGGCGAAGGAGGCCTCCGGGTCGGAAAAGAAGCTGCGCCCCGCGACGAAGGCGGAGCTCCAGACCTTCTACTCCTGCGCGGACCGAGCGGAAGCCGGCGTCACCCTGACCTCCTGCAAGGCGCAGAACCTGGACGACGGCTCGGTACTGATCAGCTACGAGGAGAGGTCCGGCACACTGACCCGCCGCACGGCCGACCTCCTACGCAAGGACGGCACCAGGATCGTCGTAGTCACGTCCAACGGGACGGACAGCAAGCGAGGCCCGGCGGACATCAGCACCCCACCCCTGACCTTGCCACAGCTCACCGACATCGCCGAGAGCCCGAACTGGCAGGCGTGGGTGGACCCTTCGGTGAACGACGGAGCGAAGAACATCTCCTGACCGCCAGCCCCGCCAGCCCCGTCACCACCGGCCTCGACTGACCGCGACCCGGAGTACCTCCTCCAGAGACTCGGCCGCCCTGGTGAGCGCGAACCGCACGGCCCGCTCACCTGCCTTGGGATCACCGAGCACGGCTCTGGCCCCCGCGAGCACCTGTTCCCCGGACTCCAGTTGAGCCGCTTCGACGTCGTCGGCCAGCAGGGAGAGTCTGCTGTGCGGGTCGTCGGCGCTGAGGTAACACGGTTTGCCTTCGGGGGTCGTCCAGGGCAGGAGACGGAGCTTGCCGGTAGTCGGTGATTCATCCGGGGTGATCACGCGGGGACCTCCATTCCGCGGATGCGGAGCTTGTGCTCGCGGCGTTCTTCCGGGGTGAGGAGGTACGGGCGTACGAGCGGGGTGTCGCGCTCGAAGGCCGATACGTCGAGAGGGCGGCCGGATCGTGGCGAATCGGGGGCGAGAGCCAACGGCGGATCTCCGGCCCGATGTTGGGCCCGGGCAGCTCGGTGCCGGCCCTGGGCGGGCAGCAGTGCCCGCACGATGGCCAGCAGCAGCAACTCGCAGAATCCGGCGATGTGTTCCCTCACGTCAGCGCTCCCTCTGTGGCTTTGACGAGCGGTGATTACCGTTCGTGCCTTGATCGTCACTGCTTGCACGTACGCTGCGGAAGAGGGCTGGCGTTGTCTGGGCGCCAGGCAACGAGGAGGGGTGACATGTCCGAACACCCGGTCGGAGAAGGGGAATCGAAGCGCGTGGCTCTCGGGCGAACGCTGAGGTTCCTGCGGGAGAAGGCCGGCAAGTCGCTGGGGCAGCTGTCCGAGGAGACGGCGTACGACAAGAGCTATCTGTACCGCCTGGAGACGGGTGAACGGCTCTCGAAGCGTGCGGTCATGGAGGACCTGGACAGATATCACGGCTCCGGTGACCTGCTGGTCCGCCTGTGGCGGGACGCGCGCAAGGAGGTCATCAAGGACAAGTACAAGGCGTTCATGGAGCTGGAGGCGACGGCTCGGGTCATGTGGATGTTCCAGCTGCGCGTGCCGGGCCTCTTGCAGACCGAGGACTACGCCCGTGCGGTGTTGTCAGGGTTGTCCGGAGCCCAGACAACGGCAGGCAACGGCGAGGAAGTCGAAGAACAGGTGGCCTTGCGCATGGGACGGCAGGAACTGCTGTACCGCGATCCGGCACCGAGCGTTCGCGTGATCCTGGACGAGGGAGCGCTGCGGCGCCCGGTCCCCGACGCGAAGGTGTGGGCGGACCAGCTGTCGCACCTGCTGGACGCGGCGGAACTTCCGAATGTCGCGCTTCAGGTGCTGCCCTACGCGGCCGGAGTGCACGACCTCATGGACAGCCACCTGTGGCTGCTCTGGCAGCGAGTCGGCGACCCCGTTGCCTACGTGGAAGGCAACGGCTTCGGCGAACTGATCGATGATCCGGACAAGGTTTTGTCCTTTCGCTTGTCCTACGATCTGGTCAGGGACGCGGCTCTGACTCCGGTGGAGTCGACGGCGTTCATCAAACGCCTTCTGGAGGAGTGCAGATCATGAACCGACCCCTCGACCTCAGCACCGCTGTGTGGCGCAAGTCGTCCTACAGCGACGGGGGCGGCACGAACTGCGTCGAGGTCGCCAACGGCTACGCCGACCTGATCCCCGTCCGCGACAGCAAGGTCCCGGCGGTCCGCCCGCTGCTCTTCTCAGCGGCGTCATGGTCTGTGTTCGTGGACGGGGTCAAGGATGAGGCAGGCCTGCACACGTTCAGGTGACGCAGGTCAAAAGGCCTGACCTGCGAGGACGCGCCTCCCTCATGGTTGATCTTCCGGCCGAATGGACGGCCGGAACCCGAACGACTGATGTGGAAAGTACGAGGCGGTTATGGGCGTAGACACAGCGCGTCGAAGGAGGACATCGGTCATGGCTGCTCACGCTACGGAATCCGAGTCGGTCGTCGTCCCTCCCATGCCCGAGCGGACCCCGAAGGCCCTGCGCGAGGCCATCGCCGAGCACACTCCCGCACTGCTCCCGGATTTTGACGAGCACTGGAAGTGGGCGATCGCCGATGCCTACGACCTCGGTCCGGTGCCGGCGTTCATGGCCCTCTGGTGGGGTGAGTACGCCCTCGCCCGCGACCCCAAGCTGGACGCGCATGTTCGCGATCTTGAGCACCGAGCCGCCTACGAGTGCACTGACATCGAGGAAGCCAAAGCCCTCCTCGAAGAGGCGTCGAAGATTCACTACCGGGTCCGAGAACTGGAGCCCGGCGAGTGACTGATGGGTTCATGGGGCCGCCCTGACAGGCGGACTGGCGATCGACGCGCTCGACACCTTCGAGGCACTGCCCGACCATGTTCGTGAGATCGTCCTCGCAGCGCGCGCCGAACTGGTCACGGCGAAAGACCTGTATTTCCATGGCATCGATGCTGATGCCGGACTTCCCGAGGACATGAGGGTCATGCCTGGCCGGTCCACTGATCCGAAGGGCCGCCACATCTGTTCGTTCGACAACGGAAACGGCTGGCTGAAGTACTCCTTCGTCCGCCGAACCGAAGATCCCCAGATCGTGGTCGAAGAGGTCTTCTGGCAAGAAGCTGAGCCTCTTACACCGCCCCTGACGGAGGAGTAGGCGCCCCCAGCAGTCGTACGGTCACCATCGTGCCGCCGCCCTGCGCGTGGGCCAGGCTGACCTCGCCGCCGGCCTGCTGGAGCGTGCGGGCCACGATGATCGGTCGAGGCCCGAGCCGGGCATCGCGCGGGCGCTCGGAGAGCGCCAGAAGCGGTCGAAGACGTGGGGGAGTTCGTCGGCGGAGATGCCGGGCCCGTGGTCGCGGACGGTCAGCTGCGCCGAGCAGACGGCGTACGACAAGAGCTATCTGTACCGCCTGGAGACGGGGAACGGCTTTCAAGACCGGCCGCGCTTGGCGACCGACTAGGCTCTTGACCTGGGCATTCCTCGTCACCGCGCATCAGCGGTTCAAGATCCTGGCCGGAGGTGGCCGCAGACAGTCTCGTGTGGGCGGGCCCGCTAGCCCTCTGGCAGGGTTCGTGGAGTGCAGAGCCGGAGGGCTAGGTTCCCACGAAGTGCTGCCACGCTCTGAAAACACAGGCGGGCAGCAATCCTCGCGTAGTACGGTTGTGGCTGGCCACCACACGGGGGGTGAGCTGGCGATGTTCCGCTAGTGATAGGTGATCCATGCCCAACCCCTTCCCGTCCCTGAAGGCAATGGCCATGCTCAGGGTTCTGACTGCGCTCGGGTACGTAGTGACACGACAGTCGAGCTCGCATCGCCGGCTTGAGGCTGACGGTATGCCGCCGCTCACTTTTGCTTTCCATGATCGAGTTAGCTTGCCGCCCGGCGTGGTGCGAGACATCCTGGTGAAGCAGGTTGGTCTGACCCAGAGCGAGGCGCTGAAGGCGGTGGGAGCGAAGTGACACCCCTGACACCCTGGTTGATCCACATCATGCTTCGCCAGACAGACGACGGTCTTTACGCCACGTCTCCCCAGCTTCCGGGCTTCATGTACGGGCGGAAAACCCTCTCCGCAATGCACTCTGAACTCCAAGATGCAATTGCATTCCACTTGGGCCAAGAAGGCCCATTCCAAGTCGTGGAGCATCACGAGCGGCATTACGATATCTCCGATGGAGAACTGGTAACGCGCCTCGCCCAGGATGCGCACGCCGCGGATCGACAGATTGTTTACGAGCGGCTAGGTAGAACGATTCGCGACTCTCGACAGGCGAAATCGCTGATTCAGGGAGTACCTAACGCCGTTGGGGAAGTTGTTTACGTATGCTCAGTCCCATCAGACACATTGGGCTGGCTTAGCGAGCAGCTTTCTGAACCGGATGACGCTTTTTACGCCGCCGTCACCGTTGGCGAAGAAATGCTAATGACCCTTCCGTTTGCTCACGGAGAAGCTTACAGTGGGGCAAGCGATATCTACACAGCTGGCACGCGAGGCTACGATAAGGACACGCGCTTGAGTGAAATCATTCAAGAAACGCGTATCGTGACTCCGGTTCACCAAACTATCGACGCCGATGCGTAGCTTGAGCAATGATCAGTTCACTCAGTCGCGTCCTGCCTCCGCGGAGTCGCCCCCTAACGGCCGAGTGGAAACCGGTAGCCCTCTAGATCCTGCAGGGAGAAGTCGACTGAGACGGAACGCCATGAAGGGCCCGGTCCATTGGCGGTTTCTAGGGGTCGTCGCAACACGTGGTCGGTTTGATCAGGCCGTGAGTAGTTTATGCAGGCGCTCGGCTGGGGTTTCCCAGCCGAGCGTT
>NZ_JBFAIR010000047.1:71525-83812 GCF_040654815.1 Streptomyces sp. NPDC050619 | reverse complement strand
TCCCCCCTTCTTCCCGTTACCCATCGGGGCGCCCACACCCCCCCCCCCCGCCGGGGGGGGGGGCGGGGGGGCCCCCCCCCCCGGGGGGGGGGGGGGGGCCCCCCCCCCCCCCCCGACCCGCAACGAATCCCTTGAATCACCGCGCTGCCCAGTCTGTTCAGGCCCTACGCCAGAAGGAAGTCGTAGGTCACAGCGCCGGACATGCTCTCAGCGGTGTCGCCAGAAGGCATATCGGCGACGGAAGATGACGCTGTCCTGTCCCGAAGGAGAACGTAGGGAAGGCAGAACGGCGGTTAAAGATCGTGAGGCCTATCGGCGGCAGCAGCCATGGAGCGTCACGGACTCCACGTATGTTTCCGAAGCTCGATCGCCGGTTACCGAAAGTCATATTCGGTGCGGTCCGGCTCCGTCCTGCCAGCGGTAGAGGTCGCGCAGCAGGGAGATCTCGGCGCCGTGATGGATCAGCTCCCTGTTGACGTGCAGGACCCTGTTCTCCATGGGAAACCGCTCGGGACCCACCGTGGGCGGATTGTCCAGGTCAGCGTCCGAGAGCTCGCGGACCCCCGCGCTCCATCTCCCATACATCTCATCGAGCTGTTTCAGCGCCTCGTCAGCGGTCCCCGCGTAGGCGAATGTCTGGGAGTCGACGTCCTGGCCGCCGAAGTACCATCCGACCCGATAGCCCAGGCACGAGACGATGATGTGCGCCAGCCGCCAGGCAATCGTGGTCACCGGTGCCGGCACCGGGGCAGGGGACGCGGAGTCCATCGTCCATTCCCCCGAGCCTTCCGACATCGGTGCGGCCGACGTGCCACGTGGGCGGATGCTCCAGCAGCAGCGCACCGGCTCCCAGAAGTACTCCTCGTCAGTAAGACCGTCCAGCCGTGGCCGCAGGTTCTTGCGCCAGTACCAGTCCAACTGCTCCGCGAGCCGCTCGCTTCTTGTCATTGCCGCACAGTACAGACCCGTCGAGCAGAGTGATCGTCGCCGTCTGCGGTCATCCTCCACTGTCACAAACCCCGCAGACAGTCATCCCTAACTGGCACAGAAGTCAATCGATCGGCCTTCGCTGGCAATCGATCAACACCCACTGACACAGGTCAACCGCGGTCCATCCGATGCTTGCGAAGCGAGCTGTTCCGATATATCGTTGAGGCATCGCGACAGATCAACGATGGAATGGAGTGATTGCGATGCGTTCCCATGGATTCGAACACGGATTCGGTGGTGCCGGTCGTCAGGGCCGAGGCGGTTTCGACGGTCGGCGTGGTGCCTTCGGGCCCTTCGGGCCGGGCGGCCCCGGCTTCGGTGGACCGGGCTTCGGCCCTGGGCCCTGGGGGCCGAGGGGTCGTGGTGGACCGCGAGGGAGGGCGCGGCGCGGCGACGTACGTTCGTCGATCCTGGCCCTGCTGAAGGACCGGCCCATGCACGGTTACGAAATGATCCAGGAGATCGCCGAGCGCAGCGGCGGGGCGTGGAAGCCCAGCCCCGGCTCGGTGTACCCCACCCTCCAACTACTGGAGGACGAGGGGCTGATCGCCAGTGAGAGCGAGGGCGGCAAGAAGCTGTTCGCGCTCACCGACGCCGGTCGCACGGCGGCCGAGGAGGGGCCCGAAGCGCCGTGGGAGGAAGCCTCGCGCGGCGTCGACTGGGAGGCCCTCGGTGAGATCCGGCAGGCCGGCTTCGGTCTGATGGAGGCCTTCGGCCAGGTCTGGAAGACCGGCAGCAAGGAGCAGCGCGAGAAGGCGCTCGATGTCATCAACGAGTCCCGCAAGAAGCTGTACCTCATCCTCGCCGACGACGACTGACGGCCGGAAGGCCGTGCGCGAGGCGCCCCGTGGAGCAGTCCGCGGGGCGCCTTCGTGCGCGCGGCCGTCAGGACACCAGCCCGGCCAGCTTGCGCAGCGACTCGTTCAGGGCGGCCGTCGCCGAGTCCTTGAGCTTGCCCGCCA
This sequence comes from Streptomyces sp. NPDC050619, assembly GCF_040654815.1. Classification (NCBI taxonomy): domain Bacteria; kingdom Bacillati; phylum Actinomycetota; class Actinomycetes; order Kitasatosporales; family Streptomycetaceae; genus Streptomyces; species Streptomyces sp. NPDC050619. Next base: position 81,860 of record NZ_JBFAIR010000047.1, on the reverse strand, counting down.
TCAGCGAGACGGCGGCACCGGTGAACTCGCCGTCGATGCGGACCGTCGTGGCCTCGCCCTCGGGGGCGAGGGTGTAGCGCGTCGCGACGGTCACCGCCATCGGGCCCTTGCCGCGGATGGCGAACACCCGGGCCGGCTCCAGGCTCTCGATGGTCCACTCGACCTCGGCCGGGAACCCCATGAGCTTCATGTTCTCCTGGAACGTCCCGCCCACGGCGAGGGTCTCGGGGCCGCCCTTGGGGAAGCTGGTGTGGGTCGCGTTCCACTCGCCGTACGCGGACCAGTCCGTGAGCTGGGCCCAGACCTTCTCCGCGGGTGCCTGGATGCGTGCCTCCGCGCTGACTTCGGCCATGCGACCACCTCTTCGTGTCGGGCTACGGTGTCGCGGAACGTAGCCGCAGAGGCCGCAATATTCAATACTGATGAACTGTCAGAAAGGACCCACACGCGCGGGAGCGTGCTCTCGTCGTGGCAGCGCCACGCCGCCCAGAACAGCGTTCGGGGCGCCGGGCAAGTCGGCGCGCACCCCTCGGGGCAAAAGGGCGTGATCTCATCCGTAAGGAGGAGATTCCGGTCCACGGCGTCCCCTTCCCGTGGGACGTGAAAATGCTTCCTTTCGCGGATGACCCGATCCGGCGGGACTGATGAGGTAGGGGATGTGCCACCCCGTATCCCCTGGCAGTCGGCCCACGTGCCCGGCAGCCGACCCCCGGTCCACACGGACGACGATGCCAGGCTCAGCGCAGAGCTGGCAGCGGTGGTCTCCGGTGCCCGTAGACGGGCGGTCAGGGACGGGGACCGGCAGATCGACACGGCCCATCTGCTGCACTCGCTCCTGGAGTCCGACCCCGAGGTGCGGGCCGTCTTCGACGGCGAACCGCAGTTCGCCCGTCTGCTGGGCTACCTCGTGCAGCGCACCATCGGCTACGGACTGGCCTGGCAGGGCTCCGTCGAGGACTCCGGCGCCGTGCCCGTGGTGACCCGGGCGGAAGGTTTCTCGCCGCTGGCCGCGGACGCCATGGAGCACGCCCACGCACGCGCCGCCCGACGCGGCGGCGGTCCGGCCCGTGGCCTCGACCTCCTCGCGGCGATCGTCGTGGACCCGCAGGCACGGGCCGTCGAGGTACTGGACCGCGCCGGCATCGCCGCACGCGATGTGTTCGCACGGGTCACCGGCCACCTACGGAGCACTCTTTAGCCCGGCTACCACCTAAGTGCTTTCTAGCCCGGCCACCTACGAAGCACCCTCCAGTGAGGCGGCCTCTTGGGGAGAGGCCGTCCAGCCACCGAGACAGGTGCCATTGTGGATGACGCTCCTGTCATCGCCTGTCATCATGTCCCGGTGCATACGTCTGACAGCAGCCAGGTCAACCGAGGACGAGGCGTCGGGCTCGGCCTCGCGCTCGTGTCCGCGCTCGCCTTCGGCGGATCCGGTGTCGCGGCCAAGCCACTGATCGAGGCGGGACTCGACCCGCTCCACGTGGTGTGGTTGCGCGTGGCGGGGGCGGCTCTGGTGATGCTGCCGGTCGCCGTGCGCCACCGCGCGCTGGTGCGCCGACGGCCCGCACTGCTCGCCGGGTTCGGTCTGCTCGCCGTGGCCGGTGTCCAGGCCTGTTACTTCGCCGCGATCTCCCGGATCCCGGTCGGCGTCGCCCTGCTCGTCGAGTACCTCGCGCCCGCCCTCGTGCTCGGCTGGGTGCGGTTCGTGCAGCGGCGGCCCGTGACGCGCGCCGCCGCGCTCGGCGTCGTCCTCGCGGTCGGCGGTCTTGCCTGCGTGGTCGAGGTCTGGTCGGGGCTGAGCTTCGACGTCCTCGGCCTGCTCCTCGCGCTCGGCGCCGCCTGCTGCCAGGTCGGCTACTTCGTGCTGTCCGACCAGGGCAGCGACTCCGTAGACCAGGCACCTGACCCGCTCGGGGTGATCGCCTACGGCCTCCTCGTCGGCACGGCCGTACTGACCGTCGTGGCCCGCCCCTGGACCATGGACTGGTCCGTGCTCGCCCACACCGCGGACATGGACGGCACCCCGGTCTCCGCCGGTCTTCTGCTCGCCTGGATCGTGCTGATCGCCACGGTTCTCGCCTACGTCACCGGCGTGCTCGCGGTGCGCAGGCTCTCCCCGCAGGTCGCCGGTGTCGTGGCGTGTCTCGAAGCGGTCATCGCGACCGTCCTCGCCTGGATCCTGCTCGGCGAGCACCTCTCCGCGCCGCAGATCATCGGCGGCGCGGTGGTCCTGGCCGGCGCGTTCATCGCGCAGTCCTCGGCGCCGGCCAAGGGCTCCGCGGGGCCGGTGGCGAGCCACGGCGACGAAAAGGCGTTGTCGGCCCGCGGAACGGCCATCTAGTCTGCCGATCATGCATTCGGACGCACGCGTTCTTCCGCCGCCGGCCGCCTGAGGCGGGCCTTCCGGTGAACACGCCCGGCACGCCGTCGGGCGGAACGGTGCTGCCCGCAGAAGAAGTCCACGGACCCCGCCGAGCGGCGGTCCTTCCCGAACTTCCGCGCATCTGCGCATCTGCGGAGAGAACACGTGTCGAATGCCGCTGTCGGCCTGCCCGTCGGGCGAGGCCTCCTCTATCTGATCGTCGCCGGTGCCGCCTGGGGCACCGCGGGCGCGGCCGCCTCCCTGGTCTACCGGGCCAGTGACCTGGGGCCGGTCGCCCTCTCCTTCTGGCGCTGCGCGGCCGGGCTCGCACTGCTGCTCGCCGCCCGCCTCCTGACCCCGCGCGCCCGGACGGCCCGGTCCGAGCCGCTGGGCCGCCGGGCGTCGCGGGCCGGTGTCACGGGCCTCGCCCTCGCCGTCTTCCAGACGGCCTACTTCGCGGCCGTCGACTCCACCGGACTCGCCGTGGCGACCGTCGTCACCCTCGGCGCCGGCCCTGTGCTCATCGCACTCGGCGCGCGGCTGACCCTGGGGGAGCGGCTCGGGCGTGGCGGGATCGTCGCCGTCGCCGGGGCCCTCACCGGACTCGGGGTGCTGGTGCTCGGCGGCGGGGAAGCGACCGTACGCCCGTGGGGCGTCCTGCTCGCGGTGGTGTCCGCGGCCGGGTACAGCCTGATGACCCTGCTCACCCGCCGATGGGGCCGCGACGGCGGGGCGGACGCCGCCAGTACGTCCGTGAGCGCGTTCGCGGTGACGAGCCTGTGCCTGCTGCCGTTCGCCCTCGCCGAGGGACTGGTGCCGCACGCCGCCGACCTCGGCCGTGTCCTGTGGCTGCTGGCCTACATCGCGGCCGTTCCGACGGCCCTCGCCTACGGCCTCTACTTCGCCGGCGCGGCCGTCGTCCGGTCCGCCACCGTATCCGTGATCATGCTTCTCGAGCCGGTCGGCGCGGCGGTGCTCGCCGTCCTCCTGCTCGGCGAGCGGCTCACGGCGGCCACACTGGCCGGCACCCTGCTGATGCTCGGGGCGGTCGCGGGACTCTCGGTGGCGGAAGCACGTGATGCACGTGATGCACGTGATGCAGGGGATGCGGGGGCCGAGGAGCCCGTGCCGGCTGTCTGAGCCACGGGGGCCCTTCCCGGAAGGGCCCCCGTCGCCCCCGTCGCCCCGTCGTCACACCCCGCGCCCACGCAGCAGATGCCCCCGCGCCGCCGCGTCGCGCGGACCGCTCCGCCCCTCCAGCCCGGCCGCGATCCGGTCCTGGACCTCCTCGGGCTTGTGGCTCGCGTACTTGAACTTCGCCCGTACGTCGACCACGTCGAGCCGCAGCCCACGGATGCCGGAGAGCATCCGCCCGTACGGTGCCTCGCCCGCCGCCACCCGTGCGGAGCCGCCCTCCGGCTGGAAGTGGCCGACCTGGCGGTTGAGCAGCTCGGCCTTCTCGGCCGGGTCGTCCACGAGACGGGCCCGGCACCGGAGTTGGACCGCCGCGTAGAAGCTCGTCGGGACGCCGTGCTCGGCGGGGACGTCCGGCGGGGCCTGCCATGGGCCGGGGACGTAGGCGTAGTCGTCGACCACGCTCAGCAGGACGTCCGGGTTCGCCTCCACGGCGGGCCACAGGGGGTTGGGGCGGGCGAGGTGCGTGACGACCTCGGCGCGCCCGGCGTCGTAGGCGAAGTGCAGGGGCTGGACGTGGGGCGGCTCGCCCGGCAGGCCGTTGACGGCGAGCTGCCCGAAGTCGTGGGCGGCCAGCCAGCGTTGCCACTCGGTGTCGTCGCGGGGCGCGTCCCAGGGATGGATCAGCATCACAGGACCGTCAGGTAGCCGGGGAGTTCGGTGCCGGGGGCCAGTTCGGCGTCGGCGACCGGTGTGCCGTAGCCCTTGCGCAGGGGGACGACGCCGGCCCAGTGCGGGAGGGCGAGGTCCTCGGGCTCGTCGTTCACGCCGCCCGTGCGGAGCTTGGCGGAGACCTCGTCGAGGTCGAGGCGGATGACGGCGGTGGCGGCGAACTCCTTCCTGTTGGCCGGCCGCGAGTCGCGGGAGCGGCCCGGTACGACGTGGTCGACCAGCGCGTCCAGAGCCGTCCGCTTCTCCTCCGGGTCCGTCACGTCGTGGGCGATGCCGTGCACGACCACCGACCGGTAGTTGATCGAGTGGTGGAAGGCCGAGCGGGCCAGGATCAGCGCGTCGACGTGCGTGACCGTCAGGCACACCGGCAGACCGGGGTCGGCCTGTCCGGTCATCCGCAGCGGGCGCGAGCCCGTCGAGCCGTGGACGTAGAGCCGCTCGCCGACGCGGCCGTACAGCGTGGGCAGCACGACCGGTGTGCCGTCCCGGACGAAACCCAGGTGGCAGACATAGGCCTCGTCGAGTATCGCGTGCACCAACTCCTTGTCGTACGACGCCTTCTGCGGGGCGCGCGTGGGGACGGTGCGGTCGGTCGGGGCGTAGGCGGCGGGCTGCTTCGTCGCGGGCGGCGTCGGCTGCGGGGTCCCCTGCATTGCGCTCTCCATTGCACTAGTGCATAATCTTCTTTGTGCTAGGAGAATATCGGATCGAGGGCCGGCGTGCAGCGGAGATTTCGGCGAGCGTCGAGCGCGCGGTGGGCGCCGGGCAGCTGAAGCCCGGACAACTGCTGCCGCCCATGCGGGAGTTGGCCGTCGAGCTCGGCGTGAATCCCAACACGGTCGCGGCCGCCTACCGGTCCCTGCGTGAGCGCGGGGTCATCGAGACCGCCGGGCGCCGGGGCAGCCGGGTGCGGGCCAAACCGGCCACCACCGGACGCGAATACATCCGGGTGGACGTCCCCGAGGACGTGCGGGACGTGGCGAACGGCAACCCGGACCCCGCGCTGCTGCCGCCGCTGGCGAAGGCGTTCGCGGCGGCCGCCGAGCAGGGCGACCGGGAGCCGGTCCTGTACGGAGACGCCCCTGTGGAGCCGGAGTTGGCGCGGATCGCGCGGGCCGAGCTGGACGCCGACGGAGTGCCGGACGGGCCCCTCGCCGTCCTCTCCGGATCGCTCGACGCGATCGAGCGGGTCCTCGCGGCGCACCTCAAACCGGGCGACACCGTCGCCGTCGAGGACCCGGGGTGGGGCAGCCTCCTCGACCTCGTCCCCGCGCTCGGGCTGCGCACGGCTCCGGTGGGCGTCGACGAGGAGGGGCCCCTTCCCGACGACGTACGGCACGCCCTGACGGCCGGGGCGCGCGCCCTGATCATCACCGACCGGGCGCAGAACCCGACGGGCGCCTCGGTGAGCGCCACGCGCGCGCGTGCCCTGCGGTCCGTGCTCCGGGAGTACCCCGAGACCCTGCTGATCGAGGACGACCACGGTCACGGCATCGTCGACCTGCCCCTGCATCCCCTGGCCGACGTCACCCGCACCTGGGCCTTCGTGCGCTCGGTCGCGAAGGCGTACGGCCCCGACCTGCGGCTCGCCGTGCTCACCGGGGACGCCGTCACCGTCGACCGGGTGTCCGGACGGCACCGGCTCGGTCCGGGCTGGGTCAGCCGGATCACTCAGCGGGCCGTGCTGCGGCTGTGGGCCGACGGCACGCTGGACACGCCGGCGGTGGCGGCGGCGTACCGTGCGCGCCGCGACCTGCTGATCGCCGCGCTCGCGGAGCGCGGCATCGAGGCCCACGGGCGCTCCGGCCTGAACGTCTGGATTCCCGTGCCCGACGAGACCGGCGCCGTCGCCCGGCTGCTGCACGCCGGCTGGGCCGTCGCGCCCGGCGCGCGTTTCCGGATGAGCGCACCGCCCGGCATCCGGATCACCGTCTCGACCCTCACCGCGGACGAGACCGGACCGCTCGCGGACGCGGTCGCCTCCGCCATCGGGGGGCCGGGCCCGGTCCGCGGCTACGTCTAGAGCCAGAGCCAGAGCCAGAGCCAGAGCCAGGGCGGGCTAGGGCTACGGCTAGAGCAAGGACTACGGCTACAGCTAGTGCTTCACCTTCGGCCTGACCTGTGTGAGTGCCGCGCCCGCCAGCACGATCGCCGCGCCCACCGGTGTCGACCAGCTCAGCGACTCGCCGAGGATCGCGACACCGGCGGCCGTGGCGATGACCGGGATGAAATACGTGACCATCTGGGCCGTCGTCGGGCCGACTTCGGCGACGATGCCGTACTGGACGAGCATGGCCACCCCCGTGCCGAGGGCGCCCAGGGCGACGATCGCGAGCAGCGGCACGACCGGGAGGTGGCTCGAGGCCGTGGTGAACAGCGGGGTGACGACGGCCAGTTGTGCGGTGGCCAGCAGCAACTGGGCGCCGGTCAGGGAGAGGTGCGAGGGGCCGGTTCCGGCCAGTGTGCGGCGGACGTAGATCCAGCCGATCGGGTAGCTCAGCGAGGCCAGCAGGGCCATCGCCGTGCCCGAGGCGTCCAGGCCGTGGAAGCCCTGCCAGGCGCCGAGGACTGTCAGGACGCCGAGGAAGCCGAGGCCGAGACCCGCGACCCTGACGCGGCTCGGCCGGTCCTCGGACAGGGCGACCAGGGACAGGGCCATGCCCCACAGCGGCGAGGTCGCGTTGCAGATCCCCGCGAGGGTGGACGGGATCGTCAGCTCCGCGTAGGCGAAGAGCGAGAACGGCAGCGCGTTGAGGAAGAAGGCGGCGACGGTCAAGTGGGCCCACGTGCGCGTGCCGCGCGGAAGCCGTTCCCGCTTGACCGCCATCGCGGCGGCGAGCACCGCCGTGCCGAACACCAGGCGGCCGAGCGTGACTTGGAACGGGGCGTATCCCTCCGTGCCCACCTTGATGAGCAGGAAGCTGAAGCCCCAGATCAGCGAGAGGACGCCGAAGCGCAGGCGCCAGTCGAGGGCGGGGCGGGAGCGGGAGCCGGTTCGGACCGGCGGGCGGGTGGTGGTGACGGTGCTCATGGCGACCACGATGGCGGCTGCGACCTCGTAGCACAATCGAGATTTCTCGCCCAGTATCTCGTAGTATTGCTTACATGTTGAACCTGGAGCGCCTGCGCACCCTCGACGCCCTCGCCCGGCACGGTTCGGTCAGCGGCGCCGCCGAGGGGCTGCACATCACGACCTCGGCCGTCTCCCAGCAGATGTCCAAGCTGGAGCGGGAGGTCGGGCAGCAGCTCCTCGCCAAGAACGGCCGGGGCGTACGGCTCACGGATGCCGGCCGCCTGCTAGCCGAACACGCGGCGCGCATCCTGTCCCAGGTGGAGCTCGCCCAGTCCGCCCTGGAGGCGCAACGCGGGCAGGTGGTCGGGGAGTTGAGGCTGGCGGCGTTTCCCACCGCCCTGCGGGGGCTTTTCCCCGCGGCGCTCACCAAGCTGCGCGCCGACCACCCCGCACTGAGCCTGCGCTCGCGCGAACTGGAGCCCGAGGGCGGGGTCAACGCCGTGCTCCGGGGCGACGCCGACCTGGCCGTCGTCCTCGACTGGTACAACAAGCCGCTGCCCATGCCCCAGGGGCTCGCCAAGGCATCGATCCTGGACGACCCCGTGGAGATCGCCATGGCCGAGGATCACCCGCTCGCCGGCCGGGACGAGGTCGACCTGGAGGACTTCGCGGACGACGAGTGGGTCGCCTGGCCCGAGGGCGAGTTCTGCCACGAGTGGCTCCTGTACACGCTGCGCGCCAAGGGCATCGAACCCCGGATCGCCCATCGCGCGGAGGAACACCACACCCAACTCGCCCTGGTCGCCGCCGGGCTGGGCGTCTGCGTCGCGCCCCGGCTCGGCCGCGACCCGATGCCGGCGGGGGTGCGGGCGGTGCCGGTGCGGCATCGCGTCCACCGGTACATCTACGCGGTATGGCGCGCGGACGCCGACCGCCGCCCTTCGATCCGGGCGGCGGTCGAGGCCCTGCGGGCGGCGGCCGAAAAGGTGGGCTGAGCTACAGCGCCCCCAGCTTCCGGAAGTCCCAGGAGACGATCTTCTGAGGCGTCAGCCGCACCCAGGCGTGCCGGCCGTCGTACGGCATGTCCTGGAGGTTGAAGTTCTTGCGGGCGAACAGGGTCTCGGGGAAGTCGAGTTCCGCGCGCAGCTCCCCGGTGCGCGGAATCTCGCCCACGAACTCCACCGTCCCGGACAGCTCGACGCCCCGCAGCTCGTCGTACTCCTCACCCGTGTCGACGACGATCGCGACCCGCGGATCGCGCCGCATATCGGTCCAACGTCTGCTGCGCACCACCGAGTACAGCCACATCGACGTGCCGTCCCAGGCGAACCAGAGCGTGCTCACATGCGGGGCGCCGTCCGCGGACACGGTGGCGACGCGGCAGGTGCGCTGGCTGGTGAGGAACTCGTCCAGCTCGCCGGGCGTCATCATGATCTTCCGGCCCCGGCGCTGAGTGACGGTCATGCGGCCCCCTCTTTCTCTCACGTCGTGTCAGAGGAGAGATCCTCTGACATCACGTCAGAAAAGGATGAGTCGACTTCCGTCCTCGTGCAAGGGGCACTAGTCTCGCCCGCCCCACCGTCGGCGACCAGGGGGATACGTGCCGTCGTACGAACAGCTCAGCGAACTTCTCGATCCCGCCACCACGGTCCTGCTCACCGTCGAGTGCCAGCAGGGTGTCGTCGGACCTGACAGCGCGCTGCCCGAACTCGCCAGGGAGGCAAGCCGTTCGGGGGCCCTCGCCAACGTGGCACGGCTGGTCACCGCCGCGCACGAGAACGGCGTCCAGGTCATCCACGCCATCGCCGAACGCCGCCCCGACGGCCGGGGCGCGAGCCGCAACGCCCGTCTCTTCCGCGCCGCCGAACGACTGCCCGTCCAGCAGCTGTCGGGCACCACGGCGGTCCGGGTCGCGGCCCCGATCGAGGTCGCCGAGGAGGACTTCGTCGTACGACGGCTGCACGGGCTGTCGCCGATCCAGGGCACCGAGGCCGACGCGCTGCTGCGCAACCTGGGCTGCCGCACGCTGGTCGTGACCGGAGTCTCGGCCAACGTGGCCGTTCCCAACGCGGTGTTCGACGCCGTCAACCGCGGCTACACCGCCCTGGTGCCGACGGACGCCATCGCCGGGGTGCCCTCCGACTACACCCCGGCGATGATCCGCAACACCCTCGCGCTGGTCGCCACGGTCGCGACCACGGACGAGGTGCTGGCCTGCTGGAAGCGTCCGCTCCGGGTCACCCGAGCATGATCGAGTCCTCGTGCACGCTGATCTTCTGCGCGGCGAGCGGCTGGGTCGCGGGTCCCTTCTGCACGCTGCCGTCGGCGATGGAGAAACTGCTGCCGTGACAGCCACAGGTGAGCACGTCGCCTTTGAGGTCCGTCATCGGACACTGTTTGTGGGTGCAGATGGTCGTGAACGCCTTGTAGTCGCCCGCGGCCGGCTGAGAGACCACCACCTTCTCGTCGGCGAAGACCTTGCCGCCGCCCTCCGGTATGTCGGAGGTCTTCGCCAGCATGGCTCCGGAGCCGCCGCCCTGTTCGGTGGAGGTGGACGTGGACGTGGACGAGGACTCGGACGAGCCGGACGCCTCGTCGTCCGACCCGCACGCGGTCAGTGCGACGGCGAACCCCGCCGCGCCGACCGCCGCCACGACGGTACGGCGGCTCGGCCCCGACACCGGCTGAACTGATTCGCTGGTCATGCTGACGTCCCCTTCGACGGACTGCGTGTGATCTGCCCAGGGGTACGGGCCCGGAGTGCGGGTTGTTCAGAGACCTCCCAGCAACCTGGGGCGATGCGTCGGGTTCATGCCGCGTCACGCACCCGATCCTTCCCACAGCGCGAGGAGCGAGCTGTTGGGCGTGGCTGTCGTCCCGGCCGGAACCGGGACCCCGCGGGCGTACGCCTCGGGCAACCGCCGTACGCCGCCGGCCTGCCGCTCACGGCCGGCGGGCCGCGTCGACGGATGCGGCCGGTGCGCGTGGTGTCGCGATCACCGACATCGGTGAACCGCCGCCGCTGACGGCGGTGGTGCTGGGCGGCGGCTTCGGAGCCGGTGATGCCGGGTTCGCCCCGGCGGTCCGCACCGTG
>NZ_JBFAIR010000047.1:0-71427 GCF_040654815.1 Streptomyces sp. NPDC050619 | reverse complement strand
TGCTGCGACGTCATGCCCGGCAGGGCGGCACCGTACCCGGCTGGGCGGCTGAGCCGGGGTCAGCCGTTGACACCCGTGTACTGCCGCAGGCTCCGGGCCCGGCGGTCCGCACCGTGCTGCGACGTCATGCCCGGCAGGGCGGCACCGTACCCGGCTGGGCGGCTGAGCCGGGGTCAGCCGTTGACACCCGTGTACTGCCGCAGGCTCCGGTTCCACAGGCACCGGGCGCCGATGAAGGCCGCGAGGCCGACCAGGGGTGAGGCGACCGCCAGCGCGACGGGCACGCCGACACCCGCGGTGTGCCCGGTCAGGACCGCGGCGGGGAAGTAGGCGATGAAGGCCAGCGGCAGCACGAAGGTGAGGGAGCCGCTGACGATGCCCGGCAGGATGCTGAGGGGGTAGTTGCCGAAGGTGGAGAGCATCTCCTCGACCCACAGGCTCCAGTAGTTGCTGGAGGGATACCGGAAGTGCAGGCTGGAGACCACGGTGAAGATCGCGGCTTCCATGAGGGTGCCGCCGATGATGCCGGCGACGACGTAGGCGATCCGCGCCGCCGTCCAGTCGAGGGAGACGGCCATCACGGCACCGGTGAACATGGAGACTCCGACCAGCAGATCACCGATCGCGTTCGTCGGGAAGACGGTGAGCTGCACCTGACGGAAGACCGGCATGGGGCGCAGGAGGAATCCGTCGATCATCCCGTTCTGGACGAGGCTCGCCATGTGATGGACCCGGCCGAAGAAGAGCACGTTCAGGCCGTGACTGAGCATGCGCATGGACGCGACGAGCAGCACCGCGTCGCTCGACCACCCGCTCATCCCGGGAAAGCGGCCGAGGAGCACGGTCGCGAAGACGATGATCGACACCTGCCACACGGCACCGACCACGATGCTCATCACGAAGTCCGCGCGGTATTCCAGCTGGGCGCGGAAGGACACACCGACGATGCGTCCGGCAACGGTCCATGACTTGAGGAACGCGCGAAGACGGTTGGTGACCATGGCGTTCACCCTCCCTGGGAAACGACATGGTCCGCGGCCTTCCGCCACAGGAACCTGGTGAGCAGGGCGAGCAGGATCACCCAGACTCCCTGGACGGCGAGTTGGGCCGGGGCGGACGAGAGCGGTATCCGCCCGATGTAGATCGACAGCGGCGTGTTGAGCGTGGCCTGGAAGGGCAGCAGCGTGCTGAGGGTCCTGAACCACTCCGGGAAGTACCACAGCGGGGCGTAGGAGCCGGAGAGCAGGTTTCTGACGAAGGTGAGGATCTGCAGGGCGCCGTTGTTGCGCAGGGTCCAGAAGCAGAGCAGATCGACCAGCAGGGTGAGCTGGTACAGCACCGCCTGCGCGAGGAACATGCTCAGCACGAAGACGGCCCCGGCGCCGGCCGACGCGGGTGCCGAGACGACTCCCGTCAGGCGGCACAGGAGGTATCCGGCGAGTGCCCACGCGAACCCGTAGAACTGGTCGCCGACCGCGCGATACAGGTAGTAGCGGCGGGGCGGTACAGGCCGCAGAAACCAGTAGACGATCGTGCCGAGATACAGGTGCACGTACACCGAGTCGCGGCCGCTGTTGCGGTCGAGGCCGCGGATCGGGACGGCGAGCGTCGACAGTACGACGAAGGTGACGGCCTGTTCGCGGTCCAGGCCGGCGCTGCTCGTGGTCTGTGCGTACAGCGCCCGCCAGAGACATACGACGAGGAAGACCTGGATGGCCAGCCTGATGAACGTGGCGACGATCCGGCCGGGCGCCAGCACTTCGGCCAGTGGCGTGATGCGAGCTGTCCGCCAGGCCCGGGAAGAGGCCGGAAGGGAAGACGGGGCGGCCATCTCAGACGGGCTCGCCGATGGTGGGCCGATGGTCATCGGGCGCGTCCGGGCCGAGGTAGGCGGCGCGCATCACATCCTCCAGGTCGCTCTCCGCCACGCTGATGTCCGCCAGGTCGTACTGCTGGATCACGCGTTTCAACGCCTCGTGGGTACTGATGTCGGCGCCCGGGTCCGGAGCGAAGGTGATGAACGGGCCCTCGACGCGCACGATCCGCAGACCCTCCGGGACCCGCGTGTCCACCGGACCGGTCACCTCCGCGCGCACCTGCCACGTCCCCCCGAAGCGGCGCCGGATGTCGGCCAGCGGACCGTCATGGACGATGCGCCCGTGGTTGATCAGGACGATGCGCTCGGCGAGCCGGGCGACCTCCGTCATGTCGTGCGTGGTGAGCAGGACAGTACGTCCGCGTCGTTCGACCTGGTGCTGGAGAAAGCGTCTGACCTGTTCCTTGACGACGACGTCCATGCCGATCGTCGGTTCGTCCAGGAAGATGACCGGGGGGTCGTGCAGCAGGGCCGCCGCCAGGTCGCAGCGGACCCGCTGGCCGAGGGAGAGGTGGCGGACCCTCGTGTCCCAGAACGAGGCCAGGTCGAGCAGATCGTCGAATTCGCGTATGCGCGCGGTGTATTCGGCTTCTCCAACATCGTAGATGTCCCGGAGAATCGCGAACGATTCGCGCGCGGGCAGATCCCACCACAGTTGTGTGCGTTGCCCGAAAACCGCTCCGACGTTGCGTGCGTTGCGCTCCCGTGCTCGGTAGGGAACGGCTCCGACGACTTCGGCTTTCCCGGAAGTTGGCGTGAGAATTCCGGTGAGAACCTTGATTATGGTGGACTTCCCGGCACCGTTCGGCCCCAGCAATGCGACGAGTTCACCGCCCTCGACGCTGAATGAGACGTCATTGACAGCGGTTTTGGTCACGCGCTGCGGTGCCACGAGTGAGCGCAGTGTGCCGCGTAGTCCCTCTTGGCGTTTTACGGTGTGGAATACCTTGGTAAGTCCCTGGGTGGCTATTGCCGCAGGCATGGCGCTCCTAGGATCCCCGCCCGGACCGGATGCGACCTGTGTGCAGCGGGGATTGAGACTCTTCCGCAAACGGCGGCGGGAGCGCAAGTGCCCGCGAAGGCGCCAACAGGTCGGCGGTTCCCGGCAGCTGAGGACACTGAGCATCCCGGCCGGGGCGGGTGACGGCGCGCTCCTTCCATGGGGGCATACCGCCGCCAAGAGGGATACCTCACCCCAGTAGGGCATATCTGCCACTCAATCTGCTTATTGCTGGCACGGTGAACGGCTCAGGTCAAGCGGAGGTGAAAAGCTTTACGCAGTGAGTGACGTCGCCCGACTCTGGTGTGACAATCCCTCATCAACGACCTACGGATTATGGGGGACATATGCGCGAGCAGTTAACAACTGGTGAAGTCGAAGGTTCGTACCTGGAGGCCCTTGATGTCGCGCTGCTCGTCGAGAGCGAGGTCTTGGTGAAAGGGATGGAAGTACTGATGAGTACGCTGGACCGGGTCGGATCGGTCCGGCTGTGGAATCCCGAGGAGCTCGAGAAGTCGCTGGATTCCGAGGAATGCGACGTTCTCATCGTCACGGTGAAGCGGTGGGGTCTTCTTGACGGGATGGAGGAGGACTACCGTCGCCGGATGCCCAGGGTTCTGGTGCTCGGCAGTGATCCACTCGGGAGTGGCCATGGCTTCTCGGCACTGCCCTCGGGCGGTTTTCTCGCCACGTCCGGTCTGTCCAGTACGTCGCTGGACGACGCGTTGCGGCGGGTGACCGCGGATGAGAGCGCCCCGCCGGCGCAACCCGCCAGGCGCCTGCTGTCGGGAATCCCTCCGTCCTGTGTGGGAGGGGGCCGGGCGGCGCGGCTGACTCCTCGCGAGCAGGAGACCCTGACGCTGCTCGCGAACGGGCTGAGCAACAAGCAGATCGCACGCTCGCTCGGCATCTCGACCCACGGGGTCAAACGTCTGGTCGGTGCCATACTGCTGAAACTCGGCTCTCCGAACCGAACCGCCGCGGTGGTCACAGCGATGCAGATCGGGCTCTTGTAACCCCGTTGACCCCGTCGGCGGTCCGACCCATCGGTGGGTTCGCCGACCAGGCGCCGATGCGGAACCAGCGCGACTGCTCACGTCCACGTGCGACATCGGGTGTGAGCAGTCCGCTGGACTGTTCATGGGCTTCAGGCGTCCGCGCCGCCGGCTCGGGGCCGACCGCACCGAGCGCCGCGACCCTCTGGTCGCAGTTGTACGCGGGAGCGTCGAGAGGTCCAACTTCGGCCGCTCATACCGCGGTTGCCGCACATGCCGGTTCGGGAACGCGCCCGAGGGGCCGGGTGGTGCGCCTCGCCGCGGAACCGACCGGACGCTCGGGAAACGGCCACGTCAGCCCTGCCGGGACGAACATCGACACGCCGCGCGGGCATCGGTTAGCCTCCAGATCCGCGGCACAGGCCGCGAGCCCGTCGGCGTCCACCAGACCGCTCGTCTGCCGGACCGGGGCAACTCCGACACCGGGCCCTCGGCGTTCCAGGGCCATCCTCTGCCACCCCACGCGGACCGCGATTCCCCCACCTCGGGGCTCCGCGGCGTAAAGCGCCCACGGACAGACCAACGGCACCAGGGAGTGAGCGAAATCGACACCGTCACCCAGCATCCTTCCCCCGAGAACGCCGACATCGGAGAGCACGCGGCCGTCATGGCTGAGGGAAGTCGCCTGTTACGCCATCAGGACCCGGAGCTGGCACAGCTGCTGGACCAAGAGGTCGTCCACCAGGAGAGCACACTCGCCATGGTGGCTCACGCGAGTCTGGCCCATCCGTCCGTCCTGTCGGCGGCGGGTTCCGTCCTGGGCAACCTGACAGTCGAAGGCTATCCGAGGTCCCGGTATCACCCGGGCAGCACCGTCTTCGACGGGGTCGAGGAACTGGCCGTCCACAGAGCGAAGGAGGCCTTCGGGGCGCGGTACGCGAACGTACAGCCACACTCGTGCTCCTCCGCCAACCTCAGCGTGCTGTTCGGTCTGCTGCTCCCCGGCGACACACTCCTGGGCATGGACCTGGACGCGGGAGGGCATCTGACGCACGGCGCCTCCGCGTCGGTGACCGGTCGCTACTTCCGGGTGGTGCGCTACGGCCTGGACTCCCAGGGGCTCATCGACTACGACCAGGTCGCCCGACTCGCCCGCCGGCACCGGCCGAAACTCATCGTCGCGGGAGCCAGTGCCTACCCCCGGACCATCGACTACGCGCGGTTCCGCGCGGTGGCGGACGAGGTGGGCGCCTACCTTCTGGCGGACATCTCCCACATCGCGGGGCTGGTGGCGGCGGGGACGCATCCCAGCCCGATCGACATCGCGCACATCACGACCACCAGCACCTACAAGCAACTCGGCGGCCCTCGGGGCGGGCTCATCCTGATCGGTCGTGAGTGGGACACACCGAGCCCCGACGGCGGGACGACGCTGGCGCGGCTGATGCAGCGAGCGGTCTTCCCCCGCTCGCAGGGAACGCCCAACCCCTCCGCCATCGCGGCGAAAGCACGTGCGCTCGCCCTGGTGGCACAACCGGCCTTCAAGGAACTCGCCGCTCGCATCGTGGCCAACGCCCGGTCCCTGTCGGCGCGGCTCGTCGACCTGGGTCATCAGGTGCTCACCGGCGGCACCGACAACCACATGCTGCTCCTGGGCCTTTCGGACAGGCAGCTCACCGGCCTGGTGGCCGAACAAGCCCTGGAGTCCTGCGGGATCCTCGCCAACAGGAACCGGATACCCGGCGACACCAAGCCACCGCTCGTCGCCGGCGGGCTGCGACTGGGCACCAACATCGTGTCCCAACGAGGCATGGGCGCGGCCGAGATGAAGGTCTGCGCGGAACTCGTGGCGCTGGTTCTTGACAACGTTGCCGTACTCAGTGACACCGAGTACGAGCTCGATGCTGCCGTAGGCACGACGGTCAGGGACACCGTGCGGCAGCTATGCCGACAGTATCCCGTGGATCACTACCGCAGCCTCTCCTCACCACGGGGGTAGCCAGATGGCTATGTACCTAAGGGGGGGCGAAACCGCGCCAGACATCGGAGGACACTGGAGGGCATGCCCGGTCGGGAGATGGGAGACCGCAGGGTGTGTGACATCGATGTCGACGCCTCTTTGACCAACGTCTTCAGGTGCGCCGTCGGTGCCGGATGAGTCCGCGTGGCCACTACCTCCGCGATACCGAAGAGGGTTGACCATGGCACGGGAAGGAATCTCAGTGAGCCGACCGAACGTGGTGTCGGGCAGCGCGGCGTCTCATTTTCGGGAAGTAGAGGCCTTACCCGTGGCCAGCGTGAACATCACCGAACTGATCCTGGAGGACTCCCCACGCCACCACGGTATCGACCCGGCCCATGTTCATGTTCTTCAGGAGGCCGGCGCACCGCTCCCGCCCATCCTCGTGCAGGTCGGCGTCATGCGGGTGATCGACGGAATGCACCGGGTGCGCGCCGCCATGGCGAAAGGCGCGCAGACCATTGAGGCCCGGCTCTTCGACGGCAGCTATGAGGAAGCCTATGTCCTGGCCGTGAAGCTGAACACCGAGCACGGGCTGCCGCTGTCACTCTCCGAGCGACGGTCCGCCGCACTGCGCGTCATGAACCTCTATCCCGACTGGTCGGATCGCGCGGTCGCGACGACCACCGGCCTGTCCGCGAAAACGATCGCGAAGATACGCCGGAGCATGCCCGCCGAGGTCATGGACACCGAGAAGAGAGTCGGCAAGGACGGACGCAGCCGCTCCATGCGGAGCGACGAAGGGCGCGTACGCGCCAGCCAGGTGATCGCCGCTCGGCCTGACGCGTCGTTGCGCGAGATCGCGAGAATCGCGGACATCTCCCCGAACACGGCCCGTGACGTGCGACGCCGGATGAGAAATGGCGAATCCCCGGCACCGCGTCATCACGAGATCTCCGAGACGGCACAGGAGCCGTCCGCGGCCAGGACCTACATCAGACAGGTCGAAGCGAGCAGGGCGGAGGCGACCGCCCGGCCGGAGAGCAGCCGCAGAAGCGTGTCCTGGGCCAGACTCCAGCGTGACCCTTCGCTGAGGCTGACGGAAGCGGGGCGCTTCCTGCTTCGGGCGCTCAGCGTGCTGGCGCTCGACGGCGAGACCTGGGACAAGCTGGCTCAGACAGTACCTTCGCACTGCGTGTACGACGTCGCGGAGTTGGCGCGTCACTGCGCCGCGGCGTGGGAAGAGTTCGCCAGGAGGCTGGAGGTCCCCAAGACATGAGCCGCCAAGTCACCGCGAGGCGAGGGCGCGTGTGCAAGTGAGGACCTTCAGCAGTTGCACAGCACCGGCAGGGGCGGGGGACCGGCGCGGCGGCGGCACCGGATACCCCATGCCGAGATTCCTGCCCGGCTCGGGTACCGAATCCGGCGGGGTTGACTTCCGGCGACGGGGAGCCGTTCAATGTGCCTTCGTTTTGCAGGCTGGCGTTCTTTGCGATTCCTGGAGGCGTCCTCCATTGGACAACCAGTGGGACAGTCGATTCGAGTCGGCGTTGCGGGAGATCGTTCCCGGACTTGATCCTCAGGCTCCGATACTCCCCGATACAGATCTTCCCGGGGCGGGCCTGAACTCGCTCAGAATTGTCCAGCTGCTCATGCGCCTCGAGCAGGATTACACGGTCGAGTTCTCCGACGACCTGTTGACGTTCGATACCTTCGCCACTCCTCGGATGGTCTGGGAGGCGTTGTCCGCAGCCGGGACGGCGGGAGAAGTCGGCGGCGGGGAGGACCAGTCGTGACCACGGACGCCATGTCACTGGTGTCCCGTGCCCTGCCCGTACTCCGCGCACACGCGGCGCGGGCCGACGAGGAGGCGAGCTTTCCCGAAGAACCGCTTCAGGCGCTGCGCGAGAACGGTTTGCTGGGCCTCCTGGCGCCCAGGGAGTACGGCGGCGCGGGGGCATCGGTCAAGACGTTCGTGGACGTGTCTCAGGCCCTGGCCGGCGCTTGCCTGTCCACAGCCCAGATCTGGGCGATGCACTGTTTCCAGGTCGACGCGGTGGCGCGCTACGGGTCGGCGGAACTCAAGGCCGATCTCCTCCCGCGCGTGGCGAAGGGCGACGCCTACATCGCCTCGGTCACCAGCGAAGTCGGCGGCCGCGCCGACCTGTTCACCGCCGAGGCCCCCTTGGAGTTCGCGAAGGACCGGGCGGTCATCACCCGTAGCGCCCCCGTGGTGACGGGCGGGGCCCATGCCGACGGTTACCTCATCACCATGCGGGCCGGCGAGGACGCGTCCGAACATCAGGTGACGCTGGTCTACGCGGACCGCCGTGACCTGGACGTTCAGACCTCGGGTGAGTGGAACACCCTCGGTATGCGAGCCACCGAGAGTGTCTCCATGGTGCTGACAGGGGAAGTTCCGCTGCGCAACGTGGTCGGCACTCCGGGGCACTGCGCCGAGATCGTCCGCGAGAGCCTGATTCCGCTCGCGCATGTGGGGTGGGCGGCCTGCTGGCTCGGCACCGCCCGCGGCGCCCTCAGTGAACTCCTGCGCTGGTTCAGGAAGTCGGGACGCTTCGGCGCGGACGGACAGACGTCGGATCTCTTCCACGAACGACTCGCCCGCGTCCGCGTCGACCTGGATCTGGTGAGCGCTTATCTGGCGCGCGTCGTGGAACGCGTCGACTCCGCCCGCGAAGCGGGCCGGCCGCTGGCCGAACCCCGCACACAACTACAGCTCAACACCCTCAAGCTGGTGTCGTCCGACCTCACCTTCCGCGCGGTCGACCGCATGCTCCAGCTCGCCGGACTCGGAATGGGCTACAGCAAGGGCAGCGCGATCCCCCTGGAACGCCATTTTCGTGATCTCAGGGCCGCGAGCCTGAACCACAACAACGACAGTCTCTGGGCGGGGGTCGGTGCCCTGGCGATGCTCGACCCGCATGTGAATCTCATCTGAGAAGGCGCGGTGACAAGCCATGTTTGATTCAGCGAGCGTCGATCCGGGTCTTGTCCACGCACGGGCCACATCGTTCAACTGGGCTCAGAGAGCGTGGATGACCGGGCCTTACGACGACATCTGGGACCTGCGCTGGCGGCACCGGTGCGACATGAGCTTTCAACTGCCGGCGGACGCCGACGGAAGGCTTGTCAAGGCAGCGTTCCAGCAAGCAGTGGTGCGGTTTCCGATGCTGCGGACGACGGTCACTCAGTCGAGCGATGGCGTGGCCGGCCAGATCGTTCTGCCCGCCTCCGCCGCGGACGATCTGATCTTCGCGGAGGAATCTCTCGAGAAGGTGGACGACGACTTCCTCAAGGGGCTCGTTCACCGTGGCTACGATCTCAATGTCGCCGTGATCCTGGCCCGCGGGCCCGACCGATCCGTTGTGATCGTCAAAGCGTCGCACTTCTATATGGACGGCATGGGCTTCGCGTTGCTCAGGTCGCACGTGATCGGGTTGATCGAGAAAGGTGTCGTCCCCAAGCCCCAGGAGATCGACACGGCGCACGACGAGATTCTGGCGTTCGAGGCGGGCCCCCGGGCGAGGAGGGAGTCGGAGCGCAAGATCACGGTGCTGCGTGACGCCGCGGCCAGGGCGGTGGAGGTGGGCGCCGCCGATTCCCATGTGATGGGGCCGGAGTACCTTGTCGGTCGGACGTCGAGTACGACGCTGGACTGGGCCGGCCTGGTGCTCGCCCAGAGGTATCGGGTCTCCAGAGCCGCGATCCTTCTGTCCCTGTTCATCACCGCGTACCAAGTGGTCATGAACCGGCCGTATCTGTGGATGGCGGCCTGCTCGTCCAACCGAGTCCTTCCGGCGGAACTTCGGTATGTCGGCCTGCAGACCCGCAGTGGCTTCTTTCTCAGCCCTGCCGGCTCGGCGGACGAGAACTTCTCGGACTACGCGAGGAAAGTCGGCGAGTGTCTGCTCACCTCTCTGTGGAGCGTGCGGCACGACCCCGACCGCCTGCTCCAGGAGTTTCGGGCGAGGGGGTTTCCCGACGGCCCGCAGCTGTTCTTCAACTACTCACCGAAATTCGCTCAGGACGGCCCCCCGGGCGAGCGGCCATCGGCCGGTCAGCAGAAGATCGACGCCCACGGGTTCGGTGACTTCGAGTGGAGCGTCGCCCCGAGTGGGCGCTATGCCCTGGAGCTGAACTTCAGCCCGAGGCCGGAAGGGATCGGCCTGGTTGTCGAGCACGACGACACGGCGTTCCCGAAACACACCGTGGCCGCGATGGCGCGCGCCATCGCTCATCTCGCCTCCCACGTGGCTTCGCAGGAGGACGAGATGGCCATGGGCAGGGTGAAGGCGTATCTCGCCGGCCTCGATCTCGCATGAGCGCGTCCGAAGCCCGGTGGTACAGGCATGTCACAAGCGAGCGGACCGAGGTGGGATGACGGTGGGGGATACGCGCGGCAGCGGCGGGGACCAGAGCGGCGAGGACCAGGGCGTCGAATGGCGGATCCTCGAACTCGTCTGCCAGGGAACCGACAAACCCGAGGACGCGGACCGACTGCGCGACCTCATGGTCCGTACCGATCTCAACATCGGTGAACTCATCGAACAGGCCCTCCGTCACCGCGTGTTGGCGTTGCTCGTCCACACCGTGGACACCATGGACCTGTGGGATGCGTTTCCTCAGCGTTTCGCCCCCCAACTGCGGCTGTATCTGGCGGCGAACGCCCGCAAGAATCGCGTCCTGACCGAGGAAACGCTGCGGGTGGTGGCCGCACTCGAAGCCAACGACGTCCCAGTGGCGTGCACCAAGGGAATGGACTTCCAGTTCTCGCTGTACGGCGGTACTGGGACCCGTGCGCTCGGCGACGTCGACCTGATGATCCGCCCCCGCGACGTGGAGACCACCAAGCGAGTGATGACCTCGCTCGGGTACGTCATCGGCGAATGGAATCAGCGGAAGCGCACGATCGAACCGCTCAGCATGGACACGCGCGTCATCTACGCACTGAGCCCCGACCACATCCCGAACCACCTGCTCCTGCTGGACGACGAAGCGGTCCCCGTCTCGGCGATCGACTGCGCCTACAGCCTGACCTGGGCGCGCGCCTCCTGGCAGCTCCCGATGGACGAGGTGCTGGCGGAGCGCGATCGGGTGGTCGTGCCGCCGGACAAGTCGCGGTCGGCGGGGGAGATTCCCACGCTGTGGGCGCCGTACTCCTTTCTGTTCACGGTGCTCCACCTGTTCCGTGAGACATGGTTCGCGCGCAGTGCCCAGGAGAAGGATGTGACTCTCGCCGCTTTCACGGACATCCACCGATTCTGGGCCAAGGACAAAGACCGGCTCGCGGAACCTGTGCGCAAGCTGGTCGAGCGGCATGCGCTGCACGATCCGGTCCGCTGGGTGACCGGCCACAGCGACGCCCTGTTCCACACGTCCATCACGTCGTCCATCGGCCTGGAAGCGGTCGAAGGGGACCCGTGGCTGAACAGCGCATGGTCGGCGGAGGGCACCGACGTCACCTGGCGGGGGTCCATGCGCAAGCGGTTGAGCGCCAAGACACCGATCGAGTTCCACCGCGCCTGAAGACGCGGTGGCGCACATGTCTGCTGGAGGACCCACTGTGGCAAGCTCGACGAGCCGTCCGGACTGGTCCAGGTTCACGCGAACCGGGCTGAAGGCCGACCTGTACGAACGGGAGCCGCACTTCCGCGAGGGACTCGCGGACGCGCGGGACGTCTGGGGCACCGCCTTCGACGAGACCCTCCACCAGGCGGCGCTCTTCATGGTCAAACCGGAGGGGCAGGTCACCGATGGCGTCGTCCGAGTCGTGCGGACGTTTCTCGACGAGCAGAGCTACGAGGTCATCGCGGTCCGCAATGTGTGGCTCGACCGTTTGATGTGGCGCGAGATGTGGCGCTATCAACTCACCTCCGCCACCCTCGACCGCTTCGCCGTGTCCGACGAGTGGCTGGTACTCGGCCCCGCTCTGCTGCTCGCCTTGCGCGCCACCCGCCGCCACGAGCTGCCGGCCTCCGTCCACCTCACCTCGCTGAAGGGCTCGGCGACCCTCGCCGACCAGCAGCCGAACACGCTGCGCAGTCGACTGCGGCAGGCCAATCGCATGCTCAGCCTCATCCACGTGGCGGACGAACCCGCTGATGTGCTGCGGGAGCTGGCGGTGTTGCTCGACCGGCCGGAGCGGCAGGAAGTCCTTCGCCGCTATCTCGGGGACGAGATGCACCCTGACGACAAGCAACTGCTCGAGGACGCCACCGCCCTGCCGAAGCGTTCCCTCGACCCTGTCGCCGCCCTCGGACGGGTCGAGAAAACCGTGCTGGCCTCGGGCGGCGAGATGCCGGACGTCCTCGCAGCCGCCTTCGCGGCGATGCGGGCGGGCGGGCGGATCCGCTGGGCCGGCTTCGCCTCGGCGATCGACACGTACCGTCCGCTGATAGACCCCTGGGACCTGGTGGTCCTCGGCACCACGCACATCGAGTACGACGAGCCCGGGACCTCCAAGCTGCTGGTCAATCCCGACCCGAAGTCCTGGCTGAGCTGAGCGCCGCGTCGGCGGGTGACGTCACCAGCGACCGTCACCCGCCGGCGAAGCGCAGCAGCATCGCCCCGTTCGTCGCTGGCGACGTGCCGACCATCAGGATCTTCGCACCGGTGGCCAGGCGGCCACCGCCGTACAGGTCCTGGAGATTGACCATGCTGTCGGCGGCGATCACATGTCCGTTGTGCGCGAGACTGTCCAGCCACAGCGCCTCGGGCCGCACACCGCTCAGAGCGCGGACGGCCTTCATCCGGTCCAGGCCGAGGTTCTGCATCACGAGGTGATCCACGTGGGCCGCGGGCGTGTCCGTCCGTTTGAGTACCTCGCGGATCAGCGACCGCATGAGCGTGACCTTCAGGCTCGCCCTTAGCGCGGCGTTCGGCTCCTCGTCGAATCGGCTCGCGTCGGCGGGGTGCACGTAGTCCAGGGCCAGCGACTCGACCACGAAGTGCGGTACGCCGACCGGGTCCCCGGTCAGGGCGAACACGCAGGCGCCGTCGCTTTGCACATGCTCCCCGCGCCGGACCCGGGGAACATTCGCGTCCGCCGAGCCGGCGATGATCGCCAGCGCGGAACTCGCCGCGCCGCCGCGAATCATTCCCGCCGCCAGGTCGACCTGAGCGAGAAACGTGCCACAGGTCGGACTGGCCAGATCGAAGATCTTCTCCGGGCGCAGGCCGGCGTCACGCAGCATGCGCGGCAGCGCCCTGGAGAAGTGCTGGGAGCCGATCGCCAGAACGACCAGGGTGGGCGCGGTGACCGGCAGCTCGCCGGGCAGCGCGCGGGCGACCAGGGAGAGGTTGCCCTCGTCGGTCACCCGGGAGTCCCGATAGCCCAGATCCCAATAGATCCGCGGATCGTCCGACGCCATCTCCGGCAGTTCGTCGAGCGCTGTCCGCCCGCCCAACGCCGATGCGATCGGAACCAGACGCAGAACCGCCGTGTGCGCACCCACTGGTTCACCCTTCCCCTTCTCCATTTTCTCCGCCTTCTCCGCTGTCTTCGCCTTCGGCGTTTTCTCCACCGTCGATCCCGTCGATCCCGTCGGCCTGGTCCACCGTGTCGCTTCCCACTGCGCCGAGGCGGCGCGCGAACTGGGCGGCGCGATCCGCGTCCAGTGGCACGCTGATCCGCCCGATCCGGACCGTGCCCGCATGACCGCGGGCACCCCACGACACATGTGCCTTGCCTTGCACGCCGTGCTCGGCCAGGGCGCGCAGGGTCGTCTCCGCCCGATCGGGGCGGTCGTCGTCCGGCGGGAAGAGCAGGTACGGCAGCCCGCGCCCCGCCGGCGCCGGCGCCAGGCCCGCCTGCCGTGCCACTCGTGTGGCGGCGCCGACCTGCGCCGAGACGCGGGCCCGCAGGGGCTGGGCGATGTCGCCCATGGCCAGGACGCCGCGGCCGATGCGCAGCGCGAGCGATGACGCCTGCAACGGCGCGACCCACCGGCACACCTGCTCGGTCGCCGGCGCCGAGGACACGCAGTAGCCCAGCCGGACACCACCGAGCCCATAGGCCTTGGACAACCCGCGCACGACGATCAGGTTGTCGAGCCGGGACGTCAGCGTGGCCGCGCTGAACTCCGGTGGACAGTAGTTGGCGTTCGACTCGTCGATGACGATGTGCGCCCCGCGTCCGGCCACAGCCCGGCCGATCGCCTCCACGACCGCGAGGTCGTCGGTCGGTGCCGGGCGCAGCGCCGGCCGCTCCAGGAAGATCAGGCTCGCTCCGTGCGCCCGCAGCGCGGCCGCGACGTGCCGACCGATGCCGACGGCGTCCTCGCCCCCGGCGTCGGCCGGCTGCCAGACGAGGCAGGCACGAGCGCGGCGGGCCGCCCAGGCGGGAAAGTCGGGATAGGTCTCGCTGAGCGTCAGGATCGGCGATCGCCCGCCAAGATCGACCAGTTCGCGCAGGAGCGGACCCACACCTGCGCCGGCGCTCACACCATGGCCCCCGTCCAAACCGAAGAACGCGTCGACCGCCGCGGTCAGTGCCTGCTCGCCGTACGGGTCCTGCAAGCGGTAGTCGCGCACGCTCGGCAGGCCGCCGGCGGCCTCCGCGGCCAGTTCGTCGGCGACGAGAGCGAAGACGTCGGCAGCCAGGAACGCGGCCTCGTCGGTCGTCCACGCGAGGTTGAGCATGCCGGCCCGGTCCGGATCCAGCGAGAGTCCCCGGTAGGACTCGACGGCCAGCGCCTGCGGCTCGGTTGGCAGGCCGGTCACTCGAACCCCGCTGGACGCAGGCTCAGGATGTCGAGCCGTGACTCCAACTCCGTCGCCAGCCGGGTCAGAAGATCCTCCGAGAAGTAGGGGCCGACGAGTTGGACACCGAGCGGCAGCCCGTCGGAGGACAGGCCGGTCGGCAGCGCGAGCGCGGGGTGACCGCTGACGTTGAACTCGACGGTCTGGGTGGCGTTGGCGGCCGCCGGCGGTGGCCAGTCGTGCCCGAACGCGTCGAACCGGGCGGCCGGAGCCAGGGCGGATGGTTCGACCAGCACGTCACAGTCCGCGAAGACCCGATCGACCGCCTCGGCCAACCGCCGCCGCGTCTGGTGGGCCAGCACCAGATCGGAGGCGAGTACGGTGGCGCCGGCCGCGACCCGCTGGTAGGTGTAGCGCCCGAACTCCCTGGGACGGGAACGGATGTCGTCCTGGTGCACGGCGAATGCCTCGGCCGCCATGATCACCCGGCCGCACGCACCGAACACCGCGAGATCGGGCAGATCGACGGTGACCACCTCGGCACCGAGTTCCCTCAGGTGCCTCAGCACGATCGTGAGCTGATCCCACACCTCGGGATGCACGGTGCGCTGTGCGCGCAGCCGCTTGGGTGTCCAGCCGACGCGAAGTGCCCGACGCGGCGCCGACGGGGCCGCGGGCCTGCGGACGCTGCCCGGGTCGTCCGGGTCGACACCCTCGATGACAGAGAGCACTGTCGCCGCCTCACGAGCCGTGCGCGTCAACGGGCCGCAGTGATCAAGGGAGTAGGAGAGCGGAAAGACACCGAACCGTGAGACCAGACCGTAGGTGGGCTTGAGTCCGACGACCCCGCAGTGAAAAGCCGGCCCGCGAATGGAACCGGTCGTGTCACTGCCCAGGGCGATCCGCACGAAGCCCGCGGCAACCGCCGCGGCCGAGCCGGAGGACGAGGCACCGGGGACATGTTCGAGGTTCCAGGGGTTGCGCACCGGCGGGAAAGGCAATTCTTGGCTCGGCCCGCCCAGGGCGAACTCGTGCGTCCCCAACTTGCCGATGAGGACCGCGCCCGCATCGGACATGCGCCGGACGACGGTGCTGTCGGAAGCGGGAACGTGATCGACACGCAGCCAGGAGTGCGAAGTCGTGCCAATGCCCTTCGTGTCGAAGATGTCCTTCACCGCGTACGGAATTCCGTGCAGCGGCCCGCGGTCGATGCCCGCGGCGAGTTCCCGATCGGCGCGTTCCGCGTCGGCGAGCGCGCGGTCGGCCGTGACCAGGACGAACGCGTGGACACGGCTGTCGAGCTTGCCGACGCGGGCCAGACAGTGTTCGGTCAGCTGACGGCTGGTCAGCTCGCCTCCGCGCAGCCGGACGCCCAGCGTGTCCACGTCGAGTGAGTGAAGTTCCTCGCTCGCGAATGCCATTGTGCGATCACTCCGCCTCATTGTCCGTCGCCGCTACGGGAACTCGGAATACGTTCGCCGGCTCTGTCTCGGCTTCGTGGGCGTCACGGAGAACGGCCACCATGGACCGGAGTTCCAGAAATCCGTGAAAAACGCCTTGCGTAAGATCTTCGGGTACCGTCAGATCATTGTGCGCGAGAACGGCCAGGAAGGCGTTCCGCGCATTGTTTTCGGCGGTCACCGGGCAAGTATGGCAGGTGGTTGCGTGAGGTGAAATGCCAAAGGTTTATCGGCCGCCTGATTTGTGGTTGACGGAGTTCCGCGGTGCCGTGACGGCGCGGCTCGGTGGAACAACTACCGTCCGGTAACGGCAGGTTGACGCAGAGCGGCGGCCGACGGCCGAGCCGAGTAAGGCCCATCGGACCAGGCCAGCGGGGGGCTGGGGCTTTCCTGGACGCGTGTTAAGGTCTGCGCGCGGTGTGTTAATGGATAAGAGCCGACCAGGACCTGGACGGCGCGCTCAGCGCCGGGCCAGGCGTCGACAGGACGACATGACCAAGATTGAGACAGTTCGTGGCCGCCATATCCTCGACAGTCGAGGAAACCCAACCGTCGAGGTCGATGTTCACCTCGCTGACGGATCCTTTGGCAGGGCAGCCGTTCCTTCTGGTGCTTCAACGGGTGAGCGGGAAGCGGTAGAACTCCGAGACGGAGATCCGACCCGCTGGCACGCCCGCGGCGTAGGGAAAGCGGTCCACAACGTCAATACCGTCATCGCCGAGTCACTGCTCGGACTCGACGCACAGGACCAGCAGCGCGTCGACGAGACGATGATCGAGCTGGACGGCACGGCGCAGAAGTCCAAGCTCGGTGCCAACGGGATGCTGGGAGTGTCGCTCGCGGTGCTCAAGGCGGCCGCCGCCGCGCACGGGCTGCCGTTGTACCGCTACGTCGGAGGGGTCGACGCCACCCTGCTGCCCACGCCGATGATGAACATCGTCAACGGTGGGGCGCACGCGGACAATCCGCTCGACTTCCAGGAATTCATGATCATGCCTGTCGGCGCTCCGACGTTCGGCGAAGCGGTCCGGATGGGCATGGAGATCTTCCACACCCTCAAGCGCGCTCTCGCCGCGGCCGGCGAGCCCACGAACGTGGGCGACGAAGGCGGGTTCGCGCCCAACTTCGCCACGGCTGAGCAGGCGCTGGACTTCGTCCTCAAGGCCGTCTCCGACTCCGGTTACACGCCCGGCACCGATGTCGCGATCGCGCTCGACCCGGCTGCCTCCGAGTTCTACGTCGACGGCGCGTACCGCTACGGCGGGGGCAACACCGTGCGCAGCACGGATCAGCAGATCGACTATTTCGAGTCGCTTCTGGACAACTACCCCATCATCTCGATCGAGGACCCCATCGCCGAGAACGACCGGCGTGGCTGGGAGTCGATCACGGAGCGCCTGGGGTCCCGGTGCCAGATCGTCGGTGACGACGTGTTCTGCACCAACCCCGCCCTCCTCGCTGACGGCATCGACCACTCGATGGCCAACTCCATCCTGGTCAAGCTGAATCAGATCGGCACCGTCACCGAGTTCCTGCGTGCGGTCCGCCTGGCACAGCAGTCGTCCTACGGTGTGGTCGTTTCGCACCGCAGCGGCGAGACGGAGGACACCACCATCTCCGACCTCGTCGTCGGCGTGCGTGCGGGGCAGCTCAAGACCGGCTCGCTCTCCCGCTCGGACCGCACGGCCAAGTACAACCAACTGCTGCGCATCGAAGAGGAACTGGGAGCGTCGGCGCAGTTCGCCGGGGCTCGGCTGATCACGTCCCACCCGGGCACCGCGGGCTGACCCCGACGTCTCGGTCGCCGG
Source organism: Streptomyces sp. NPDC050619 (assembly GCF_040654815.1). Classification (NCBI taxonomy): domain Bacteria; kingdom Bacillati; phylum Actinomycetota; class Actinomycetes; order Kitasatosporales; family Streptomycetaceae; genus Streptomyces; species Streptomyces sp. NPDC050619. Next base: position 53,607 of record NZ_JBFAIR010000047.1, on the reverse strand, counting down.
AGAACGCTCAGTTCTCCGGCGACCGGGGCCGCTTGGCCGTACCCGGCGCAAGAGCACGCACCGAAACCTGGACTGAAGGAGCGTCGTCATTCGCGAAGTACCAGCTGCGTACCAAGTGCCCTCGGCGGAGGACTGGGCCGGACTGACGGTCTCGCCGGACAAGCGCCGACTGTTCGCGGAAGACCTCTACCTCCGGGCGACCTGGGCGGATCTGACGGAGATCGCTCCAGGGCGTGAAGTGGCGACGCTCCTGCCGACCGCGTTGCTCAGTTTCAAATGTGACGGCGTCATCGGACGACGGATGCGGCCCACCCTCGACTACCTCGCCGACGCGGGGTTCCGGGTCGTGGATGTGCGCACCGTCCGCCACAACCGGCATTCGATCCGAGAAATCTGGCGATACAACTGGCACCTCTACCCGGTCGACCGGCTGTCGCTCATGTCGGCCATGCACACCGCGAACGACACGGCGCTTCTGCTGTTGCACGACGAGCGGTACGACGGCAGGGTGCCGGGATCGGTACGGCTGGCATCGCTCAAGGGGTCGGTCAGTGCGCGCAAGGCCGATCCGCGGCACCTGCGCACGGTGCTTCGCCCGCCGAACATGGTCATCAACTTCGTCCATGTGGCGGACGAGCCGGCTGACCTGCTGCGCGAGATCGGCATCTTCCTCAGCTTCGACGAGCGGCGCTCCGCCCTGGCCGGCCTCGGCGGTGACGCCGTGCCGGAGCGGGTCAGGGCGGTCGTCGACGACCTGGAATCCCGCTACCCGGAGCGTGACCTCTCGCTGACCAACGCGTTGGAGCGGCTCGCCGCGTCGGGGCGGTTCGACGGGCGGGCGATGGACCGCCTGCGCGCCGTGATCGACGATCCCGGCGACGCGCTGAGCTGGTCCGAACTACGGTCGCTGGCGGTCCCCGACTGGTCGGGCATCGACGAGTGGGATCTGATCACCATCGCGAGCTTCGTCCTGCCCGAGGCGCGCACGGGTATCTCCGACCCGCTGCCGTTCGTACCGGTGGCGGACGCGCCCAGCGCCCCGGGCATGGCCTGACGTCGTCGCGCTGTTTTTCCGTGCCGCTCCTGTCACCGCCCCTGTTCGGCCGGGGTCAGGACGTCCGGTGTCACGGGGGGCGCGGCGGCGGGCCGGCGTGGCGCCGGACGGCCGTAACCGAGGTGCTCCCGCAGCGTCGTACCGGTGTAGTCGTCGCGGAACAGGCCGCGTCGCTGTAGTTCGGGGACCACCAGCTCGACGAAGTCGCGCAGTCCTTGGGGCAGTGCGGGTGCCATCACCATGAAGCCGTCCGCAGCGCCCTGGACGAACCACTGCTCGAGTTCGTCGGCGACTTCCTCGGCGCTGCCGATCGGCTGGAAGTGGCCGCGTGAACCGGCCACCCGCTGGGCGAGCTGACGGATGGTCAGACCTTCCCGGTGCGCCATGTCGATCAACAGCCGCTGCCGAGCCTGCCCGGCGTTCGACTTCGGCAGGTCCGGCACCGGGCCGTCGTAGTCGAAGCCGGACAGGTCGAACCCGCCCAACTCGCTGACCAGCAGCGACAGACCTACGGCCGGATGGATGAGCTCCTGAAGCTCGTCGAACTTCGCCTGCGCCTCGGCGCGCGTGCGTCCGACGTACGGAAACACCCCCGGCAGGATGTGCAGGGTGTCGGTGGCCCGGCCGTAGGCGGCCATGCGCGATTTGACGTCCTGGTAGAAAGCGGCCGCCGCCGTCACGTTCGGCTGCGCCGAGAACACCACGTCCGCGGTCCGGGCGGCCAGTTCCTTGCCGGTCTGAGACGAGCCCGCCTGGATGATGACGGGCTGTCCCTGCGGGCTGCGGGGCATGTTCAGCGGCCCTCGCACCGAGAACCGCTCACCGCGATGGTGGATCGGTGCGACACCGTCGGGGCGGAAGAAGAGACCGTCGGCCTTGTCGTACACGAAGGCGTCGTCGTCCCAGGAATCCCACAGCCCTCGTACGACCTCGGCGAATTCGGTCGCCCGCGCATAGCGGTCGTCGTGATCGGGCTGTTTGTCGAAGTTGAAGTTGAGCGCCTCTTGCGGATTCTGCGACGTGACGAGGTTCCACCCCGCCCGGCCTTTGCTGAGGTGGTCGAGCGAGGCGATGAACCGGGCGACCGTGTAAGGCTCGTTGTACGTGGTGGAGACGCTTGCCGTGAGACCGATCCGCTCGGTTGCCGTGGCCAGTACCGCGAGCAGGGTGAGGGGTTCGAGCTGGGAGACGTAGCGGATCGCCGTTCGGCTCAGGGCGTCCATGTCCGTTCCGCGCACGCCCGCGCTGTCCGGCAGGAATATGAGGTCGAACTTGCCCTGTTCCGCCAGCCGGGTGATCTCGATGTAGTGGTCCGGGAGGATACCGGCATCCGGTTCGACCCCGGGATGACGCCATGCCGCGACGTGATAGCCGGTCGGGTAGAGGAATGCGCCGATGGCCATCCGCTCGAAGTCCCGTTTCATGAGCCTGCTCCTTTTCTCCGCCAGATACCGCTAGTGGTCGTCTCCCGGCGAGATCGCGTCGACCTCGACCTCCACCAGAAGGCGCTCGTCGAAAAGACGCGCGACCTCGACCAGGGTCATGGCCGGGCGCGTATCGGCGAACACCTCCCGGTGGACGCGACCAACCGCCTGCCAGTCGGTGATGTCGGTCACGAAGAAACGGGTCCGTACGACGTCCCCCACCCGGCATCCGACCGCGTCGAGCGCGTCGATCACCCGGCGCAGACATATCCGGGTCTGCTCCGCGAGGTCGTCGGGGATGTCGCCCTCCGATATCGCGGTGGTCCCCGCGACGGCTACCGATTCGCCTACGCGGACCACTCGTGAGTAGCCGCAGATCTCTTCCGCTCGGCTTCCCGACCCGATTGCCAGCCGTTCCATCCGCACCCCTTGTTCGCGAAAAAACTGGACGTTATCGCTGCCCGAGAGCAGCCGTGAGTCCGCCGTCGACGGTGAGCGAGGCACCGGTGATGTAGCTCGCCCGGTCGCTCGCGAGGTAGGCGACAAGGTCCGCCACCTCCTCCGGCCGGCCGACCCGGCCGAGCGGGTACCCGGAGCCCAGCAGCCGCAGCAGCGGTTCCCGGCCGTGGGCCTTGCCGATGATCGGCGTGTCGATCACCCCGGGGCACACCGCGTTCACCCGGATGCCGAGCGGTGCCAGGTCGATGGCCGCGCACCGCATGAGCCCCAACAGGCCCGCCTTCGACGCCGCGTAGGCGCCGAGCCCTCGCCCGCCCTGCAACGCCGAACCGGACGACGTCATGACGATGGAGCCGCCGCCCGAGTCACGCATCACGGCTCCGAACGCCTGCGTGCCGAGCAGGACGCCCCGCAGATTCACGGCCATCACGCGGTCCCACTCGTGCAGCGGGGTATCCAGCACCGACGCCAACGATCCGACGCCGGCGTTGAGATGGGCGATGTGCAGTGCCCCGAACTCCGCGGTGACGCGCGCCGCCGCGGCGGCGTTCGCGTCCGGATCCGCCACGTCGACGGCGAGGGCCAGCGCCACACCGCCTCGGCCGCGTATCGCGTGGGCCACTTTGTCGGCACCCCCGTGATCGATGTCCAAGCACGCCACGCGCGCTCCTTCGGCGGCCAGCGCCAGCGCCGATGCAGCTCCGATGCCGGATGCCGCGCCGGTCACGACGGCAATACGATCGTCCAGACGTCCCATCACACGACTTCCCGTATGCGCTTCGTCGAGAGTGGAGACAGTGCCGGGCAGACACTGCCGATGGCTTCGCACCGTACTTGCGGCAGCATTCCTGAACGCCCTGACATTCTTTCAGACACCTGCGAATTTCACACCGTTCCCTGTGCACGGCGATTAACGTAGGATGCGGAAATGTGAAGGAAGACGACTTCCAGGAGCGCGTCACTCAGACACATTCGGTCGCAGCGGCAAACGCATATCGGGTCGACCTGTCCGGGGTCTTCCCCGCGGAATCGGTGGAGGCCCTGCGCAAACACGGCCTGATCGGACTCACCCCGTATCTCGTGGACGGTGAACCGAGTCCGTTCCGTATGACGTACGCGGTGCGCCGGGTCTCCAGTGCATGCGGGTCGAGCGGGATGATTCTCGCGATGCACCTCAGCCATCTGCTCGGTCTCCACGAGGCCGCCCCGCGCGGCAGCAGGATCGCGCGGATGCTGGTCACCGAGGCCGATGGGCAACCGTTGTTCGCCGGTATCACCTCCGAGGCGGGATCGGCAAGTATTCGAGAGAGCATCGCATTCTGCCGGGACACCGGCGACGGATATCTCTCGGTCACCAAGCGAACAAATGCGGCTTCATTCCTGGAACAGGCGGACCTCGTCGCCGTCTCGGCGCGTTCGAAGGCCGAGGCATCTTCGTCGGACCAGGTGCTGCTCATCGCTCGAAGTCAGGACCTGACCATTTGCCGTACCGGCGACTGGCGCGCGCTCGGTATGCGAGGGACGGCCACCATCTCCGCGGACATCGAATGCCGAGTCGAACCGGACCAGGTGCTGCAGAAATTCGGGGAGCATCTTTCCCGCAGTCTCATGCCCTACATACAGTTGGCCTGGGTCGCCTGCTGGGAGGGCATCTCGGCCCGAGCGGTCCAGTTGGCCCGCGCATCGGTACGCCGGTTGCGCGCGAAGGGCCACAGCGATCTGGTGGCGGTCCGCATGGTGCGTCTTGGCGAGATCACCCGCAGGCAGGATCTCATCGCCACCTTGCGCGGCGGGTTCGAGAACGAACTCGCCGCCGGCCGGAACGCCAGGCTCACCGGTCCGTGGCCGATGAGTTTCGGTGATCTCACCCGTCGCGCCAATCAGTTGCGCCTGAGCGTCTCGCAGGAGGCGGTTCAGGTGGCCATGGACGCCCTCGAAGTGACCGGTCTGGTCGGCTATCTGGACGAGGAACGCTCAGGACTCTCGCTCGGACGCAATCTGCGCGATCTGCTGTCCTCGAAGGTGATGGTGAGTCCCGACTCGGTGCGGATCACCGACGGGCTGCTGGCCCTCACCGCTCATGACGAAGCCTAGGGCCTGTCGTTTGGATCAGGTCGCAGGAAATCGACAGCGCTGTTCAGTGCCGGTGAGCGGGGGCGATGGGGGTGCCCCCGCGCGAGGTTGTTCGAGCGTGGGGGAGTCGGCAACCGACGACAACGCGGCAGATGCGCGTGCCAGACCCCGCGTCTGCGGCGTGATCCAAACGACAGGCCCTAGAGGGAGGGAGGCGCGAGAACGCATGGTGCCCAAGCCGCCACCGGACCGGGTCGTGTCGCTGATCCTGCGACACGCGCGGACCAGCCCTGAGGCAGTAGCCCTGCGCCAAGGGGACGAAAGCGTCACCTACGAGCAGCTGGAGATCACGGCGACATCCATGGCGCTCGCGCTGCGGCGGGAGAACCCCTCGGGTGCCCCGGTCGCCGTCGCCTCCGCCACCACGGTGCGGACCGTCCTCTCGTTCTTCGCCTGCTTGCTGGCCGGCTTCCCCTACGTCCCGATCGACCCGGCGCTGCCGGCGCCGCGTCGGCGCCTGATCCTCGAAGACGCCGGATGCGCGCTGCTCCTGCACGACGAAGAGGGCGCTGCGCCGCCCGACATCGGCGGGGCAGTCGGCATCGAGGTGGTGGCAGCCGGCCGACTGCGAGCTGAGCCGAGCCGCGCCTCGGCCGACCTCACGCCGCGGGACCCGGACGCCTTCAACATCCTGTACACCTCCGGCTCGACCGGGCAGCCGAAGGGCGTACTGACCACCCAGGCCAATGTCGTGGCCTTCATCGAGTGGACACGGGACATCGTCCGGTTCGGCCCGGATGACGTGGTGCTGTGCCAGTCACCGCTGCACTTCGACATGCACATCCTCGACCTGTTCGCGGCGATGTCGGCCGGAGCCGGCGTCGTTCTCGTCGACGCCCGGACCGCGATGTTCCCGCGCGCCCTGTATGCCACGCTCGCCCACAGCGACGTCACCTTCATGCTGGGCGTACCCGCGGCGTGGGCCGGGCTGCTCTCCGTACCCGCGCTGGGCACCCGGGGACTGCCGCGGCTGCGCCTCGGCGTGTCGGGAGGCGAGGAACTTCCCGTGGACGTGGTCCGCGAGTTGTACGCGCGCCTTCCCGACCTGACCTTCATCAACATGTACGGCCCGGTGGAGACCAACGCGGTCACCTCCCAGGTGATTCGCGACCATCACCTGACAAGGACACGTCTGCCCATAGGCGTCGAGCGGGCGCCGACGCGCATATTCCTGCTGAATCAGGACGACGAAACGGCGTCGGCCGGTGAGGTGGGCGAGATGGTCGTCTCCGGGCCCACCGTGAGCCCCGGCTATGTGAACGATCCCGCCAAGACCCGGGGGTCCCGGGTGAGCGTCGTGGCCGACGGACAGTCCTTCGAGTGCTACCGGACGGGCGACTACGCGCTGCGTGACCACGAGGGCGTCCTGCACTTTCGGGGGCGGCGCGATCACCGGATCAAGACCCGCGGTTTTCGGGTGGAACTCGGCGATGTGGAGACCGTCCTGCGCGGCCACGAACGAGTCGAGGCGGCTGTCGTGGTCCCCGTGAGGCACGCGCGGTTCACCCATGTGCTCCACGCCTACGTCGAGCCGACCGACGGAAAACCGCTGACGGCACAGGAGTTGATGACGTGGTGCCGTGCCGCGGTACCGGCCTACATGCTCCCGCGGAGCATCACCGTCCGGCGTCCCCTGCCCAGACTCTCCAACGGCAAGCTGGATCGCGCACTCCTCACCGACGAAGCCGCGGCGGAGGGGAAGGACGGAGCCGATCAGCGGTCGTTCGACAAGTGATGGATTGGTTCCCGTACCAGATTCCCGTACCAAATTCCCGTACCAATTCCCGTACAAAAGGGGCGCACGTGGAAGAGGAAGTTCTCAAGATCGTTCGCGAAGCCATACCGGGACACCCCGAGATCGACATGGCGACGCCTCTGCTCGATCTCGGACTGATCGACTCGCTGTCGATCATCGAGATAGTGACCCGGCTCGAAGAGCACTTCGCCATGCAGCTGCCGGATCATCTGATGGTCCCGGACGTGTTCTCGGACGTCACGTCCATCGCCTCGGCGGTCCGTATCACCCTGGGCTCCGCACCCGGAGCCTGACTCACCCATGGATGGAGGCTGACGTGGCAGCGTCGCGACCAGAACTTGTCGGCGACCTCGGAGCGGTGTCGAGCACATCGTGGCTCGCGTCCGGCGCGGCGATGGCCGTGCTGGAGAACGGTGGCAACGCCTTCGACGCCGCCGTGGCCGGAGGCTTCGTCCTCCAGGTGGTGGAGCCGCACTCCAACGGACCGGGGGGCGACGTCGCCATCGTCGCCCGGCGCGCCGGCGACGACGGCGCCTCGGTGATCTGCGGCCAGGGGCCGATGCCGATGAGCGCCGACCTCTCCGGGTTCACGGAGCTGGGCCTGCGTCAGATACCGGGCTCCGGACTGCTCCCGGCCACCGTCCCCGGCGCGATCGGCGCCTGGCTGCGGCTGCTGGCCGAGTTCGGCCGGCTGCGCCTGGAGACCGTCGTCGAAGCCGCGATCGGGTACGCCACCCGCGGCTACCCCGTGCTGCCCGACACGTCGCGGGCCATCAAGGCACTCGCCCCGCTGTTCGCCGGCGAATGGCGCACATCGGGCGAGACCTATCTGACCGGTGGGGTCGCGCCGGCGGCCGGCGACCGGCTGACCAACCCGGACCTGGCCGCGGTGCTGCGCCGGCTCGTCGACGAGGCGAAGGCGGGGTCCACGGATCGGGAGACCCAGATCGACAACGCGCGCCGCGCGTTCTACGAAGGCTTCGTCGCCGAGGCGATCGACGCGTTCGTCGGCTCCACCCCGGTGCTCGACTCGACCGGCCGACGGCATCGCGGCCTCCTGACCGGCCAGGACCTGGCGACGTGGCGAGCCACCGTCGAACCGTCCGCGCGCATCGACTACCGCGGGCTCACCGTGCACAAGCCCGGGGCCTGGTCGCAGGGACCGGTGTTCCTGCAGCAACTGGCGCTGCTGGAAGGCTTTGACCTGCGTGCCCTGGACCCGGGCGGCGCCGAGTACGTGCACACCGTCACCGAGGCCGCCAAGCTCGCTTTCGCCGACCGCGAGGCCTGGTACGGCGACCCGGCCTTCCACCACGACGTGTCGCTGCGCACCCTGCTGTCACCCGAGTACACCGCCGCGCGCAGGCAGGAGATGGGGCACGACGCCAACCCGTCCCCTGAGCCGGGCAGACTGCCGGGTGCGCTCGCGGCCTTGCCGGCGGTCAGTGCCGACCCCGCGCCGCGGTGGGACGAGGACTGGATGGACCAGTTGCAGAGCGGGATGCCCACGATCGTCCTCAAGGCCACGCTCGAACCGAGCGACACCTGCGCGCTGGTGGTCGCCGATCGGCAGGGGAACCTCGTGGCGGCCGTTCCGAGCGGCGGCTGGCTGAAGAGCTCGCCCGTCATCCCGGGCCTGGGATTCCCCCTGGGTACCCGTGGGCAGACCATGTGGCTGGTCGAAGGACACCCGAACTCGGTCGCCGCCGGGAAACGACCCCGCACGACACTGAGCCCCACCCTCGTCTGCCGGGACGGTGATCCGTACCTGGCCTTCGGCACACCCGGGGGAGACCGGCAGGACCAGTGGACGCTGGAGACCTTCCTCTCCGTCGTCGAGTTCGGCCGTGATCTCCAGACGGCCACCGAAACCGTCCACTTCCACACCGATCACTTTCCGTCCTCATTCACGCCTCGGGGCAGCCGTCCGGGCTTCTTGGCCATCGAGGCGGCCATCGGGGCCCAGACCGTGACCGGACTGCGCGGCCGGGGGCACGACGTCGACGTGGTCCCGGAGTGGTCGATGGGTGGCAAGGTCTGCATCGTCGGCGCCGGCCGCGACGGATTCGTGCGGGCGGGTGCCGGACCTCGTGGCCGTCAGGCCTATGCCTACTGCCGGTGACGGCCGGTCGACCCAATGTCCGTCACAGATCGGCGAGTTCGGCGCGGACGTCGCTGACGAGGCCGGCGAAGCCCTCCTCGTCCCCGGAGTACACACCGCTCGCGCGCGGCCAGTGGAAGACGATGTGCGTGATGCCGGCCGCGGCGTAGCGGGCGGCATGGTCGAGGCAGGCGGCAGGGCTCGCCAGCGCCGCCGGGTCGGTGACGACGAAGATCGTGTCGAGGTCCGTCACGGCCCGGTCGGCCGCCTCGCAGGCGGCACGCAGCCTCGCGAGTTGACGGCGTACGGCGCGAAAGCACCTCTCCGGGTCGGGTACGCCGTCGCGGTAGGCGGGCCCGAGCGTGACCCACGCCTGTCCGAAGCGTGCGGCCAGGCTCGCTCCCCGTGGCCCCGGGCCCGCGATCACGAGGGGCAGCCTCGGTTTCTGGAGGCATCCCGGGAGCATCCGCGCCTCGTGCGCCCAGTAGTGACGGCCTTCGAAACGCGTCACCGGAGTGCGCAGCAGCCGGTCGGTCAGCGTGACGAACTCCTCGAATCGGTCCGCCCGTTCGTCCGCGGCCAAGGGGACACGGTCGAGGACGGTGGCGTCGCCGGTGCCCGCTGAACCGGCGCCGAGGCCCAGCAGGAACCGGCCGTTCGACATGTGGTCGAGGGTCATCGCGTCCTTGGCGAGGACGCAGGGATGGCGGAAGTTGGGCGTGGCGACGAGGGTGCCGAGCTGGATCCGCCCCGTCGACAGGGCGGCGGCGGTGAGTACGGGAACGGTGCCGAACCACGGCTCGTCGCTCATCGCCCGCCACCAGAGGTGGTCGTACGTCCAGGCGGAGTCGAACCCGAGCTCTTCGGCCAGCTGCCAGCGCCGGTCGTGCGGCCAGACGCGTTCCGGAAGGATCACGACGCCCAGGCGCATCAGGCCGCCCCGCGAGCGGACAGCTCGTAGAAACACGTCCTGGGGCCGGCGACGGCGTTGGTGAAGACGCGCTCGCAGGTCAGCCGCGACTTCCGGAAGACGTTCAGCCAGGCCGTCCGGTCGCGTGGGGTTCCCTGGTTGGTCAGGACGTGGACGAGGAAGAAGTCGGAGTCGTTGGCGCGGTTGTCGTAGCGCAGTTCGGGCTCGCCGAGCAGGAACACCTGCCCGTCGGTCAGGGTCTCGGCCAGGCGGTCCAGGATGGCGATCACGGCGTCCTCGCCGTCGCGGAAGAGTTCGTGCAGGACACCGACGCCGATGACGGCATCGGCGTCCGAGGCCGACCGCGGCCAGGTGTCGGGCGAGAACGCGTCGGCGACCTCGAACACCGCTCGTCCCTCGAGACCGGCCTGACGGCTGTTGGACCGGGCCGCCTCGACCGCGTCAGGGGATATGTCGATGCCCACGACCGACAGTTCGGGGTGCAGGGCGCACAGTCGTATGAGCAACGACCCGTCGCCGCAGCCCAGATCGAGCACGGAGCGCGGCTGACGCCCCGCCAGCGCCTCGGCGACGAGCCCGACGTACGACACGGCGGTGACCGCGCCGGAGTGCCGGCTGAGCGGACCGCCCGCCCTGACCACGTCCTGCCCGTAGGTCGCCCGACCGGTCAGCAGGTCTCCCATACGACGCGTCACCGGACCGTATGCCTCGACGTAGAAGCCCACCCTCGCCAGTGAGATTTCGCTGGTGAGGAGCGTTCCGCGGGGAGTGAGCCGAAAACGGCCGTCCCACTCGTCGAGGACGCCGCTCACGCGCAGATAGGTCAGGAATCCTCGCCCGACTTCGGCGGACGCGCCGTCGAGGAGCTCCTCGGCCGATGCCCATCCCTTGGCGCGCAACCGATCGAGGCCACCGGACTCGGCGAAGGCCCGGATTGCCATGCACAGATGCATTGAGCTGATGAGTTCGGGCATGCCGGAGGTGTGATAAGTCTGCCACGCTTCCACCTGATCGGCGTTCCACACTTCAACGAGGTTCGGCTCGCCGTTCAATGTCCAACTCCCTTTGTCGTCGCACCAGATATCACTGACGCTAGCTGCTTGCCGTGTGCTAATGTCAAGTGAAAGATATGATTTGCGACTGAATGTGAGGCACGTATTTAAGGGGTGTCATGCAGACGCAGATACTTGGGCATGTGGAGTTGGACGCCACAACCTTGGCGCATGAACTCAAGATGAGCGAAAGTCTTACGTACGCCGAGCCCTACGACGAGTTCCAGTGCGGACGCCGACCATGGCGAAGTCGCATGCTGTACGCGCCTGGTGGCGAAGTCGGCGACGGTGTTCTGTCACACTACGATTCGAGCCTTCCGGTCCGGCCGACCGTCCACGGCGAGCAGCTGCCCCATCTGAAAGACGTGATCGAGGCCAATTTCCCGAAAAAGCATCTGCTCTTCGCGCGACTTGTCTCGATGACCGAGAGCGTGCTCGTGCCCCATCGGGACCTGCACGTGGTCGCGCACCGGCTGCACGTACCGCTGCGGACGTCGGAACAGTGCCTGTTTCTGCAGGAGAACACGGTGTTTCGGATGCTTCCCGGCGAGGTCTGGTCGCTCGACCTGACCCAGATGCACAGCGCCGCGGTAATGGATCGCACCGACCGTGTCCACCTGCTGCTCGACTTCCCCGGCGATGCCCCGGTCGAGGATTTCATCGCTTCACCGGGCGGCGCCGAGGCCTCGCTGGCCGACCGGACCGTGCCCCGACCCGAGATGTCGGAAAGCGAGCGTCGGGCCGCCCTCGATCTGGCGAGACTGATAGACAGCGACAACATCACCGATGTCTTCGCCATCCTGATTCGGAAGCAGTTCCGCCGCGACGGCGGTGCGGAGTTCGCCTGGGAGGCGCTCTCCGCCGTTGCCGAGAAAAGCCGAAACCCGGAGGTCGAGTCCTACGTTCGGCGGTTGAAGGCGCAGTGCACGCTGGAGGACAACGGATGAGTAGCGAGAAACATTCCGGCCCGATAGCCCCGACCCTCCTGCATCATGTGGCGATAGAGACCACGGACCTGGACAACTGTGAGAAGTGGTACCGGGAATTCCTGAACTTTCAGCCGGCCTGGACGCTGACCGAATTCTCCGAACTCACCCTTTCCCGGCTCCCTGGAATCAGCCGGCTGACCGAGGTGACGTGCGGTGGGGCACGGCTGCACCTCTTCGAGCGTGATGGCGTACATGCCGAACCGACGCCGGCTCGTGCACCGGTGCAGCACCTGTGCCTGAGTTTCCCCGCCGTGGCCCTGCTGGAAACGGCCCGCTCGCGCTGGCTCGAACTCTTCGAGTCGGGGCGGTTCAGCTTCGCCAAGGGCGAGGAGCCCTCTCCGCTCGTGACGGACAGCGATGGCGTCGTGTCCTTCTACGCGTACGACGTGAACGGCCTGGAGCTCGAACTGACCTATGACCCTTCGCTTCACGCGGCGCGATGACGGGGATCCTGGCGCAGCCGCCCACCGACGCGTCGTGGGTTTTCGGCGAGCGTCCGCACGGCACCGAGCCGCTGACTCTCCCCCGACCGGGCGAGGCTCTGGACGCCTCCGGCCCCCTCGCGCACGAGGCGATCAGATCCGCGGCGCTGCTGCTGCGGCCGTCCGCGCACAGGCCGGCCGGCACCTGGCCCGGCCGTGACGACCAGGAGCTGTTCTGGTCGCGCTGGATCACGGGACATCAGGTCTGCTTCCTGCTGTGGCGGCTGGTCGAGGATCTCTGCGAGCAGGAAGACGCCGGCCAGGCCGACAACCACGCCCAGTTGGCCGGCTGCGTGCACGCCTACAACGCGATGCTGCTGTACTGCGCCTCGTGTCCGAGCAAGCTCTACAACGACCTCATCCGGTCGGCGATGCGTCTGCACCATCCGGCCTTCAGCGGTGGCTGGGCTCCGGAATTCCGCGGCGCCGTCATGCGGACGTTCCGTTCGCGCCGGCCCCCGAGCGCGTCGGGCGCCGGCACCGAACTCGACGCCGCGGTCAGGCAGCATGGGGCGATCCACAAGTTCGTCGCCTCGCTCCTGGTGCCTGAGGGGGGTTCGCTCCTACAGGACTCCGGCGTGTCGCCCTGGAACGCGGACGTACGCGGCCACCTGTTCGACACGTTTTTCCTGACCGTGCGCGGCCCGCTCACCCGGGGGGAATTCCTCGGGCAGCTGCTTCGCCGCGCGGTCGCGATCACGCGGGACCTCTCCGTGCACGGGCTCCGCCTCGGCGAGGTGATGGACAGCGGCCGAACTCGCCATCCGGGGTTGCCCCCCGACATGGCGACGCGGGCCCAGGACATCCAGGGGGCACTGCGCCGTGCCGTCTCGGTCGCCGTCGCTCACTACGCCCCCATGGCGGCTCTCCCCAGCGATCCGGCTTCCGTCGGCACGTCGGAACTCGGCTGATGTCCCTCGGCCCGGTGACGCGGGTGATTCCTCATGGAACGGCCGGGGCGCCCGGCTCCGGAAGCCCCATCTGGGATCGGATGATCGTCTCGACGGCCCGGTTGTCGATCTTCCCATTGGGGCTCTTCGGGACTTCGTCGACGAAGTGCCACCGGACCGGCACCATGTACTCGGGAAGCCGTTTGAGCAGGGCGTCGCGCAGCCCGGCCGGTTCCTTCGCGACGCCCGTGCGCAGGGTGCAGGCCGCGTGCAGCTGACTGCCTTCCATGCCCGCCACGGGCAGGGCGACGACGGCGGCCTCCGCCACGTCGGGCAGGGCGTTGACGGCGACCGCGACCTCGTCGAGTTCTATCCGGAAGCCGCGTGACTTGACCTGGCGGTCCGCACGTCCGTGGAAGTGGAAGGTCCCCGACTCGTCGACGTGCCCGTGGTCACCGGTGATGTACCAACGCCGCTGACCGTTCGCGGTGGGGAAGTATCTGAACGCCCTGGCCGTCTTCTCCGGATCCCGCCAGTATCCCGGGCTGAGGCCGGGGCCGGCGATGCACAGATCCCCGTCCTCCCCGACGGCGGCCCGGCTGCCGTCGGGCCGCAGGACGGCCAGTTCCTCGCCCGGAACGGCCTTTCCGATGGGGATCGGCACCTGCGGATCGGCGGGCGCCTCGCGCAGTTCGTGGAAGCTGCTGAGGACCGAGGTCTCGGTGGCACCCCACGTATTGACGATGGTGATGTGCGGCAGGCGCCGCAGCCAGTACGCCACCACCGAGGTCGGCAGCACGTCTCCGGAGCAGATGATCCGGCGCAGGTCGGGGAAGTCGCCGGGGCGTACCGCGTCGCGGCGTTCCATCCAGGTGAGGACCGACGGCACGGACGTCCACTGGGTCAGCCGGTGGTCACGGATGAAACTCGCGGTGCGGTGGGGCAGGAAGTTCGCCGCCTCGGGGACGAGACGCAGTTCGGCGCCGGCGGCCAGGGCGCCGAAGACGTCGAGAACGGACAGGTCGAAATGGAAGGGAGGGTGCCCCGACAGCCTCTCCTCGGGGCCGATGCCGAAGTGGTCGACCAGCCACCGGATGAAGTGAACGGCGCCGGCGTGAGTGATCTGCACCCCCTTGGGGACGCCGGTGGATCCCGAGGTGAAAATGATGTACGCCAGCCCGCTGGGCGGCTGCGAAGCCGGCAGCGGCGCGCTGTCCAGGGTGACCAGCTCATCCTGACGCAAGGAGAAGACCTGTCCCGGGAGATCGTCCCCGAGCTCGGACCGGCACTCCTCGACGAGGGCGTCGAACGCCGGATGGACGATGATCCACTGCGGCATGCTGTCGCGGATGACCTTGGCGGTTCGGGCCGCGGGGCCCGCCCCGTCCAAGGGGACGTACACCCCGCCGGCCTTGAGCACGCCGAGGATGGCCGACACCGCCAGGGCCGACTTCGGAACGAGCAGACACACCCGGTCGTCCGGGCGCAGCCCCAGCGTGCGCAGAGCGCGGCCGATCCGGTTGCTCTCGGCGTCGAGTGCCCCATAGGTCAGAGTTCTCGACTCGTCGACGACCGCGGCAGCGTCCGGGGTCTCCCGTACCCACCGCGACATCAGCGTGTGCAGACTGTCCATGGCCCGCCCTTCCTACATCGGATCGTTGTCGGCACCTTTGAGCAGCTGAGCCTCATGGGAGGCGAGCAACGCCTCCAGCGCACCGGTGGCACCGCCGAGCAGGTTGAACATGCCGACCTCGGCGGCGAGCCTGCCCATGCCGCCGTCACGGAACGCCTCACCGCCCACCAGGTCCACGCATCCGGCGACGATCGAGGTCACCGCCCTGGCCGAGGACGCCTTGAGCGCCATGCGCTCCCGCGGCCCGGTCGGTGCCCGCCGTTCCCCGGCGCACATCGCGTCCAGGCCGCGCCATTGCGCCATCAACGCGGCGAACCTGGCCCGTACGACCGGGTTGTCCCACAGAACTCCGCCGGCGCTCGCCCTGCCGCGCAGGTGGTCCCGCGCTCCGCGCAGCGCGCGTCGGCTCAGCGACCTGGCCCAGAACGTCATCATCAATCGCTCGTTCGACGAGGCGAGGGCCATTTGGGACAGCGCCCGTCCCCGGGGACTCATGAGGTGGTCCTCGGCGAGCGCCACCCCGTCGAGGCGGATGTCGGCGAGCCCCCCACCGGCGAACCACTCGGTGGTCGACGGCGTTCGCACGACGCCCGACGCGTCGAGAGGGACGAGCACCCAGCTCATGCCGAGCAGGCCGCGGCCGGGCAGATCGTGCAGGAGGACCATGGCGTAGTCGGCGTGCAGGCCGTTGGAGACCCACGACTTGGTCCCGGCCAGCACGATGCCGTCATCGGTTCGGCGGACCGTGCCGCGGGTCGCCAGCAGGTCCGACCCGGAGACGTCCGGCTCGGTGGTCGCCACGCACACCATCGTCCGGCCGCCGAGGATGTCGGCCAGAATGCGGGCGACCCGCGGATGGTTCGGGGCGATCGAGCGCAGCAGGGGGATCGTGGCGCCCACCTGAACGCCGACCGACATGGTCGTTCCGGTCGGCAGGACGGAATCGAGGGCGGTGATGAGCGAGTCCAGCCTGCGAGCGTCGTCGGCCGGTGCCGACGGTTCCCGCGCGAACAGCTCGCGAATGAGCCCGGCGGCGCCGAGGTCTTCCCACACACCGCGCGCGTCACGGGCCGGATCCGCGGCGGCGGCCACGCGCGCGCCGAACGACGCCTCCTCAACCATGGGCGCCACCCGTGACACGGTCACCGTGTTCCTTTCGGGCCGGCCGGGCCAGCCGGGCCAGCAGCGTGAGGCCGCGGTGCCGCTCCTCCTCGTTCCCGATCAACTCGGCGCCGAAATCCGTCACTCCCAGCGTGGCGAGGGCGGCCAGCTGTTCTTCCACGTCGTCCTCCGTGCCCACGATGGTGACGTCCGAAGGCCCGGCCACGTCCTCACGATCGAGCACGGCCCGATAGGCGGGCATGCGCGCGTAGGCGGCGTAACGCCGGTCCGCCTCGCGGCGGGCAGCGGCCGGCTCGTCCGTCACGCACAGCGGCAGGCCGACAGCGAGGCTCGGCGCCGGCCGGTCAGCCTCCTGTGCTGCCGCGACGAGCCGCGGCGCGATGTGCGACGCGAGGGTGCGTGGACCCGCCAGCCATGTGATCGCGCCGTCGGAAAGCGAACCGGCCACGTCGAGCATGCGTGCTCCGAGCGCGGCGACGAGCAGTCGCGGAGCCGGCGCGGGGGTGCCCACCGGGCCGACCGTCGCGGCGAACAGCGTCTCCCCGCGGAAGGACACTCTGCGCCCTTCGAGCAGGGGGGCGAGCGCGGTCACGTACTCGCGCAGGTGCCGGACGGGCCTGTCGTAGGACAACCCGTAGCGGCCTTCGACGATGCTGCGATGGGAGACGCCGACCCCGAGGGTCAGCCGATGGCCGACACAGGCCTGCGCCGTGAGCGCCTGAGAGGCGAGGGCGATGGGATGCCGTGGATAGGTGGGAACCACCGCCGCCATCAACTCGATGTCGGGCACCCGCCCGCCCAGCGCGGTAAGCAGGGTGAGCGTGTCATAGCCGACGGTCTGCGAACACCAGGCGGCATCAAGGCTGTGAGCGCGCAAATCTCGTAGTTGGTCGGTAACACTGGATAGGGAAGCCGAGTTGTCCAGAATCACTCCGAACCGCATTGGGCGATATTAGCGTTCGCGTGGCGTCGATGGCGAGCACGGTCACGTCAGATCTCGACTTCGAGAGCGAGATCCTTGCAACGCTGAATGACGTGGTTCACCCAGATATGCGGCGCCTCGGGGGAGAAGGACCGCATGGTTTCCATGGCCCAGTAGTCCTCGAAAGACAGTGCCTTGGGCTGGGTCTCCCGGAATCGTCTCGCGCGCCATTTCTGAATGCGGGAACCGAAACTCCCCTCGCTCTCCAGCAGGGCGTCCACCGTGTGGCCCAGAGCCTTGCGGGCGGACAGCACGGCGCTGTCCCAGTCCCCGGCCGCCAGTTGGCCGGCCGCGTCCTCGATCGAGGAGTCGGCCTCGGCCAGCGAACGGGTGGTCACCAAGGCGCGGAACGCCGACTCGCTGACCGCCCGCTTGTACTGCGCCAGCCGGGCCGAGCCGCCCAGCGCCAGGCAGGTGCTCAGGCGTTCCAGGAAGAGCTCTTCCGTCTCCACCAGGGCCTTGGCGGGGGCGGACGCCTCTTCGAACCGCTCCCAGGTGACCTTGCTGATCATCTGGTCGACCTGTGTCTCGGCCCAGTACTTGATCTCCCAGCGACGGCCGCTCACGTGCAGGACGACCGCCGGCACCACGGACGGCTGCAGGGGTACGGCGATGACGCGCGAGGCATCACGTACCCAGGGCGTGCGGGTGATGACGTTGAAGTCGTAGTCACTGCTCTCGTTGGCCCAGCCGCGGGCGACGGAGCCCACACAGCAGACGGCGACGTGATCGGTCGGCAGCAGACTCCGGCGCTCCATCTCTTCCAGACACCCGGTCAGACGCATACGGGTTCCTCTTCTTCCGCCTTCTTTCCGGCCGTCGTCGTCCCCACGGGCTCACGGTCGACCGATGTCCGGCTTGGTCTCGATCCGCCGCAGGGCGGGCGCGGACCCGAACAGCCGGGCGGTGAAGTCACCCCCGTCGTGCACCCGGATCACGGGGTTGAGGCGCTTGCCCCTGCCGGGCGGCGGTGGAACGGGAACGACGGCCGGGGGAAGTCCGCCCCGACGCAGGCGTTCCTCGGCGAGGGCCGCGACGGCGTCGGCCCACTGCTGTACGGCGCCGGGAGTGTGCGGGCCGCCGCACGACTCCCGGATGCGGTCCCACAGGCCCGCCTCGCTCCACTGGGCGAAACGGCGGTGGGCGTTCTGCCATGACACAGAGAAAGTCCTGGGCAGCGCCCGCCAGGGTTCCCTGCTCACCAGTACGTAGAGAATCGCCGCGAATACGGCTTCCTCGTCGACGCGTTGGGTGCCGCCGCCTTGCGGACGCACGACCGGGCTGGGCAGATAACGACGGGCAAGCGGCCAAAGGATCATCGGGGAAAGCCAGGCGAACCGACCGGCGCCGGGCCCCGTCAGGGATTGCACCAGTGGAACAGAGCCATCGGCGGTGGGGAGTTCGGAAGAAAATGGAGCAGGCGTTAACTCAGGAGCCAACAGTTCCCCCGGTCTTCCGGTTCCAGGCATCACGCCGTGGAACGTTGTCTGCATGAGGGGACGATTCATTGAAATTACGTGCAGCCGCCACAAGGCGTCAAGAATTGCCGACGGAGACGCCGGCGTCTGCCAGGACGACTACTTGACTGGCACACCACCCATCGTCAGCCTGACCGTATGCCACCGGAACTCCTTCTCCTCGAGCGGGTCCCCGTCGATATGGCTCATACGGCGAGCCCGCGCTGTCCGGGCTGTTGAGCAGCCACGGACCCCGCTCGTCCCCCGCGCGGGAGGACAACTCCATGACGGCCACACCCGACCTCGGCGCCCGTACCCCTCAGCTCGCCTCTCCCGACCTGCTGCGCTCCGCCTTCCGGCGGCACGCCGCGGGAGTCGCGGTGATCACCGCCCGCTGTGACACGGGTCCGGTCGGCTTCACCGCCAACTCCCTCACCTCCGTCTCCGTCGAACCCCCGCTGCTCTCCTTCGGTATCAGCACCGGCGCCTCCAGCTGGCCGGCGATAGCGGAGACGGACCACATAGGCGTCCACGTACTCGGCGACCACCAGCGGAGGCTGGCCGCCACCTTCGCCAGGAGCGGCGCCGACCGCTTCGGCGCGCCCACCGCCTGGCACGAGGGTCCGGAAGGCGTCCCGGTGCTCGACGACGTCCTCGCCTGGCTGGTGTGCCGGGTCGTGCGGCGCGTGCCCGCCGGCGACCACCACATCGTGCTGGCCGAGATCGTGCTCGGTGACCCCACCGGCCCCGGCCGCCCGCTCCTTTATCACCAGGGTCGCTTCAACGGCCTGCGCGACTGATCGGCGGACGACGATCGACCTCGGAGGGAGTTCTCCGCATGACCGTGCTCAGCCCTGATGAATCTCAGCCCAACTGCTCGTTCTGCCAGAAGAGAAGAGACGAAGTCCTGAACATCGTCTCCGGACCGGGCGTCCATATTTGTGACGGCTGTGTGGAGCTGTGCGTCGAGGCGGTGGCCGAGGCGAAGAAGGGCAAACTGACGACTCGAGCGCGCGAGCTTCCCAGACCGCGCGAGATCAGCGCGTTTCTCGACACCTACGTCGTCGGCCAGGAACGCGCCAAGAAATTCCTCTCCGTGGCCGTCTACAACCATTACAAACGCATACGCTCGGACGACGCCGCCGGTCGCTCCGCCGACGACGACGTCGAACTGGCGAAGTCCAACATTCTGCTCCTTGGGCCGACGGGTTCCGGGAAGACCTTGCTCACGCAGACCCTCGCCCGGATCCTGGACGTGCCTTTCGCCGTCGCGGACGCCACCGGACTCACCGAGGCCGGGTATGTCGGCGAGGACGTCGACGCCATGTTGCTGAAACTGCTCCAGGCCGCGGACAACGATCCCCGAAAGGCCGAGACGGGCATCATCTACATCGACGAGATCGACAAGATCGCCCGCAGGGGGGAGGGCCCGGCAGTCTCGCGGGACGTCTCCGGAGAGGGCGTGCAGCAGTCGCTGCTGAAGGTGCTCGAAGGATCAGTCGTGACCGTGCGGCCGCACAGCCGAGGTGCCGGCCCGGTCCAGGGCAGCCGCAGCCGCGCGGCTCAGGACGGTCTTCAACTGGACACCACCAGCATCCTGTTCATCGTCGGCGGAGCTTTCCCTGGGCTGGAAGAGATCATCGAGGCGCGCACGGGCACGAAGGGCATCGGCTTCGGCGGCAGCGTCCGGTCCCGCCAGGAGCGGGTGGCGGAGAACCTCTTCGACGGGGTGATTCCCGAGGACCTGGTGAAGTTCGGGATGGTTCCCGAGCTGATCGGCCGGCTGCCGGTGATCACCTCGGTCGCGCAGCTGGACCGCGATGCCCTGTTGCGTATCCTCACCGAGCCCAGGAACGCCCTGGTGCGCCAGTACCGCAGGTTGTTCGAACTCGACGGTGTGGAGCTGGAGTTCGAGGAGGCGGCGCTCGAGGCGGTGGCCGACCAGGCGCTGAGTCGCGGCACCGGAGCCCGCGGGCTGCGGGCGATCCTGGAGGACGCCCTGATCTCCGTGATGTACGAGGTGCCTTCGCTGGAGGGAACGGTGCGGGTGACGGTGACCGAACAGACGATCCTCGACGGCAGGGAGCCGCTGCTCGCCTTCCGGTAGCGGCCTGTCGGAGCAGCGAGGCGGTCATGCGACGACTTCGGCGACGCCGTAACCGATGAGCTGCGCCAAGAAGGCGGTGACATCGTCGATCGCCTGCTCCACCGAGACGCCGTAATCCTCGGCAAGATCCACCGCGATCTTCCGCACCGTGGAAGTGCCGTCGAGCCGCCGGAAAATATCCTCTGCGACTTTGTCCAGTTCCAACGTCTGGTACTGCACGGCGATGTAGAGCCGACCTCGGTAGTTCCGTACCCGGATATCCATTCGACGACGCAGAATGCTACCGGCCGTCAGCCCGGTTTCCCCCATGGGTATCTCCACCTCAATCGACAGATTCCGGATATTCTGCGAACCGCTGTCGGCGCGGGAATATCCGCCACCGGATGAAACCGTAGTGAAACTCTGCCACCTTGAGGAGGCTTGGCTTTCTTGGATGACGCACTGATACGACACGTGTTGCGCGAGGTCGGCGTCGAGGAGCTGATGGCCGATGTCGGCCATGTCGGCGCGTTCGATCGCTACCAGGCATCGCTCGGCCTCGAACGGGCGGCCGACACCGTGGCGGAGGCGGCTGACAGGGCCGGGCTGGACGAGGTGGTGGTCGAGCGCTTCGTGGCGGACGGGCGGCCTCAGTGGTGGACCTTCCGCGCGCCGGTCTCCTGGACGCCGGTGACGGCCCGTCTCACCCTGTACGCGGGGCCGGGCCCGGACTGCGCCGAACTGCTCAGCACCGATCACGCCGAGCAGCCTTTCGCGGTGGCGACCTACTCGGCGTCCACACCCCCGGGAGGCGTGGTCGCCCCGCTGGTACGGGTTTGCGGCGACGAGCCGATCGGTCCCGAGTTCGCCGGGGCCATCGCCGTCGTGGAACGGCCCGCCTACGGACGCGGCGGTCTGGTGGCCGAGCTGGCCGCGGCCGGGGCGCTGGGGCTGGTGACGGACGCCCCCTCGAAGGGGGAGAGCGGTCAGGCGCACCCGGGCCGCATCGAACTCGCCCCGGATGCCGTGCTGTTCGCCTTCAGTCTCACCCCACAGGCGTTGCGCCGTACCGCGGCCGCCGCCGACCGCGGCTGGTGCGCCCGTGCGGAGATCGCCGTCGACCGGACGGCCGGGATGCCCGTGGTCAGTGGGGTACTGCCCGGCGACGAGAGCGGACCGGAGATCTGGCTGACAGGGCACCTGTGCCATCCGCGCCCCGGCGCCAACGACAACGCGTCCGGCGTCGCCGCGCTGCTGGGCGTCGCGCGCACCCTGGCGCGGCTCCGGCGGGCGGACGCGCGGTACGGCACCCGACGCCCGATCCGCTTCTTCTGGGGCCCCGAGTACCTGGGCAACGCGGCGGTGCTGCACAGCCGTTCGGGTTCGTCTTCGGGTCCCGGACGGCCGCTGCCGGAGGCGTTGATCAATCTCGACATGGTGGGGGAGGACCAGGAGCGGTGCCGTTCACCGTTCGTGGTCGAGCGGCCACCGGAGACCACACCCACCCTCCTCGGGCCACTCGCCGAGCATGTTGTCGAACGGGTGTTCAGGGCCACCGCGGACCGTCCCGGCAGGTGGACCGCGTCCCCCTTCCTGGGCTTCTCCGATCACGCGCTCTATGCCGACCCCTCGGTGGACCGGCCCGCCGTCCAGTTCTGTCATCCGGCCGACCGGTTCAACCACTCCGCGGCCGACTCGCCGGACAAGGTGTCACCGGTGGAGATGCTCCGCTCCACCGCCGCCGCGACGGTGCTGGCGTACACCCTCGCGTCGGGCGGCCCTGACCCCGCCGCGCTGGCCGGCGTCGTGCGGCGTTGGTGCCGGCGCGAGCAGGAGGTCGCGCGAGGTCTCCTCCGGGAGCGGGACGACGAGTGGAGTCGCGGGTTGTACGACCACGTTCAAAGGTGGAACGCGACACTGCTGGCGCTGGCGCTGACCGGTGCGGCTCCACAGGACCGCCTCGGCCCCGCCGACCGCGACCTCGGGCGACCCGTACGGGCTTGCTGGGACGGCCCGCTGAATGTGCGGGCCATGCTGAGCGCACTGCCCGCCGCGACTCGTGCCGTTCTCGACGGGATGATCGCCGACGACAAACGGCACCTGTCCGTGCTGTTCAACCTGGCCATCCGGGCGGACGGCCGGCGCGACCGGGAGACGATCACCGGGCTGACGTCGTTCGGCTTCCGCCGCCCGCTGCCGCGGGAGGCCACGGACCGGCTGTTCGACGCGCTGCTCGCATCCGGCTGGCTGGCCGAGGTCTGAGGCCGGGCAGCACCACGCTCCCGGACGGCTCGGCCGGCATGGGCCGGCGCGGCCGGGTCATCGCCATGTCGACAGAGGCGTGTACAGCTCGGCGTCGAGAGCCGATCCGTGGTCGTGGGTGTACGCCGGGTCGGTGACGAAGTCCTCCGCGAGCGCCACCAGGCTGATCGGGCCGATGCGCGCCCGACCCGGGGAGCCGGGCGGCAGCAGCGTGTCGGAGTCGACCAGGCGCACCGACGCCGGCAGCCGGCGCCTCAGCTCCGCCGTGAGCCGGTCCTCGGAGCCGGGCGCCGGATAGATCCAGCGGATCCGGCCGGCTCCTCCCATCACGAACCCGTGGCGGCGGCTCGCCGTATCAAGCAGCTCCGCCAGGCCGGGATCGTGGCGGGTGGGCGTCAGGCCGTGGTCCGAGTGGGCGAGGACGAGGAGGTCGCGAGCGGTGAGTTCGAGGGCGACCTGTTCGAGCCCGCGCAGGCACTCCCGCACATGCGCGTCGTAGCCGTGGTGGTGAACGTGCCGGTCCAGTTCGATGTAGCACCACACGAGACACGGACCCGAGTCCCCGTGCCGGGCCAGCGCCGCGTCGATCGCGGTGCGGACCTCGCTGCCGACCGCCGCCGGCGAGGGCGCCCGGTACGCGTCGCCGCCGTCCATGGCGAAGCCGGCCGGAGAGCCCGTGTAGAAGCGGTGTCCGGTCACCGGGACCGCGTCCCGCAGCAGCACGTCCCGCCAGGCACAGTCGTACGCCTCCAGGTCGCCGAGCACGGCCAGCGGCAGATAGCCGTGGAGCCGGGCGTCGCTGAACACGTTCTCGCGGACGGTCGTCAGGTCCGGCCCGCGGTAGTCGAAGACGTTGATCAGGTCAGAGGCCGATCGCACGGGCGCGGGCCGGGGCGTGAAGACCACCCCGGGCACGGCGTGCGCGCTCACCGGAGCGCCGGTGAGGCTGCTGAGCCAGCCGGCCGAGGACGTGGTGGGCAGCACCGACTCGACCCGTTCCGTCCGTGCCTTCGTCCACGTACCCGCGGCTGTCTCGTACGTCAGTCCGTCCACGGCCAGGACGACCACGTGGCGTCGGCTGCCGGTCCGCGCCTCCCGCTCGACGAGTTCGGTGACCCGGCCGCGGAAGGCCGTGGCCGGCAGGGCTAGGGGGCTACTGATGGATCTCCGTGGGGAAGGAGCGGCGTTCGGTGCGTGCTCTCGGCGTGCCGGGTGCAGGCCCTCGTACTGGATGTACTTGGGTCTGTGCCCGGTGCGGCGAGAGGGCGTGCCGGGCGTCGCGACGCCGCGGAGATCCATCAGAAGCCCCCTAGGGCCGTCGGTGTCACGGCAGGTGCCTCAGCTCGGCGACCTGGACGCGGGACGCGGCCTCCTCGGCCCAGCGCGCGGCGATGTTCAGGACGTAGCTGTTCGAGTGCGGCCTGGCCGCGCTGAGCTGGAAGACGCGCAGGCCCTCCACCGGCCCGCCGAGGAAGGTGAGTCTCGGCTCGACCGTGCCGTCCCGGGTCACCGGGTGGAAGTCCCGGGTGAGGTCGAGGGCACCCGGCACGTGGTCCGGCTCCACGCCGTCACCGGGCAGGCGCCACGGCCGGGCCAGGCCGTGCCGGATGACGTTGCGGTACAGCGGTGACGTGTCGAGTTCCGGCGTGAAGGGGTGCACCCGCGCCTCGACGACCGTGTCGACGGTGTGCGTCACCCCGGTGCGGCGGCCCCGTACCTGGAACACCGGCCCCGCACCCGGTGTCACCTCGGGGTCGGGGCCGGTCGAAAGGTCCAGCAGGCCGCTGTCGACCAGCGCGACGAGCTTGCGCGCCGGCTCCAGGCCGGGGCCGTTCGAGAGCCGGTTGTAGTGCCGGAGCCCGTGGCTGGTGAATCGCCGATGGGAGTGTGCGGTGAGCCCGCCGTGGTCGATCGCCGCACCGAAGACGGAGCGAAGGTCCCGCCAGACGCCGTCGCACGCGGCCTTGACCGGATCCCGCAGGTTGCCGAGCAGAGCCCGCGCCAGATCCTGCCGAAGATGCTCGGCGACCAGCGCGTGCCAGTCGGCGCCCGGTACGGCGGCCTCGGCGGGCAGCGGGTCCAGGATCCGCCGCCAGTCGAAGGCCGCTTCGCGACCGTCCGTCGCGTGCTCCGCGATCAGGGGCTCGATGAGCCAGTCGGCGGCGTCCTCCCCGCGCGGGCCGTCGCCCGCGAGGAAGCGCCGGTACCGCGGTTCAGCGCGTTCCCTCAGCTGTGGCCCGCTGCCTGGGCCGAGCAGCGTCATCCGATGAACGAACGCCATCTCCAGAACGACGAGCGGAAACAGCTGCCGGTCGAAGTCGAGTTGCGGCCTGCCCCCGCCGTGCGGGGCCTGCCCGACGCTCCGGCGCAGGTCGTCGACCGCCGACTGGGTGAAGAAGACAGGCCGGTGTTCCAGGGTCGCCGGATCGGCGATCTTCTCGTTCAGCGGCCTCGTCCGCACCGGTACACCACTCGGACTCACCCCGACCATCAGGGCGGGCTCCCGGCCGCTCGGGACGTACCGCAGACCGTGCGGTACGACGCTGGAGTCCGGTACGAACACTCCGCCGCGGCCTTCGGTCAGGTGCAGGACGACATCGATCGAGGTCAGTCCGAGGCCGCGCACCACCACGCGCCCGCCCACCGGGACCACCCGCTCGTCGAGCCGGTCCCGCAGCGGATACGGACACGACACATGCCGGGCGCCCGGGTGGAGCCGGGCGTGCTCGGCCAGCACCGCCTCGGTGGATCCCGGCGCGGGGCGGTTCCACGCATGACCGGTGACGAACAGCACCTGGTCGGCCACCGTGTGCGCCGGCGCCGACCCGGCCGCGGTGGCGCCGCTGACGGTGAACCGGCCGTCCGGCGAGGGCGCGACATCGGTGACCTCCGCCCGCCGCACCTCCACCGTCACCTGAGGCACTGAGCGCAGTCGCTCCACATACCGCTCGAACATCTCCCGCAGCGCCTGCCCGTGCACATGCCGTCGCGGCACGTCGTACGGCCGCAGGTCGTAGTCCGGATGCCCGGTGGAGGCGTACTTCTCCCGGCACCATTCCAGGAACGTCGGCCGCGACGGCTTGGGCAGCAGCCGCACGGGAGGCATGTTCGACTCGTCCGGGGCGAAGGCGATCTGGCCCGCCACCCGGTTGAGATAGCTGGTCGTCGCCTGCCGGTCGTCGTGCACCTCGCCGGCCCCTGGCGCCCCGCCCCGCTCGAAGACGGTGATGCGGACCGAGGAGGTCAGGGACCGCCCGCGCAGCGTCGAGGCCAGGTGCGCGAGGGCGTAGGTGCACATCGGCCCGCCGCCGACCACGGCGATGTGGTGTCCGGGACGCTTGGTCGACATCGGCCCCTCAGCTCGTCGGGACGGCGCCACTCAGCATCTTCTGGAACCTCCGCAGCAGCGGGAAGGGCACCGACCGCTCCACGTGGAAGCCCAGCTGCTCGTTGAACGTGTACTCCACGGGGTGCTTCGCGCTCAGTTGCGACAGGCCGCGCGCCACCTGTTCCAGGTAGCCCGGGAACTGCGACTGCATGGCGTACACCACGCTGTAGTAGAGGTTCCGCCCGAGGGAGAAGCACGGGTAGCGGGCGTCGTAGTTCTCCAGGGAGAACTTGGGGAAGCAGCCGTCGATGATGCGCTTCGGGCACAGCCACAGCGGGTAGACGAGCGTGGTCTCGCCGATCTTCCGGGCCGGGAAGCCGGCCGGATCCATGCCGCTCGTGACGCGATAGAGGTTCTCGCACACGATGTCCTCCAGGTTCACCCCGGTGGAGATGTACGAGGTGCCGAGATCCCGGGCGGCCTTCGACAGCGCGAGCCGGATGAGGAGGGTGCCGAGGAACTCGAAGTCGTCGCCCTGGAACTCCTGCTCGAAACGGTCGATCAGGTCCAGCGAGTCGCCCGGGATCCCGAGGAGCTGCTTCACCTCGTCGGCCTCGACGACGGTCAGATCGAGCCCGTACTTCTCGCACAGGGCCTCGGCGCGCGGGACGCCGGCGTCCCAGTCGGGGATGCCCTTGAGGATGACCGGGTGGACGACGATGTCGTGGTCGGCCAGCTGGCTGAGTCCGTACAGCAGCGCGTTGCTGTCGCCGCCCCCGCTGACCCCGACCACCAGCCGGGCGCCCTTCGGGACGTGAGCGCGTACGGTGTCGCCGACCCGGTCCGCGATGATCTGGCGGCACTCCTCGGGGCTGAGTTTCTTCAGGAAGGACTCGGCCACGCCCTGTTCGTTGTCGAGCCGCTGGTAGATGTACTCGGTCGCCTCGGAACCCGGCTGATCGCTTTCGATCGTCTTGAAATTCTCGACGGAGAAGTTGAACGGGTTCACGTTTCGATTGAAGTACAGAAGAATCTCGGCGGTGTCCTCGAAATCCCCGAGCCGCATGTCGAGCGACGGGCAGAGCCGGGGGGTGTCTCCTGCTTCCGGCAGCACATAGGCCGCCACGGCGGACCACGGGACCTGGTTCCGGCGCAGGATGTCGATCAGGCGCTCGTCGCGTGCGCCGGACAGCGGCTGCCGCCCGTGAGCGGTGACGACGGAGACGGTGGGAAGGGCGCGGGAGGCGGAGTCCGTGTGCATGATCATCCCTTCGGGTGGCCCGGTCCGGGCGAAGAGCGGGTGGACCGCCTGAAGCGGCGGCCCACCCAGGAGACTTACTACTGAGCGCCGGTCTCGCAGCTGGCGCCGGTGATGACCTCGAGGCCGTGCTTCGAGGCCGGTACGAAGGCACCCGCGGTACGGAACTCCTCCAGCGCGCGAACGCTGAGGGTTGCGTGCTCCGCGACGTCACCGGAAGGAATGAGCTCGACGAGCTCGTTCTTCAGGTTGAAGTTGCTGCTCTGAACGGCGGTGGAAACTGCCTGCGGCATGCGACCACTCTCCTTTCTCGGGCGGGACTACTTCCCGCCGGAAAATGAGAATATTCATATGCTGTGCGTGACTGTCAAGAAGCTATTTGTCTCTCGTGGTATTGGTGCAATGCTTTGCCGTCGCAATGACTTTCAAGAGATGACAAAGAAGCGTCTCAGGTGATTGCGGGCCTCCGGTGGGTGGAAGGAATGTGCTTGGATGGCAACGACGAGAGTTCCGTTCTCCGTGCACGGAAAATCGGAGGTGATCCGGTGAAAGTCGACGATCCACCCCGCGAAGGAGCCGCCGAGCCGTTGGGGGCAAACCTGACCCGTCGCGAACGCGAAGTGCTGCGTATCCTTGGTGAGGGATTGCCGAACCGCGGTATCGCTCGACGGCTCGGTATCGCAGAGAAAACCGTGAAGAATCATCTCGCGTCGATCTTCGTGAAGCTCGGCGCGCAGGGCCGCACCCAGGCCGTGCTGCTGGCCATTCGAATGGATCTGATATAGCTCCTTCGCGGCGGGGCCCGCCGGCGCCGGCGGGCCCTCATGCCGCGCCGGTGTGCACCGCGACCGTCTTGAACCGTGTGTACTGCCGCAGCGCCGAGAAGCCCTTCTCGACCCCGAAACCCGACGCCTTCATCCCCCCGAAGGGGAGCTCGACCCCTCCCGCTATGGCGTAGGTGTTGATGAAGACCTGTCCGGAGCGGATCTCCCGGGCGAGCCACTGGGCGGTGGACGCGTCACCCGACCAGACCGCCGCGCCCAGCCCGTACGCCGTACCGTTGGCGATCTCGACGGCCTCCTCCAGCTCATGGAATCCGGTGACGCACAGAACGGGACCGAAGATCTCCTCCTGGGCCAGTTCGGCACCCGGTGGCACGCAGTCGTACAGGGTGGGCTCGACGAAGAAGCCGCCGCCTGTGCCGGGCCTGTCGGGTATGCCACCGCCGGTCACCAAGTCCGCCCGCCGATCGGCCCGTCGGAGAAAACCGAGGACCCTTTGGCGCTGCCGCTCGGAGATGAGCGGGCCGAGGTCGGGATCCTCGAGGCCCGGCCCGATGCGCAGCGATCGAAAGGACTGTGCCAGCCGTTCCACGAGCTGTGGCCGTATGCTCTCGTGCGCGATCACCCGTGAACCGGCGGTGCAGTTCTGGCCCGCGTGTTCGATGATCGCGCCGAGGATCTGGGGGACGGCGCGTTCCATGTCGCTGTCGGCGAGCACCACATGGGGTGACTTCCCGCCCAGCTCCAGCGTGACCGGCACGATGTTCGCCGCCGCCGCAGCCATGACCGAGCGGCCGGTCTCCCGCGAGCCGGTGAACGACATGTGGTCGATGCCGGGGTGCGAGGCCAGCGCCGCGCCGGCGACGGTCCCGTGTCCGGGGACGACGTTGAGCGCGCCCGGGGGGAAGCCCGCCTCCAGGGCGAGTTCGCCCAGCAGGAGGGGGGTGAGCGGCGCGTCCTCCGCCGGCTTGAGGACGCAGCAGTTCCCCGCGGCCAGAGCCGCCGAGACGGTCCGGGCGGCGACCTGGAGCGGGTAGTTCCACGGGATGATGTGGCCGCACACTCCGTGCGGTTCGGGCACGGTGTAGGCCAGCAGGTCGGGGCGGGAGAGAACCGTCTCACCGAACAGCGCCTCGACGGTGTTCGCGTAGTAGTCGAAGTAGCGGGCCGCCGCCGCCACATCGGCGCGTGCCTGCGAGATCGGCTTGCCGGTGTCCAGCGTCTCCGCGGCGGCCAGCAGGGGGGCCCGCTCGCGCAGGAGGTCGGCGAGCCGCCGGCTCAGGGCCGCACGGCGCTGCGCCGGGGTGTCGCGCCACTCGTCGCGGTGGCAGCGCCGGGCCGCGGCCACGGCGGCGTCGATCTCCTCGGGTCCGCAGGCCGCGACCTCGGCGATGACGGTGCCGGTGGCCGGATCACGGACCGGCAGCGTACTGCCGGCCTCCACCGGCCGTCCGTCGATCAGTGCCGGGCGCCGAGGGGGAATCGGCAGGGCCACGTGTCCGTCCCTCTCGGCCGGCCGGTCAGTTCGCAAGGGACATCTCGAGGATGCGGCGCAGATCGTCCGCGCCGACCTCCCGTGGGCAGCACGACAGAAGTCGCTGCTGCTGGAGCGCGCCTTCGGTGAGCCCGGCGATGTCCTGGCTCCGGTAGCCGAACGCTGCTACCCCCGAGGGACCGCCGGTGTCGGCCACCAGTTCCCGCAGGGTGTCGGGGAGCAGCCCGGGACGCCTGGCCCGGGACACTCCGTGCACCTCCGCGCCGAGCAACTCGGCCGCACGCACGTGCCGTTCCGGCGCGGCAGGGTAGGTGAACGCGAAGGCCGCCGGTGCCGTGGAGACCACGGCTTCGCCGTGCGGGACCATCGGGTGGTCGGTGGGATAGTCGGCGGCCTGGTACTCGTGTACGCGCCCGGCCACGGGATACGCGCAGGCGTGGGGGATGTGCGTGCCGGCGTTGCCGAAGCCCATCGCGGCGAAGCTCGCCGCCTGGCTCATGGCCGTACGTGCCTCGAGGTCCCAGGGGTTGAGGACGGCACGCCGGAAGTAGCGGCCGATGAGGATGAGCGCTTGCTCCGCCCAGACGTCGCTGACCGGATTGGCGCCGATGTACAGCGGGCGCTGCGCGGGGTCGGCGTACGGCGGCCTGCGGTCGTAGGCGCGGGCGGTGTAGGACTCGCAGGCATGGGTGAGGACGTCGTAGCCCGAAGAGGCGGTGACCCCCGGCGGCAGGGTGACGGTGGTGAGCGGGTCCACCACCGCGGCCGAGGGGCGCAGCGCGAGATCGCTGATACCGGTCTTGATCCGCAGGTCTTCCAGGCCGAGGGCGACCATCGCGGTGCACTCGCTGCCGCTGCCCGCCGTCGTGGGAACCGCGACCAGCGGCCTGAGCGGGCCGGGGACTCGCAGCCCTTCCCCCACCGGACGGTTGAGGAAGCGGCGGAGGGCGAGGTCGGGGAAGGTGTGCAACAGATTGACGATCTTGGCGGTGTCGATGGAGCTGCCGCCGCCGAGCCCCACATAGCTGTCCACGCCCAGCGAGGCTGTCTCCCGGGCCGCCGCGACGCAGCTCTCGTCGGTCGGCTCGATCCGCGCGTGGGCGAACACATGGACCTTGATCCCGGCCGCGGCGATGATCTCGGCTGCCCGAGCGGGCAGTCCGAGGCCGGCGAGCCGTGCGTCGGTCACGATGAGCGTGGACTTGGCACCCAGACGGCGCAGCTCGTATCCGAGTTCACCGAGCGCGCCGGGTCCGAACCTGATCGGCGGGGCCTGCCAGGTGATCACGGATTCGTGCTCGGTCGTGGGCGGCCGGACGGACGGCGTTTCAGAGACAGCGGTCACGGTGTGCCTTCCGTTCGCCAATGCTGCTCACCACTCTAGGGAAGTCTCCCGCCACCTCCCATAGGCCCTTTGTCTCACGCCAATTCCGAATGGGTCCTTGGACCCAATTCAGTGGCGAGCCCGGCTCGAGGCCTTGACACGCTCCACCGGGCCGAACAGCATGGTTGAGGATTTGACCGACCCCGAATCCTATTCCTGGCACTTCAGGGAGTTTCTGATGGCTGAGCAAATCCTCATCGACCCGAGCCGGTTCAGCCAGTTCGGCCCGACTGCCGGTAGCGCGTTCTATTTTGTCACCAACCCGGAACTCGTCGATTCCTTCCGACTCGTTCACGACGGCGACTACGAGAAGGTAGAAACGGTGGTTCTCGGCCCCGAGGACGACTTCGCCAAGCTGCTCGACACGGAGATTTCCGACCCCGCGCACATTCTTGTCGCATCTCCCTACCGGTTCTTTCAGTCGCCGGATCCGGAAGTACTCGGCGAGCGGCGCAAGCTCATGGCCATGGCGTGCAATTCGACGCCGACGTCCCTCGACTCGGTCCGGCACTTCCTCGGGATCATGGAGCGCACCTCGGCGGTGGAACAGGACGCGTTCTGCGACCGGTTCTTCACCGTCGCCGAGGACGCCGAGCACCTGGAGTACACCAACCCGGTCACCGGGACGAGGGCGACGCTGGACCATCTGCGGGACGGGCTGGTGTGGAACCAGCAGGCCGGTCACCTGGAGTGGGGTGAGCAGCAGATCGTGCCCTCCGGCGAGGTCAGCGTACTGCCGCTGGAAATCACGGAGTTCGACGAGACCCTGCACCTGCCGCTGGAAGGCGAGATCACCCTGCGGGGCTACCCCATCCTGCACTCCGGTACCCCGTCGTTCTCCCGCGGCGACCAGGCCAGGATCCACAAGGCGCTGTCCGCCATGGAGCATCACCCCATCACGGCGCGGGTGACGGCCGGGCAGATCACCGAGCTCACCGCCGTGGAACCCGGCGCGGCACCGGCGGTGGACATGCTGGAGCAGATGTTCGCCGTGGACTCCCGGTATCGGACGGTGTGGGAGATCGGTCACGCGCTGAACAGCAACCTCGAAATCCTGCCTGGAAACCACGCGATGAACGAGGTGTACGGCGGCCCGAAAGGCTGCGTGCACTGGGGCCTGGGGCTCACCCCGTTCACCCAGTACCACCTCGACATCATCTCCCCGGAAACCGTGGTGACGGGGGGCGGAACCAGCCAGACGCTGCTGGGAAATCCCGCAGCGGTCACCACCTGAGAGCTTGGTGAGGTTGTCGGTCGCCTTGCCGGAGATCAACGCGATGGGAGGTGAGCAGCCATGGAGAAGAAGATCAAGGTGAAGAAGAACAGCAAGTACCTGGGCACCCTCCTGGGCTGAATCCGGAACTGCTGAGAGTACCCGCGGCGAGTCGGTCCCGCAGGAAAGGGGACCGTCCTCGCCGCGGGCATCTCGATTCCTCTGTCAGTTTCCGGTCAAGAGCGAAGAAGATTTCCGCGCAGCGACGAACGGACGCCACGAGATGCGACCGATCACGGTATCGCCCAGTGAATTCAGCCAATTCGGCACCCCGGCGGAAGAATTCTTCCTGATCACCGAAGAGGCGTCGGCGGCCATGTTCCGGCTCCGGCCCGAGCAGGACAGGAAGGGCACCCTGCTCACCCTCCCCGCGGGGGCGGACCTCGCCGGCCTCATCGACGCGCGGGTCCCCGACGGAGCCGACGTCGTCGCCGTCTGTCCCGGTCGGTTCCTCGCCTCCCCGTCGTCCGAAAGCCTCGGCCGGCGCAAGCTCCTGGTCCTGCCCGCCGGCTCCACCCCGCTGGAGCCCGCGCACGTCGGCTACTTCGTGGAAGCCGCCGCCGCGGGCGACGCGGAGGCCCAGGGCAAGGTGGCCGACGAGTTCTTCCAGGCCCTGGAGGAAGCGGAACGCGTCACCATCGTGAACGCCGAGCACACCGCCGTCGCGACCGTGGACGCCGGGCACGAGTCGGCGGTCTGGAACCAGCAGGCGGGCGTGCTGGAACCGGGGGAACAGCAGATCGTCCCCGCCGGCGAACTGAGCATGCTCCCCGCGGACATCACGGACTTCGACCCCACGCTGCGCCTGCCGGTCAGCGGCCGGTTGATCGTGCTGGGCTGGCCCATCGTGCACCGGTCCGCCGACGCGTCGACCGCCGCCGAGCAGGCCGGCCTCTTCACCGCGCTCAGCGGCCTGGCCTTGGCCCCGCTGGGCCTGGACGTCGTCGACGGGGTCATCGAGGCCCATCACGCGCTGGCCCCCGGGGCCGCCGCGGCGGCCGACGCGCTCGATGGGCTGTTCTCGTCCGACCCCCGCTACCGGGTGCTGTGGGAGCTGGGCTTCGGTATCAATCCCGACTTCGAGGTCCTGCCCGCGAACTGCGGGCCCAACGAGGTGTACGGCGGACGCCACGGCGCGGTCCACCTCGGGGTCGGTCTCACCCCCTTCACCCGGTTCGCGCTGACCTTCGCCTGTCTGAACAGCGCGGTGGTGGGGGCGAACGGCCACACCGTCCTCGGCCGCCCGTCCACAGCGGGCCGCAAACTCCGGCGCCTCAGGTCGTCCAGCTGCGGCTGCCACTGAAACCAGGAGAAAGGAAGCGCGGATGAGCACTCTGCCGGAACTGAGGGAACACGTCGACGCGTTCCTCGACGACGCGATCGTGGACTTCTACAAGACCGTCCCCTACGCGCAGCACCAGCTCAACGCCAAGGACATCAACCTCGACTACTACAAGCGCCACAACATCGAGACCATCCTGCGGCTGCGGCGCAAGCGCACGATCGACGCCCTGGCGTTGATCCACTTCACCAAGTACGACCCGGTACGGGCCAAGGCGTGGGCGCACTACACCGACGACGAGATGCTGCACGATCGCATGTTCGCCGCGGATCTGGCGAAGGTCGGCGTGTCCAAGGACGAGATCTACAGCACCGAACCCTTCTTGTCGACGAAGCTGCTCACCGGCTACCTCCAGTACGGCATCGAATACGAGAACAGCCCGCTCGCCCTGGTGGCCAGCGTGTACTTCGTGGAGTACACCACGACCAGGACCCAGCCCGACTGGCTCGACAACCTCGGCAAGACGCTGGGCGACGACCACGTCAAGGGCCAGCGGGCGCACGTCGGAACGGACCTGGAGGACGACCACGACGACTTCGTCTGGGAGGTCCTGGCGACCCTCGTGAAGACGCCGGACGACGAGGCGAAGCTGTGGGAGCACCTGCGTCACGTGTTCTGGCTGTGGAAGCTCTACTTCGTGGAGCTGCACCAGAAGACCGTGCAGGGCAGGCCCGACGACCTGATCGACCTCCCGGGCCCGGAACAGTCGCCCCGGCCTGTCGCGAGCGGCGCCCTGTGATCGCTCCCAGCCGGCAGGGCACCGCGGCCCGGAGCGACGTGGAGATCCTCTCCCTGCGCTCCGGCCAGGTCATCAGCGAGGAGAATCGCCGCCATCTGGTGGAGGGGCTTGCCGAGGCCCTGCCGGAGTTGCGGATCTCCCGGCTCTTCGAGCTGCGCCCGGACATCCTCACCGGCCCGGACTACCTGCTCATCACCTTCGACCGGACGACCGGCCGCGCCGTGGGCCTGCTCACCGCGCGGTCGTTCACGCTGTCCGACGGCTCGCACTGCCTCCAGGCGATGGTGCAGTTCGTCGGCGGCGCGCATCGCCGAGGCACCGTGCTGCGCGAGAACTGGCTACGGCTGCTGCGGACCTGCGTGGCGGATCGCGGATTCCCGGACGTCATCGCGCTCAAGACGTACAACCCGGTGGCCTACTGCGCGATGCGCGCGCTGGGCCGTACCGGGGACATCTACCCGGCGCTGACGGGACCACAGGACCCGCGAATGACGGCCTGGGCCGACGAGGTGGCCGAAGGGGCCGCGCCGTCCTGTCCCTTCGAACCGGAGGTGGGCGTCGTCCGCGGTTCCGGCGTTCCGGTCGACCTGTACCGGTCCCGACCGACCAGCGAGGACCCGGCCGTCAACGCGTACTTCGCCGCGCACACCGATCCCGGCGACCGCGTGCTGTGCCTGGTACGCGTGGACTCGGCCGAGACCGGCGAACGGATCCTCGCCGGCCTCGGCGCGGAACGGGTGTGAACGGCGTGGGCAGCGGCCGGCGCTGCCCACGCGGGAGCGCCGCCCGGTCAGCCGGTGAGTCCGCGCAGTGCCTGGTCCACCACCTCGCGGGCCCGGACCGTCACGGCGGTGCGCCAGGCCGGGTCGGAGGGGGAGAACGCCTCTCGGACCAGGCCCTTGAGGTCGGACGCCAGCGCCTGACGGGCGTCGAATCTGTTGTGCAGCCAGTTGTCCGCACACAGGGCCAACAGCACCTCCTCGGCGGACAGGGTGCCGAACTCCAGGGTGATGGCGGTCAGTTGACCGCCGTTGTGGTCGACGGCGTCGGCCACGGCCTGGGCGGTGTTGCCGTAGATCAGCGTGGAGGAGGACGTGCCCTGCTCGGAGACGGTCAGTGCCTCGCCGTACCACGTCCGCGCCCGCTGAAGCGCCAACGGATCGCGGCCGCCGCGGAAGATCGGTTCCCCTTGTCCCCATTCCCCGAGGCCGGTGTGCAGATCGATGTAGCCGACGCGTGACGCGCCCGCCAGCGATTCCCGGGCGATTCGGCGCAGGGTGTCGTTCGACCAGACGGGCCGTGTCCCCCCGTAGAACAGCCCGTCGGGGTGCCGGTACTGCCCACCGGTGACCGCCTGCTGCACCGCCCTCCTGCCGACCTGGCCGACCAGGTCCTGCCAGGAGCCGAGCAGTCGCCGCGGTGTGGTCCGGTTCCATTCGTCCGTCAGGAGAAACTCGTGCAACATGTCGTAGTCGGGATTCGATGCCGGACCGCCGTGCTCGACGAAATTCCGGTTGACGTCCACGTTCCCGTCGTCGACTCTCCGCTGGTACGCGAAACCAAAGGGATTCAGCGCATGCACGAACACGAAACCCGTCGCCGGTCCTGCGGAAATCACGGGTCCGTCGTCCGCCAATAGCGATATCTGGCAGGCGGAGCCGCAGAAACCCTCTATCCCATGAGTTCCCGAGACCACCAGGAGCACCTCGTCGGGCTTGTCGGGACCAATTTCCGCGACGTCGACACAGAGGGGTCCGCCGTCTGGTCCGGCCTGGTCAGGATGGTGGAAGGCGCGCAGTCTGCCGCCCGCGGCGGTTGCCGCCTCCAGAAATTTTCGACGTGCTTCCGCATAGTCGTGCGCAAACTCATAGGCCATTTCCGTGACCTCCTTCGTCGATACAATCATGAACACGACCCATGGATTGAAGTCAAGACCGAGAGGGCGTGCGGTGAAATCTTATTCCCGGCACATCGTCGTGGTTCACCGGTGGAGTGACCGGTACGCCCGATATTCGGAGTATGTAGACCACGACGAAAACGCGGTTTCTTACATCACCACCGATGTGGGACGGCGCTCGATTCCGGAGAAAGCGGCCGCGGTGGTGGAAGTCGCGCGCACGGACGACGTGGACTCATTGCGGGGCGCGACGGCCGCGCTCGCCGAACGGTTCGGCGCGCCGCAGGCCGTTGTGGCGTTCAAGGAGGGCGACCTGCCCGCCGTCACCGCGCTGCGCCGGCAGTACGCGTGCCCCGGACGGGGCGTGGAGGAACTGCGGCACTTCCTGGACAAGTACCACATGATCCGGCGCGTCACGGAAGCGGGCGTGCCGGCTCCCGCGTTCGCCGCCGTCGACTCCCCACAGGACGTACTGGCGTTCGGCAGCGCCCATGGCTGGCCGCTGATCGTCAAGCCCCGGCGCGGCAGCGCCAGTCAGGGCGTCGTGCGACTGGACGGCCCGGACGGCGTCACCGACCTGGAGCTGAAGGTGCCCTCCCTGGTCCAGGTGTATGTACCGGACCCGACGTTCCACGTCGACGGCGTCTTCGACGGCCGGCACCTGCGTGCCTGGCGGGCCTCCCGGTACGTCAACAGCTGCCTCGCCTTCACCACGGGCTCCCCGCTCGGCTCGGTCGAGGTGGACGACCCTCGCCTGCTGGAGCACCTGCGTCAGTTCACCGAGCGTGCGCTGCGGGCCCTTTCCGAGGACCCCTACGTCTTCCACCTCGAACTGTTCGTCGCCGACGAGGACTCGGCCGCACCGCGGCTGCGGTTCCTGGAGGTGGGCTGCCGGGTCGGCGGGGCCGAGATACCGTTCCTGTGGCGTGAGGTGCACGGCATCGACCTCATGACCGTGGAATGGGCCCTGCAGACGGGGGAGCCGCCCGTTCTGCCTGCGCAGCCGGACAGCGCCGAGGTCGGCGGATGGCTGCTGATGCCCGTCGAACTCCCGCGCCCGTGCCTGATCACCGCCGCCACCTCGCTGATCGGGACCGACCCGTGCCTCTACGCGGAACGCGTTCCGCCGGTGGGCCAGGTGATCCCGGCTGCCGACGCGTACTACGAGCACGTCGCCGGCCGCTTCCGCTTCCGCGGCGGCGACAGCGCCGAGGTGGAGGCAGCAGTGACCGGCACGGCGTCCCGCTTCCGCCTCGACGCCCGCCCGCTGCCCCGCACCGCGGCGAAGGCATCGCGGTCGTGAACGGGTACGCGGGGCCGCCCGCCCACCCGGCCGTCGTCGTCCTCGGCGGCCGCCCGGACGTGGTGGCGCGGGCCGGCGAACTGGGCGTGCCCGTGGTGCTCGTGCACCGCGAGAACGGCTACCCCTCCTGGGTGCCCGCACTGTGCGAACGGGTGGCGCACGCCGACCTGGCGGACGATCCGGCCCTGGAACGGATCGTGGAAGAGACGGTGAAGCGGCGCCCGGTGTGCCGGGTGCTCTCCCTGACGGAGGACGGACTGCTTCCCGCCGCTCGGCTGAACGATCGGCTGAGGCTGGGCGGCAACAGTCTGCTCGCCGTCTCCCGGTTCAAGGACAAGCGGCTCATGCGGGAGCGTCTGGACGAGTGCGGCCTGAGCCCGGTTCGCCACCGGGAGGTGTCCGACGTACGGGAGGCCGTGCGTTTCGCGGAGGAGAGCGGCGGCCCCGCCGTGCTCAAGCCCGCGGACGGAGCCGGCAGTCAGGGGGTGCGGGTGCTGGACGACCCGGGGGAGGTCGCCGCGCAGTGGCCGGCGTTTCGCGCCGAGTGCCCGGGGCCGGTGCTGGTGGAGGAACGGCTGGAGGGAACGGAGATCAGCGTCGAGACCCTCTCGGCGCGGGGGCGGCACGTGGTGCTCGCCATGACGGAGAAGGTTCTGGTGAACGACGTCGTCGAGGTCGGCCTCATGCTCCCGGCACGCCTGTCCGCCGAGCTGCGCGCGGAGGCCGCCGGGCTGACCGTGGCCTTCCTGGACGCGATGGAACTGTGGGAAGGCCCCGCGCACACGGAGTTGATGCTCACCGCGCACGGCCCTCGGATCATCGAGTCGCAGAACCGCATCGGCGGCAGTCGGCTGAGCGAGCTGGTGCGTGCCGCCACCGGCGTCGACATGACACGCCACGCGGTCACGATCCCCCTGGGCATCGAGGGCCTGCCGTCCGTGCCCGAGGCCCGGGGCGGCGCGGCCATGCGGCACGTACTGCCCGCCCCCGGCCGGGTGGTCGCGATCGACGTCGCCCCGGAGCTCATGGCGGATCCCCACGTCGACCTGCGGATGGAGATCCGGGTCGGGGACCTGGTGCCGCCGCTGCGCTCCGGATACGACCGGGTCGCGGGCCAGATCGTCGCCACGGGGGCGGACGCCGTGGAGGCGGCGGCACGCTGCGAACGGGCGCTGCGGGACGTTCGGGTCACGACCGTCCCGCCGACCTGAATCGGGACCGGTCACTTCAGCCGGTCCGGGCGGTCTCATGGGCAGACGCGCTGCGGTGATCCTGGCGCCGTGACACGGCGTCAGCGAGCTGCCGCCGGGCGAGCCGTACGCCAACGGCCGTGACGATCCCCACGGCTGCCATCACGCACCAGAACACCGGCAGCACACCGTGCCTGGCCGCCGCGTCGAAACCGCCGCCGACGAGGCCCGCGAGCACGGCGCCCACCCCCCAGGCCATGGTGGAGTACCCCAGATACAGACTCAGCCTGCCGGGCGGCGCCAATCCGGCGACGATCGCGTCGACCACCCCGCAGAACAGCGACTCGCCCACGGACGTCACGATCACCGCGGCCACGATGGGACCCGCCCCCGGAAGCACGCAGAGCAGCCACCCGCCGCCCAGCACGATCCCCGACAGACTCAGCGCGTTCAGACTGCCCGATGTGCCGTACCGGTCGATCCGGCGCGCGATCAGGGAGACGGCGACCATCGCCACGACCGCGTTCAGTATCGTAAGGGGACCCAGCACCGCCGAGGAAAGCCCTTGGTGCACGATCGTCAAAGGCAGGGCCACCCGGTACTGGGAAACCAGAAACCAGCAGCCGACGATCAGACCGCAGTACAGCATCAAAGGGCGGTCGCGCAGGGCCACCGCCATGTCGGACGCCCGCACCGAGGCGGCCGCGGGCCTGGGCATGCCGCGCAACAGCGCGGCAGTGGCCGCGGCGAACACCACGTGCAAAGCCGCGGCCACGGTGAAGCCCACGCGCGCGAATCCGCCGGCCTGCAACGCGGCGCCGATCAAAGGACCGATCAGCGCGGCGGCGTTGATGGAGACGTAGTACCGGCTGAGCGCGCTCGCCACCCCGCCGGACGCACCGGCCGCCACGATGGTCCGCGAACCGTTGTTGTTCAGCGCGCCCCCGGCGCCGAGCAACGACGCGGCGACCAGCCAAGCCCAGAAGCCGCTGCCGGCCGCGGCGAACGCGAGATACGCCGCCGCCTCGATCAGCAGCCCGACCGTGAGAGTTCTGGCCGCTCCGAAACGGTCACTCGCCCACCCCGCGGGTATGCCCAGACCGCGCCGGGTGAACTGCAACGCCGCCAACAGTGCACCCGTCTGCATGCTGGTGAGCCCGGCCTGCTGCGTGGCATTGACGGCCAGGAAGGGCATCACCATGAAGAGGCCGACGTTGGTCGTGAAGCGGCCCAGAAGCACTACGCGCGCTGAATTCTGAACGGGCTTCCGCTCGCCGCGGCTCTGACGTACTTTCATGACGGAGCATTGAACCGTATGCCGATGCTCGACGATCTGTGCGATTCGTTCTCCGGGTGTGCGGGGACCGACCGCCATGGCCCGAACCCGAACTCCGCGGCGGGATGCGTCTGTTCGATGGTGTGCAGCGCGCCGTCGGTCCCGAGAACGAGGACGTGCACACGGCCGCGCCGGTCCAGTAACGCCGTGGGTTCTCCTGCCGCGGTGGATCCGAGAGGGGTCCACGCACCGCGGTCGCCGTCGCCGTCCTCGCCCTCGTCGTCGCGGCGCACGCGCAACGCGCTGACGCCGCCCCGTACGTCACGGCTCACGAGCAGGACAGCGCCGGCACGAGGATCGCCGGGCGGGGCCGTCGCCGCCAAGGGACCGATTCCGTCAGGGCAGCGACGTACCGGCCCCGCCCGCCATGTCGCTCCGTCATGGTGCTGCGACAACACGGCGCCCGATCCCGCGACGCGGTAATGGACCCCCACCTGCCCGTCGTTGCCCAGCACCGCTGTGGGTGAGCCGCACAGGTCGGCGGACGGGAGGGCCGGCCGGCGACGCGGGACGGGGTCCGCCGGATCCTGGCGCCAGTGCAGGATTCCCCCGCCGGCATTCCCCGCGAAGACATCCACCCCGCCCTCTCGGTTCCTGACGGCGGCCGGCTCGTGCTGGATGCCGGAGCCGCCCAGGAACGTCCAGTCGTCGAAGGCGTCAGCGGTCCTGTCGCTCTGTCTGCGGCCGGAGAGTCCGCCATCGGGTGTGCGGACGTATACATGGACTCGCCCGTCGCCGTCGACACAGGTCACCGGCTGCCCGACGTGCCGTTCGTGGAAGCCGCCCCGGCCGGGACTGCCCAGATCGCGCCACACCGGGCGCCTGTTCTCCCCGTCGGTGAGACGGACCCAGAACACCTGGGGAGCCGCTCCGGCGCCGTCGAGCCGTTGACCGTGACCGAGGACGAAGACCGACACCGCCCCGTCACTCGTGCGGCATGCCGAGACGCCCGGCGTGAGAATCCGCCCTGCCGGTCGACCCAGTCCCTGGGTGCGCCAGTCGTTGTCGGACGTCCGCCACCAGACACGCAGTTCGTTCCCGACGACGGCGAAGGCGTGGATGCCGCCGGCCACGTCGGTCTCGGCCCACGCGTTGCCGAACGGCCAGCGGTAGTACATCCGCGACAGCCAGGCCCGGTACTCATGATGGTTGGCCGGGTGCACCTCCGTGTCATAGGCCGCGTACGTCCAGAAGGCCGCCGACTTCCCGTCCAGCACCGGGCCGGCGCGGAGATTCGCGGGGCTGTCGGCTGTGTTGTACCCGCGGTAGGACAGCAGCAGGGGCCCGCGACGCCGGCCGGACGAGTCGTGGGCTTCCACCGCGCGGGATGCGAACAGGCCGGTCATGACATGGTCGGTGTGGTCGTGGTACTCCCACGTGCCCTGGTACCGAGTGTCGGGACAGGCATCGAGGGAACGGACGACCGTGGGCCGTGCCCAGGTCATGATCGACAGCAGTGCTGCCACGAGCCCGTCGCGGTCGTAGCGGAACGTGCGGTCACCGAGCAGGCTTCCCGCGGCACCGACCGTACGCACGACGGCGCCCGGCACGCTCCAGAGCCGGCGCAGCGCCTGTGGACCGCCTTCGACGCCGCCGTCGGCGTTCTCCGGCAGATTCAGGAACACCAGGGACACCGCCGGGCTCAGGGCCGAGACGAACCGCTCGGCGAGTCTTCCGCCCCCGACAGCGAGGGGCCGCGCCTCCCACAGTGGCCGCGCGTCAGCGGCATCAGCGACATCGGCGACATCGGCGACATCGGCGCCGAGCATCGCCGCATACGCCGCCAGGATCCCGCGACGCCGACAGTCGACGTACTGCCCACGGGACAGGGCGCCGGGAGCCGTGCGTCCCAGGAGGTCGTCGCCGCCCCTCTTGCACGCCTGTTGGTCGGCCAAAGGGCCCACGGCAGTGTCCGACGCACGGTAATGCGCCTCTCCGGCCGTGATGTACACGGTCGTGTTCCTGGCGCCCGCGCGAAGGGCCTCGCCGATGTCCGGGTTCATGAACAGGAGGTCGTCGTCCTGGTGGGCGACGATGTTCAGGAAGGAAGACCGTTCGGGCGTACGCGTCATGAGTGCCTCCGCGTCGATGTCCGTGGTGGCGACATGGTCCGGTCCGGCGCCCTGGCTCGGCCGTGATCACCTGATGCTTCGGCATCATCTGATGGGTCGGCGGGCGAGCACGTCTCGATAGATGTCCAGCATCTCCTCGCCCGCGGTGCCCCAGTCCCGGCCGGCCGACTGGGCCCGACCGGCCCCGGCGAGCCGGGATGCCAGGTCGCGGTCGCCCAGTACGTCGT
Source organism: Streptomyces sp. NPDC050619 (assembly GCF_040654815.1). Classification (NCBI taxonomy): domain Bacteria; kingdom Bacillati; phylum Actinomycetota; class Actinomycetes; order Kitasatosporales; family Streptomycetaceae; genus Streptomyces; species Streptomyces sp. NPDC050619. The sequence continues at coordinate 11,168 of NZ_JBFAIR010000047.1, read as the reverse complement.
CGAGAGCGGCGGCCAGCACCGAGGGATCACCGGGAGGCACCAGGAGCGCCGCCTTGCCGCCTCCCGCCGTCTGCCGGACCCCGCCGGCGTCCGAGGCCACGAGCGGGACGCCGAGGGCCATGGCCTCGACGACCACGGTTCCGGCCTCCTCGAAGAGGGAGGGCAGGGCGACGACTTGGGCGTGGGCCATTGCCGCGACCGCGGTGCGATGCGGCATGAAGCCGGTCACCGTGACGTTCCGGCCGATGCCCAGCCGCCGGATGGAGGCCTCGATGTGGCCCTTGGCCCGGCCGTCACCGATCAGCACGAGCTGAGCGGGGCGCCGCATCCGGGAGAACGCCTCCAGGAGCACGTCCACGCCTTTCTCCCGCGAGAACCTGCCGATGAACACGATCCGCGGCCGCGGTAGGCCGGGAAACGGATCGTCGAAGGGGCCGACGAAGGATTCCTGGTCGTAGGGCTGCGGAAGCACGTGCACGCGTGCCGGATCGACGCCGGACCCGACCACGAGATCGCGGGTGCGGTCCGTGAGCGCGATGATCGCCGCGGCGTGCCGCAGAGCGACCGCCTCGGCCGGACAACCGAGGATCTTCAGCATCGTCAGGCGAGGACCGACAGGGCGCATGGTGTAGAGCGCGCTGCTGTGGAGGGTCACGACAAGAGGGGCGCGGTGTAAGCGTGACGCCATCATGGCTATGGGAAGCGCGGCCAGGTCGGCGCTGGGATGAACGTGCACCAGGTCCACACGCGTGTTCCTGTCCGAGGCCGCACGTGCTGCGGGAAGGGCCCACATCTGACGCCATCGACGCACCGGAACGCCGAAGCGGCGCACCAGCGTGCGCTCACCCTGGCGCTGCCTTCGAGGAGCTCCTGGCTTGTACGAGGTGATCACGGTCTGCCCGACGCCCTGACGCTCCAAGTGGCGTACGAGCGCCCCGACATGGATCTGCACCCCGCCCGTGGGGCTGTAGCCCGTCTTGGCGCCACTCACCACCGGTCCGCTCGACTCGTAGACGGAGCACACGTGCAACACGTCCATGCCCTTGGGCCGCGACTGGGCGGTGGGGGGTCCGAGCGGGGTGGAATGAGTCATTCGACACCTTCGGGATGTCGGCACATGGGCCGCATGTGCCGTGGCCGGCAATGGATGCTGCCGCGACGGCCGTTGCCGAGCCGACGGTGGTGCTCAGGTCGGCGTCAGTGCCACTCACTGTGTGGACTCCTCCCGCCGGTCGCGCATGCCTCCAGTCTCTTCCGGGGAGCGGAGGTGATTCGCCCCCTCTTGTGGGCATGGCCATTGAGCCACCCCCTCCGGGCGAGCCCAGTCGCGGTGGTGACCTCGGCGCGGTGGCTCGAGACGGGGAGATCTGTAGGACGGCCGATCCGGGCGTTGTCCATGGAGCTGATCGAGGACCTGCGTGGGCGGGATGAAGTCGACTCGCCTGTTCTGTCATCTCTACGGGCGCAGCGGCCGGTCCTTGGACCAGTGCGTGCCCGGTCGGCCGTACTCGTTCTTCGCCGCCCCGCAATCGAGCCGGATGCCCCGTGCCGGCGCCTGGACGCTGTCTGTCTCAGTCCGGTCGATGACGTCGCCGTAGTACCCGCCGCCCGGGTCCGCAGGGTGGTCATGGTTCCCTATCGGGATGGGCCGGTAGTCCTCAGAACCAGCCGACGACGGGCACGAAGCGGTTGATCAGGTGCGTGATCTGCCCGTCGGCGTTGACGGTGGCGTGCTCGATGCCGCTCTGGCCGATCAGACGGCCGTCGGTCCCACGGGCGGCCTGGATCCAGTGGCACTCGAGCCTGCCGTCGTCGAGCTCCGTGACGGTCCACAAGTGCTTGCTGTCGGCCATGCTCTTGGCCATCTTTCCGTACACCGCCATGATCGCGGGCAGACCGGTCACGGGTTCCATACCGTCGGCGAGTTCGACGGTGGCGTCCGGTGCGAAGATCGACTCGAGCTCCTTCAGCGCCTCGGGCTCGTACGCCGTACGGTCGTAGATGCTGATGTAGCGGTCGATGACGGTGTCGTTCACGGGAGTTGTCCCGGTGGTCTGGGTCATGGTGTTGCCTCCGTGGTTTCTCAACTCGAACCGGAAACGCTCCGGTTCTTGCCTGTGTGGCGTCCTGGGTCAGGTGGCGATCAGGGCGAGCACAGCGTCGCGCCGCTCGCGCAGCAACCGCAGGCCTTCCTCGGCGGCCGCGCGGGTCTCGGCCGGGCTCGCTTCGTCGGGGCCGAGCAGGGCCGTCACCGCTGCGGCCATGACCCTGTCGGGGTCGTCGACCGTGACGGCGCTCGGGGCCTGTGGCCCGGTGACGGCACTGAGGAAGCCGGTCATGAGTGCTTGCACGGCGTAGGCCTGTTCGTCGAGGGGCCAGTCGGTTCGTACCAGCCGGTGCTCGCGCCACACCGGCAGCACCGTGTACATCAGCGCGGTGGGACCCAGTAGGCCGAGCAGTTCCACGCTGCGCGGATGCTGGGCGAGAACGCCCAGCAGGTCGTCGTCGCCGGTCTGCAACGCGCGTACGAACGGGTAGTTGACGGCGTTGCGGGCGATCTGCGGGAAGAGCCGACGCGGACGGCAGGAGGTGGGGTCGGCGCGCAGCGTCTGGATCTCACCCTCCAGGAACGTCAGGAAGTCCCTGGCGAACAGCCCGAACAGCAGGTCGTGCTTGGTGCCCCAGTACAGGTACACCGTGCCCTTGCCGACGTGCGCCTTCTCCGCGATCTCGGCTACGGTCAGACCCTTGACGCCGCGTTTGAGGACCAGTTCCCTGGCCGCGGCGAGAATCCGGGCCGCTGTGGCGGAGTCGTGTTCGGCCAGTACTGTCATCGTCGCTTCCTTCCTGTCAGCGGAGAAGACCGTCGGCGGGCGACGGGCCTCATGCCAGGGCGAGGTCATGGTCCTTGAGCAGACCCGCCTTGTTGCCGGTCACCATCCGCCTCAGCAGGCGCGAGGCCGCTGGGATCCGCATCCCCAGGCCTATGGCCTTGCGCACAGCGAGTTCCTTGTTGTTGGCGGGGACGAAGAACGCGCGCTGATCGAGACCGTTCTGCTGGAACACGTCCACGTGGGGGCGCAGGGTCTGTTCCCACGCGGCCAGGGCGCCGCGCACGTCGGTGGGGTGGCGATCCAGCAGGGTGCCGAGGAGGTCCGCCCCGGTGATCCCCATCGAGACGCCCATGCCGGCGTAGAGGCTGACGCACCAGGCCGAGTCGCCGACGAGTACGACCCGGCCGCGATGCCAGGTGTCCATCCGTGCCTGCTCGACCGAGTCGAACAGCAGGTCCTCGGCGGTGTCCACCGCGTCGAGCACCTCGCCCAGCAAGTGGCCGGTGGGCTCGGGACCGAACGCCGCGCGTACGCGCTGGGCCGGCGGCTCCTTGAACTCGGCGTCCACGTCGTCGGTGTGGTAACTGAGCAGCACCGTCTGCAGACCACCGCTGAAGGGGAAGATCCACAGCGACCGGTTCGCCTCCAACAGGGTGGCGCCGTCGTCCGGATGAAGTTCGCTGAGCGGGCCGGGGAGCTTGTAGGCGACCGCCATGTAGTTCATCCGGTGCAGGTACTTGCTGGGCGGTCCGAACACGAGGGAGCGCACGGTCGAGCGCAGCCCGTCCGCGCCGACGAGCAGGTCGAACCGCTCCGTGACGGAGGTGCCGTCCGTGGTGTCCGTCATCGTGACGTCCACGCCGTCGGCGTCCTGCGCGATATCGGTCGGCACGGTCGAGTAACGGATCTCCACGTCGTCGGGGAGTGCCGCGAACGCGGCCTCCTCGACATCGCCGCGCACCGTCATCCAGGGAGTACCGGGCAGGTCGGTATAGCTGAGGGCACCGCGTTGACGGCTCCCGGCGCGGTCGAAGTCGTACTGGGCGGTCCCCGCGGGAGTTCGGTTGCTCAGGTTGTCGAGGATGCCCAGGCGTTGCGCGGGGGGCCGGCCGCCACCGAACAGGGCGATGAAGTACCCGCCGGTGCGCCGGGCCGGGGCCCGTTCGATGACGACTGGCGTCCATCCGATCTGACGCAGCCGCAAGGCAGTTGAGATTCCGCTGATGCCGAGCCCGACCACGAGAGCCCGGCGTTCCCTGCCGCTCTGTATCTCCATGCGTTCATACCTCCTTGCTTGAGATTACATGGACTGACCAAATTCGTCATTTGGTCAGTCCATGAGTTGTGCGCTCCGACGTGCGGCAGGGTGAGGTGCTCCTCGCCGACGGTGATACCGACCGCCAGGCCGTAGATGACCAGCGCGGTGCCGTCGTTGAGGATCACCAGGGCCGTGCTGAGCAGGACGATCCCGCGCAGGTTTGTACGGATCTCCCGCATGGAAGTGGAAGTGGTCAGGCTCTCCCAGTACTACAGCGCAGGGAGGAAGAGCAACAACCCTACTTCGGCGGGGAGTTGGGTCTGACGGAGCGGTCGGCACGAGACCGAGCAGCGCGCCCACGATGAGCAGCGCGACGGGCGGCACGACGTGGAAGCGCTGCGTCTCGGAGTCCGCCACCTCGACGAACGTGACGTTCTTGGCGACGCCGCCGGAGCGGATGTGCCCCTCGTGGCTCGCGCCGGCCGTGCGCCACCAGCTGCCGCCCTTACCTCGGAAGGAGCGGACGTACAACTCGTCACCGTCGCGGACAAGCCAGATCGGCACCGGCCCCCGCAAGGTGCCGTTACCGCGGCGCTGCATGCGGACGCTGTACGCGGACTGGCGTGCGGTCGCCCGTGGATGCGTGTCCCATCTGTGCATGTGGGCCGCCAAATGCCCGGACGATCTGCGGCTGACCAGTCCAGTCTGGTCGATGAACTCTCCATGCAGGACAAGGACTTCGGACAGTGGTGGGGAAGCCGGCACGTGCCGTCTCAAGGAACGCCGAGCCCAACTCAGCCCGCGGACAGTGGGTCTGCCCGAGTCCGGGGCGCCCCGGCGGGTGCCGGGGCTGCGCCGGGAGGAGGTCGCCCGACTCGGTGCACGAACATCGGGACACCATGGACAGTTCGCCGACGAGTGCGGTCAACTCAGGGTCGCCAGGGCACTTGGCGGCCGCCAGTAGAGGTAAAGCTCCCGGAAGCCGGGGGCGGTGAAGAGCAGCCGGGCGTAGTTGCGCTTCTTCTCCGGAACCCGCTCGAAGTCGGCGAGCAGAGCGGCTGCCAGAGGGTTCATAAGCGCCACTCGCGGCCAGCTCGAACAGGTGGTCACGCTGGTCGACATCGAGATGCAGGACACGGACCAGAGCGGTGAGCACCGACCTCGACACAGGGGCACGCCCCTGCTCCAACCGCGCGTAGGAATAGGTGCTGATCCCTGCTGAGCCCGGTTGTGCCTGTGTGAACGACAGCCGTCGCACACTGTGGGCGGTCACGGGACGCGGGTTGTCCGCCGGGAAGCACGAACTCCTGTGTCGTCGGTGTTGTCGTTCACGAGGTGGGTGCCTCCTCGGCGTCGTAGCCGTAGATCCAGCCGTTGCGCACCAGCGGATCGGATTCGGCCAGTGCGGCGTCGCGCGCCTGCTGCTCGGGCCCGTCGGGCAGGTGGTTGATCTCTCTGCGAGCGTGACTGATCTCCTGCAGGCGTGTGGTGCGTTCGATCCGCGCCGCCTCGTACTGCTTCAGCGCCTGCTCGGGGTCGTTCGCATCCGCGGCCAGGCAGCGCGCCAGAGCCGCGGCGTCCTCGATGGACTGGGCCGCGCCCTGGGCGAAGAAGGGGAACATGGGATGCGCGGCGTCACCGAGCAAGGTGATCCTGCCCCGACTCCAACGCCGTAGTGGCGTCCGGTCCAGCATCGCCCAGCGCCCGGGTACACCGCCGGCGGTGATCAGGTCCGTCACCCGCGGATCCCAGTCGGCGAACTCGGCATGGAACTCCTCGATCGTGGCCGTCGTACTCCAGGACTCGTCGGTGTGATCCCCGGCCGGGGCGAAGGCGACGACATTGACGGCCTGCCCACCGGCGACCGGATAGTGCACGAAGTGCCGTCCGGGTCCGAGCCAGAGGGTCTGGGCGGGGCGCAGGGCGAAGTCGGGGGCGGCTCGGGCGGGCACGATCGTGCGGAAGGCGCAGATACCGGAATACGCCGGCGGCGAGGGCTCGGTCACGGCGCTGCGGACGACGGAGTGCACGCCGTCGGCGCCGATGACGATGTCCGCCTCGGCCTGGCTGCCATCGGCGAAGCGCAGCAGCGCGACGTCCTTGTGTGTGTCGACCGCCGTGCAGCGTGCGCCCAGGCGTACCCACTCGCTGGGCACGGCCGCCCTGAGCGAGTCGAGCAGGTCGGCCCGGTGCACACCATAGGTGCGCTCGCCGTAGAGCCGCTCGCACACGCCGCTGAGCTTCTCCACCGACAGCACGCTGCCGTCCGCCCAGCGGCGGAACTCCCAACCCCAGTCCAGCGGTACGGCGCGGCGGAGGAACCGGTCCATGACGCCGAGGCGCCGCAGCAGCCGTACGGCATTGGGGGCCATCACGATCCCGGCGCCGACCTCGGTGAGTGCGGGCGCCTGCTCGTAGACGGTGACCGTCAACCCCGCGCGGCGCAGGAAGGCACCGGCGGCAAGACCACCGATGCCACCCCCGACGATGGCAATGCGCGGACCCGGCATGGTGGCAGGCACTGATGGACTCCTCTTGCTCGTCGGCGGCAACGAACTGGCACCCCGGATCCTGACTGACACCCTGCGCCGCCGGGAACGGCTGTGTTCATTGAATGGACATCGCTTTCTGGAAGTACTGTTCGCGTTCCAGCCCGGGCACAGTGCGCTCAGCCTCGCCGACCTGGTGCGCAAGACGGGCATGCCGCATGCCACCGTGCGGAGACTGGCCATGGAACTCACCGACTTCGGCGCGCTGGATCGTCGGCCGGACGGCAGATTCACGGTGGGACTGCGTCTGTGGCAACTCGGGACGCCGGCCCCGCTCACCGAATCACTGCGCACGCTGGCCCAGCCGTTCCTCGAGGATCTCTACACCGCGCTCCACCAGCACGTGCAACTGGCGGTCCTGGAAGGCCAGGAAGCGGTGATCATCGAGAGACTGTCCGCGCCGGAGGCACCCGAGCTCGTCTCCCAGGTCGGTGGTCGGCTTCCACTGCACTGCACTGCACTGCACGGGAGTGGGCAAGGTGCTGCTCAGCCACGGCGGTACGGAGCTGATCGAGACCGTGCTGTCGGGCGAGCTCCGGGAGTACTCGTCGCGAAGCATCGTGGCACCGGAGGTGCTGCGCAAGGAGATCGGCGACTGCCGTCGCACCGGGACGGCCACGGTGCGAGGAGAACTGACTCCCGGTACCGACTCGGTGGCCACGCGCATCGTGAAGGGCGAGGGCCGGGTCGTAGCGGCGCTGTCCGTGGTCGTGCGCACTGACTCGGTGAAGCACCAGGCGGTGCTTCCGTCTGTGATCGCGAGCGGTCTCGGCATGTCCCGCCTCCTCGGTTGGCGCCCTACCAAGGTCCGCAACAGCTGATCATTTTCTCGCTGTTCATTGGATGGACAGCGGCGTTGTGCGGGCCGGACGGCCTTCGGATACTCGCCTGGCAGTGCGAGCCGCGGGCCGGCAGCCGACTGTTGCGAGGAGACGCCGACGTGATCATCCAAGACGAAGACCAGCTCACCGCAGCGGTACTCGCCGAGACGGAGCGGGCCGACACCCCGCGCGTCAAGGAGATCACCCAGGCACTGGTGCGGCACCTGCACGACTTCGCCCGCGAAGTGCGGCTGACCGAGAAGGAGTTCGACACCGCGCTGGACATCGTGACCAGGCTCGGCCGGCTCACCACGCCCAGCCACAACGAGGTCAGGCTGATGGCGGGTTCGCTGGGCCTGTCAACGCTGGTCGCCCTGATGAACAACGGCACCCAGGACAGGCCGACCTCGGCGAACCTGCTCGGGCCGTTATGGCGCCAGGGCAGCCCGAGGATGAACAACGGCGAGTCGATCGTCCGCTCCCCGACCGAGGGACCGCCGCTGTTCTTCACCGGCCGGTCTCTATGAGAACCAGGACCCCGAGCAGGCCGAGTGGAATCTCCGAGCTGCTTCTCGACACCGAACACTCGCACGCCGACATCGCGACCGTGCTCTCACAACTCCAGGCGGTCGCCCCGTACCGCTGCGCGCCCGTGGTACGTCCTCCGGTCAACGACCCTGCCGTGATCAAACGGCTCCTCGATGTCGGCGCGCAGTCGCTGCTGATTCCGCAAGTCGAGTCGGCCGAAGAGGCGCGCGCCGCAGTCGACGCCACCCGTTACGCCCCCATCGGTGTCCGCGGCGTGGCAGCATTGACCGGGGCCACCCGGTTCGGTCGCGTCCAGGACTACGCCGAACTCGCGCACACCGAGCTGTGCGTGCTCGTCCAGGTCGAATCGCGGCACGCCCTGGAACAGATCGAGCAGATCGCGTCCGTCGACGGGGTGGACGGGATCTTCATCGGCCCCAGCGACCTGGCCGCCAGCCTCGGCCACCCCGGAGACCCGAACGCCCCGAACGCCCCGACCGTCATCGAGGCGGTCGAGCACGCGATCGGCCGCGTACGCGCGGCGGGCAAACCGGCCGGCGTGCTGACGACCAACCCCGCGTTCGCGCGACGGTGCATCGATCTCGGGACCACGTTCACCGCCGTCGGTGTCGATGCGGGCCTGCTGGCACGCGGCGCTGACGCCCTCGCCCTCGCCCTCGCCTGGACCTTCACACAACAGGCCGCTGCGTCTGCCGCGCCCGCCTCCGCGAGCCAATCCTCGCAGGTTGGATGACGCCCCCGTAATCCAAGAGGTCGTTCGTTCAATGAACATGCGGGTGGCAGTGATATACCCCGGACTTCATGCTTGTCCCGGTCCTGGCGGCAACAGGGCTGCGGAGAGCGTTTGCCGACGCTGCGAATCCACCGCGACGTCCAACCGCCAGACCCTGCTGAGTACGGGGGAAGGCCGGACCATCGCCCCGATCAGGACCAAAGGCAAAGCGCACGACCTTGTCGATCAGCACCGAGCCAAGGAGGATGCATGTCAGTCTCCCGTACATCGCGCGGAGCGACACGTTGCCCTGTCCGAGATGACTACAACCCGTTCTCGCCCGAGGCCACGGCAGATCCGATTTCAACTTTGGCCTCGGTCGCCAATCAGGACCCGGTGTTCTTCAACACCCACTCGGGGCGGTGGAGCGTGGCTGGTTATCACGAGGTCCGCGAGGTTCTCCGGGACACCAAGCGATTCAGCAATGCCGCGGTCATCCTCGAGGCGCTCCCTACCGCTCACTCTGCCGAGTTGGCCCCCAGGGGCGCCCCGGACGACCATCCGGCGCTGATCAATACCGATCCGCCGACTCATCACCGGATCCGAAAGCTGGCGAACCAGGCGTTCACGCCACGAGCGGTCGCGAGCTGGGAGCCGATCATCGAGCAGAGGGTAGCCAGTCTGCTGGACGGTTTCGTTCATCGAGGCAGCGGCGACTTCGTCGCCTCGTTCTCCGCACCGCTGCCGATTACGGTGATCTCCGACATCCTTGGGATTCCGCTCGATGAGTGGGACCGCGTCTTCAAATGGTCCTGGGCGCTGCTGGCGGCGCGTCTACCGTCGCTTGATGAGTCCGCGCGCGACGAAGCATGGCGCTGGATCGGTGACTGGACGGAGTACCTGGAGCAGATGATCGTCGATCGTCGGCGCGAACCGCGAGACGATCTGCTCAGTAGGCTTATGGAAGCCAGCGATGCCGAGGACCCACAGCTGAGCGACGACGAGCTCAGGTCGGTGGTAAGTCAGCTGGTGATCGCCGGTAACGAGACGACACGGCACCTGCTGTCCACCCTGGCATTGCGGCTCACCGAGCATCCGCAGCTCGCCAGGCAGTTGGTTGACGACAAGGAACTCGTCGCCAAGGTGGTCGAGGAGGAGTTGCGCTACGCCGGGCCGTCGCGGGGGTTGTTCCGCGTCGCCACCGAGGACGTGAGGCTCGGCGGGGCCACGATTCAGGCCGGCGATGTGCTTCAGTTGTGCTTTGCTGCGGCCAACCATGACCATCGCTTTTTCGACGAGCCGTTTGAATTCAAGCTCGATCGACCGGATATCGGGCAACACCTGGGATTCGGGCGCGGCGAGCATTTCTGCATCGGTGCCCCTCTTGCCCGCCTGGAAGTGAAAATCGCACTGCGAGAGATCGCTGCCCGTCTCCCGAACCTGCGCCGAACCGACGTGAGCACCTTGAGCTGGCAGCCCAATGTGATCATTACCGGCCTTGAGCGGCTGGACCTCGCTTGGGACGTGCCGGGCGGATCCGTGCGCTGAGGTGTTCGAGCACCAAGGGGATGTCGGCAGAGGTGAAGTCGGCGCGCAGCACACCTGCCCGGTTTGCGCCTCCCGACCAGGGGGAGGAGCAGACCGCCCGACTGCCCATGCCGATTCCGGCTCGACGGGCGATCTCCGAGACGGGGGCGTCCCAGCCGAGCTCGGCGAAGACCTCTCGCGCGGCCTGCATGAGACGGGCGTTTCGTTGCGGTCCGCCTCCCGCCTCCCGCCTCCCGCCTCCCGCCGACGGCCGCGTGGCATACCCGTGTGCATGTCACCCATGGCGAGACGGTACTGCTCCACGGCGCGGCCGGAGGAGTCGGCTTGACGGCGGTGCAGCCGGCGGTCGAGCGCGGCGCCACCTTCCTGGAACCGGCAAGCCCGGCCAGGCACGACCTGCTGCGCGAGCTGGGAGCTGTCCCGATCGCGTACGGGTCCGGCCTGGCCGACCGGGTGCGGGCGGCAGCACCGGCGGGCGTCCGCGCGGCGGCCGACCTGGTGGTTACCGACGAGGCGGTGGACGTCTCCGTGGAACTCGTGGCGGACCGTTCCCGCATCGCCACCATCGCGGGCTTCGGGCGCGGGGACCAGGCCGGCATCAAGCTCCTCGGCGGCGGGCCCGGCGCCGATCCGGGCACGGACGTCCGTGCCGCCGCTCGCCTGCAGCTCACCGAGGCTGTCGAGGCAGGGCGACTGCGCGTTCTGATCGCCGGCAGTCACCCGCTCCGCGAAGCCGCTGCCGCTCATCGCAGGCAGGGGAGACAGCCATGTCTGCGCCATACAGCCATCTCGCACAGTCTCTCGGCAAGATCCCTTCATCGGCGTCAGGCCGGTTCAGCTCGCTGTCTACACTCAGTTGAGACGAGCTGAACACTTCAGAGGAGCCGGGATGCCGCG